>JAGQOW010000087.1 GCA_020427155.1 Planctomycetales bacterium | reverse complement strand
GGAAGAGTACGGGGCACTCAGCCAGGCGGGCGACGACTCTGCGCGTGCAGCGGCCATGGTCATCGCAGACCAGTCGCTGGTGGTGTTCGAACCAGAAACTATTACCGACTTTGGCCAGCGGCTTTCCATCGAAGTTGAAGCCCCCGTCTTCCAGGGCCCTGAACTGACCGAAGAACTTGCTGTTCAGGGGCTCAGCAGCATGGGCACGACCGGAGCCGTCGGTGCGATCGACCTGATCACCCGCGAGATCCTTACCTCGGTCGAACAGCAGCCGACGCTAGTGGTCTGGCTGTTCGATCAGTCGGGTAGTCTCCGCGATGAGCGCGCGAAGATTCTCAAGCGGTTCAACAGTATTTACCAGCAGTTGGGAGTCATCGAAGCGGCGAATAACCCGGCTTTTGAAAAGCATCACGATAAACCGCTGTTGACCGCGGTCGTTGGCTTCGGTGAGTCGCCGACCATGCTTACGCCAAAACCGACGGATCAAATCAGCGAAATCCGAACCGCAGTCAAAGCAATCGAAGATGACAACACGGGTAAAGAGAATGTCTTTCGTGCGGTTGGCATGGTGGCTGAGAAGTTTCGCTCTTATCGGCTCGCCAGCAGCGGTCGTCGCAACGTTATGATTGTTGTCTTCACCGACGAGTCGGGAGACGACCCCGAACGGGCCGACACAACAGTCGATCTTTGTCGAAAGCTGGCGATGCCGGTCTACGTGGTCGGTCGCCCTGCCCCGCTTGGTCGGCAGATTGCCTATGTTAAATGGGTCGACCCCGACCCCAATTTCGACCAGCGTCCCCAGTGGGTCCCTGTCAACCTGGGACCTGAATCGGTTATGCCCGAGAGACTCAAGCTCCACTTTCTTGGCGCAGGTGACAACGACGAACTAATCGACTCGGGCTATGGGCCATACACGCTGACTCGCTTGTGCTATGAGACAGGAGGGCTATTCTTTGCCTCGCATCCGAATCGCAAGGTCGGGCGTTACGTCAGCGGTCGCGAAACCGACGAACTGGCGGCTCATTTTGCGGCTTTTTTCGATCCAGAAGTCATGCGCCGATATCAGCCAGACTATATTTCCATTCAGGAATACCAGCGTCGTTTGAGCAAGAACCGTGCCTGCAGTGCGCTCGTCGAGGCAGCCCAGCTGACCTGGACCTCGCCGATCGAAGACGTTCGTACGCGTTTTCCCAAGCGAGATGAGTCCACTCTGGCGGAATTGCTTTCGCGGGCCCAACGAGCCGCGGCGATTCGCCAGCCAAAGATTGATCGCATCTGCCAGGTGCTATCTCTCGGGGAAGCCGATCGCGAGAAAATCGAGAGCCTTCGCTGGCAAGCAGGATACGATTTGGCTATGGGGCGAGCTTTGGCAACCAAAGTTCGCAATGACGGCTACAATGCCAGTCTTGCCCAAGCCAAGCAAGGCATGTCGTTTCAACAAGCGAAGAACAATACTTGGGTCCTGGTTGCAGACCAATCGTTCCCCAACAGCAGCTTAGAAAACCTGGCGGCACGAGCCACCGTCTTCCTCGAGCGAGTCATCAACCAACACCCCGAAACCCCCTGGGCGCTGCTTGCTCAACGAGAACTCGAATCTCCTCTCGGTTGGCGCTGGGAAGAGGATTACACGTTCCTTCCGCCACTACCCGACGCCAACGGCAATGCGCCGCCTCGACCCGATCCTCGCGAGCCCCGTCGACCTACAGGCCCGCCGCGTCGCAGTCCCCCGCCGTTGTAAAGAGGCTATTCGTTGGCCACGGCATCCAGCGCAAAGCTGGCGTTGGGATTGTGCTTGTAGAAGTGGATTGCGATCTGCTCAGAGACAACTTCCACAAACTGGCGCTGGAATTGTTGTACCGGCTTGTCGGCAGCCGGGATACCGCTATTACGCGGGAACAAGATCTGGCCAATATTGCTTTCGTAGATTGGTTCTGAGGGATTTGCCATATCGTAGACCTTGACGTTCACTTCCGCATCGCCCTGATACAGGGTCGCGCCCTTGTGGAGGTCGAAGTTATCCAGCTCGATATAGACTACTCTCGATGCCTTGACCGCGCGTCCGAGCTCTTTGAAGTTGTTCCAATCCTGCTCGTCGACCCAGTTGTCGACTTCGGCATGGCTGACGATCTCGATGCCAGGCACGTTTGTCAGTTTCTGGCTGACGCGTTTGCCGATGCTGCGTGCAGCACCCGCATGGCGATACTCGTTAGATGAAGGAGGCCGACAAACCACAACCACCCGCTGATCTTCTAACGCATCGCACTGAGCAGGGACGACGTTACCGCCTTGCCAGAGGTAGATCCCCGTAGCCAAGATCGAGTGCACACATCCACTTGTTGCGAGCATTGCTAATGCAAGCAGAGCACCAAGATACGTGGTACAATTTCGGGAGGAAGAACAGTCCATTTTCTTTTCCTTGCCAATAGCTATTTCTTTTTGGGCATATCCTCGAATCATCGCTCCGATGAGCGAAAACGCTTTTCAAAATGAGCAGTGGACTCTGCGCCGAGGCTTAATTGAAAAACCAACGCCGCAACCAGTCGAGTATCATCAATGCGAACCAGGTTGTTGCCAGCAGGAGCAACTGTCGAAGTTCTGGCCGCACAATCGGCCAGTGTCCCAGAGCGACCGCCAGTAACAACCAAGGCACTCCGACAACTGCCACAGCACACGAAAGCACGCCTGCCAGGTTGCATGCCGCAGCTTGCGCTAAGTTGCCCCGCAGGGTGTGTGCCCAAGCGGTAGTGGCGCCGCAAGTGGGGCATGGTCGACCGGTCCAACTTTGAAAGACGCACGGCGAAAATCCTAATTGTTCGTGAGTTCCGAAGCCTCGCGGATCGGGCTCGAGTGTGCGAGCAGCGATCAGCAATATCAAGCCCACCCCTGCCAATCCAAGCAGCACGAGTCGAACTGCAAAAGACAATTCCCGGGACGGCTTGGTTGGGGCTTTTAGCACGGTAACCCAACTGACGAAAAGCGGTGCGAACGATAGCCGAGCAGCTTTCTTGCGGCAAGGCGAATCAGGCAATCCTTCGCCGATTTATGCTAGCTGTTGGCAGCAGCCTCAGATTCTAGCTCGGGGAGGTCCGATTCCAAAAGGCAGACGCGCTCGATGCCCGTGGCAAGTCCTGTAGCGCGTTCTACCTCGACCAGTGTCCCACATAGTCGGCAATCACCGCCAGCAACTTCAAATTGCGTAGGATTCGCTGTCAGCGTCGTTTCCATGACACGATCGATCCGACGACCGATGATGCTCTCGTACGGCCCCGTCATGCCGACGTCGCATTGGAAGCCGGTTCCGCCAGGCAAAAGGGTCTCGTCGGCAGTAGGCACGTGGGTATGCGTGCCCAGTACAGCCGACACCTTGCCGTCCAGGTAGCGGCCTAACAGTTGTTTCTCGCTTGTTGCTTCGGCGTGGAAATCTACCAATCGCACACAGACGTCTGCCGGAGTCGCGGCGAGGACTCGGTCGGCGGCTCGCCAGGGGTTGTCCACAGGCTTCATAAACAACTGCCCAAGCATGCAAAACACCGCGACAGGGGTGCCGTCTCGGGCTTCCACCGTCGTCCATTGCCTGCCAACGGCTTCTTCAGGCAGATTGGCCGGACGCACGATGTTGTCTTTCGTGCGAAGAATCGGATAGATCTCGCGGCGGCGGTAAACATGGTCTCCTAAGGTAATCGCGTCGACCCCAGCCTTAATCAATTCTCGGTAGATTGCGGGCGTCAATCCTGAACCGCCAGCGGCATTTTCGGCATTGGCAACCACCAAATCAAGCTGCCGACGACGAATCAACCCAGGCAGAGCCTTCCCGACAATTTCTCGACCTGGTCGCCCGACGATATCGCCAATGAAGAGAATTCTTAGTGGAGAGGTGGCCATTTTCCTAGCGTGCTGTCTCTGTGACTCGAGTTTCACGAATCAGCGTGACCTTGATCTCGCCGGGGTAAGTGAGCTGTTGTTCGAAGGCTCTGGCAATATCTCGGCAAATCTTGGCCGAGGATTCGTCCGTCGTGTCGGTCGCACTGGCAATCACCCGAACCTCGCGCCCCGCTTGGATCGCAAAGGCCTGTTCAACACCGGAGAAACTGGTAGCAATCTTCTCTAGTTCCTGCATACGCTTTATGTAGCGGTCGAGAGTCTCTCGCCGTGCGCCGGGGCGCGATGCACTACAAGCGTCGCCCGCGGCGGTAAGCACAGTGTACGGCATATCGGGACGAATGTCGTCGTGGTGACCCAACGCCGCATGAACGACTTCCGGGCCCTCGCCAAAGCGTTTGAGCAGATCGGCCCCAATCTTCGGATGGCCTCCCTCGATATCGTGATCGGCCGCCTTACCAATATCATGCAGCAAACCGGCCCGGCGAGCCAGTTCTGCATCCAGCCCCATTTCGTCAGCCAGCATACTGGCAATGAAGGATACTTCGATCGAGTGCCGCAAGACGTTTTGGCTATAGCTGGTACGATACTTCAATCGCCCTAGCAGTTCGATCACCCGATTGTGCAGACCAAAAACTTGTGCTTCTTGCATCGCCTCTTCGCCGAACTTCCGAATCTCGGCTTCGATTTCCTTCTCAGTTTCGGCAACAAGCTCCTCGATGCGAGACGGATGAATTCTGCCATCCGCGATTAGTTTGTTTAGTGAAATCCGCGCTACTTCACGTCTCACTGGGTCGAAAGCACTGACAATGACAACCCCGGGAGTATCGTCAATGATCACATCGACGCCAGTTGCTTTCTCCAGGGCACGAATGTTCCTGCCTTCGCGACCAATGATGCGACCTTTCATTTCGTCGTTTGGAATATCGACGGTGCTGGTAGTCGACTCGGCCGTATGCGAAGCGGCGAATCGCTGCATGGAAGTGATTAGCATCTCCTTGGCTTTTTCATCACACTTGTCCAGCACTTGCCTCTCGTGTCGCAAGATTAGCGCACCCTGCTCGCGAACTAATTCCTTTTCGAGTCGATCGAGGAGTTTGGCTTCTGCTTCTTCAGGGCTCAAGCCACTAAGCTGATGCATGGTTTGCCGTTCGAGATCGAGCAAGTCATCGAGCTCTTTTTGTCGGCGAGTGGCGTCTTCCAGCTTTTCTGCCAGCCGACGCTGATTGTTCTCAACCATTTTCTCCTGTTTTTGAAGTTGCTCGTTCCGCTGTGCGATTGCGTCTCCAGCTTTGTCCAATTCTCGCTCGCGCTGGTGAAGCTCATTGCGAATCACGTTGTTTTCGCGTTCCAATCGGTCTTTTTCCTGCAGTGCCAGCTCTTTGGCTTCAACGGCAGCTTCTTTGCGGCGAGACGTGGCTTCGATTTCCGCCCTCTCGATAATATGAGCGGCTTCTCTGTTGGCATCCCGTTTACTTAGATGGTCAAGCAACTTGACGAAGCCCATCCCAAGCAGGGCGGCAGCGATGATCGCTACGACCTCCCAAACTTCCAATACCGCCAGCAGCGATTGGAATACGAGAGCCGTGGCTACCGTTTGAGGTAATACCATGGGATTCCTTCCTAAACTACAACTCAAGAGTCTCTTAGGATACTCGCCTGCTTGCGCCTGACAGGGGAGCGAGTTAACTCGCCGAAAGAGCAACCCACCAGCCGAGGAGAAGTCTTGAAACGAAGGCCTTCCAGCCCCTACGTCGTTTCATCATGCGGCAGAAGTAGTTGTGGAGAACATCGTGGCCGAGCAATCAGCTCTGGACCACGTCCTTGCTATACGTCATGGAACCCAGGACAATGCGTTCGACGGAGGTGCGGGATGCGAAGTGTCCGCGGACCCAGGGATTGCAGGCGGCTTTGCCCATCCCACCACTACCGGCAGGCAGACCCACCGCTACTGGCAGGCAGACATTGCCGTGGCAGAGATCGCCATAGCTACCCTGTCGGAGGAGCCGAGCTGCCTTGCAGCAGGTGCCAAAATAAGTGGCCCCCGCAATGCAATCGGACTCGAACTTCAACGAAGCCCAACCGCTACGCAATTTCACAAGCGCCCAGCGGTCTACCAGGCAAACGATCGCCTGGGCAAGGCCCAGACTCCACCGCACCAAGGAGACAAGCAGTAACTGACAAATCTCAAACATGTCGAACAACAATCGGTGAACCATGAATTCAATCGAGGGCCCAGCAACGGCTCCCAATCAAGGGAAAACCCGCTGGACGACTCAGCTAGGATTTCTCAACAACGAACATCCGCCTCGCAGTACTTTCCGGTGGTAACCCTTCCGTCGCCCCCTGTAAGAGGCAATAGCACGAGGCCTTTATTTATTTCGTCGATGAACTGAGTGCCCAGTTCCAACTACCAATTGGGCTAGGACACCCGATCCACTAGCATGGTATCAGAATTGCACCACCTTGCAAGCTGAGACGTCGCATGGGCTTAGCTTTATTTGGATGGGTCGCCATCCCGGTTGAAATCTTGCTGATTCTGACGCTTTGGCAATCCTTCTGGCCGCTTTCAAGTCCCCCAGTTTCACCGAAAGCAACTTTCCAGCGTGACCGACAAATTGAAAGCTGACGCATCTCCATTGCCGCTGGCCCCCGAAGTGCCAGTGGGTCTCCTGCAAGCGTGGCCTTACTCGCTTTGGAGTGATGTCCACGTGGCAGTCGCCATTTCAGGTGGGTGCGACAGCATCGCTTTGCTTCGTGCATTGCTGGAACTCAAACATCGGCATGGAGGAGCAGGCCGAGTGGTTGCCCTCCATGTGAATCACCATCTTCGAGGCGACGAGTCTGAGGCCGACGCCGTTTGGTGCCGCCGGCAATGCGAGAGTCTTCAAGTGCCAATCACGATCCTAAATGGCGACGTCTCAGCCAGGGCCGAAGCGGAAGGAGACGGTATCGAAGCTGCGGCACGAAAACTTCGCTACGAACTTCTCACCCAAGCTGCCGAGCAATGCGGAAGCCGTTATCTGGCAACAGCACATAGTCGCGACGACCTGATCGAGACGCTGCTGTTTCGCATGTTGCGCGGTTCGGGCCTCCAGGGGCTACGTGGCATTCCTTTCAAAAGGCAGCTCTCGACTGTCGTTACTCTGGTGCGCCCGTTACTCGGCTGCTCGCGCAATTCGTTAGAATCGTATCTTCACGACATCGGCCAGACGTATCGAACTGATAGCAGCAATCAGGATTCCCAATTCAGCCGCAACCAGATCCGCAACAAGCTGCTTCCAATGCTCCGAGCAGAGTACAACCCGGAGGTGGACGCCGCGCTGCTGCGCCTGGCGTCTCAAGCGGATGAGGCGCAGGAGTACATTGAATCGCAGGCCCAGGTACTTTTGAGCAAGACTTTGGGAAGACCAGTAGCCCCTTCGCTGTCCTGCCAAGAACTCGCTTTCGCTCTGGAACCTTTCACTCAGGCGAACAACATCATGGTCTGTGAAGCACTGCGACTTGCTTGGCGCCAGGCAAGCCTGCCCGAGCAGTCGATGACTTACGACTGGTGGCGGAAGCTGGCTGGTCTCGCTCGAAATCCTAGTGTTGGTTCAACCCTCAATCTGCCTGGCGGTGTGCAAGCTAGCATTGCTGCTGGGCGATTGCTCCTCAAGTGGTGAAGCTGTCAAAGGGGGGCGATCTAAGCGGCGCCGCACGCCACCGGTGCTAGCGGTTCGCTTTGCTTTCAGCAGGCTGTCTTGACCATCTCATGCCCAGAAACCTACGATTCCGCTCCCAAAATGCGCACTTTTGGCTCCAAGGCCTCAGAAGCAGCGCAAAGTTCAGTCCATCTTGCGCGCCACGACGGCGTGCTCAAGAAAGCCTGCCACTATCGCTCCCCTGGTCAATACTTGCTGGTCGTTGTTCAAACTTGCCGCGATCCTGACGTTGGTCGTTGCATTGGGGCTGGGAGTCTATCTATTCACTCGGATGGACGACGAGATCCGGCGCTATGCTGAGCAAGTAATTGCCGAAAAGTTTCCTCAGTTCAATGTTAGCATCGGGGGGGCGCGGTTGGTCGAAGGCAGAGGCATCGCACTCTACGACCTTGCCATCTCAGAAACAAGTAGCCTGCAGTTACAGAACAATCTGCTCGTTGTCGACGAAATCATGCTGTCATGTGACGCGACGCTTTCGGAGTTGGCAAAGAATAAGTTAAGCGTCAGTCAGGTGGTAATAAAGCACCCACAAGTATGGATCTCGCGATGTGATGACGGACATTGGAACATTGAGTCACTCTGGCCGCTGCCTCCTTGCGGAGAATCGCGCCCCCAAATTGTAATTAAGGATGCGCAAATTGCGCTACATGATCAGCAGCAGACCCACTTGCCGCCGGTGGCGCTACGTGAGGTGAATCTTACAATCTCACCCTCGACCGCTCCTGAAACACTACAGGCGAGCACTCAACTGCAACCAGAAAACATCCCCAGCCACATCCCACCCCTGGAGATCCACGGCATTTGGAGTGGTCCGTCGGTCAAGAGGGTCGAACTTCGCGCCACGGTCGATCTAACCAAGAATCTGCTTCACCTGGAAACGCAATTCGAGCGGTTTCAGATTCCACCGGCTTTGCATGCCTGGGGCGCAGCGTATGCGCCTGAGATATTTGGCCAATCGATGTTGCAAGGAATGGTCGATGGCAAAGCAAGTATTCAGCACGCCTTTCGCGCCGGTGCAGTACCTCGATTGGATGCACAATTCCATCTAACCGCTGGACGTCTGGAAGATCCGCGATTGCCTCGGCCGCTGACCGAACTCGAGTGCAACTTGCGGCTTGACAATACGGGCATAAGCGTGCAGGAGTTGCGCGGCAATCTAGGCCCTTCTCAAGTGGCCATGCAGCTGCAATCTCAAGGATGGAACATGGCGGCGCCCTTGGCCATGGGATTGAGAATCGACAATGTGCCGCTTGACGGACATCTCTATGAAGCCCTGCCGGCTCTCGTCAAAGATCAGTGGGATAAATACCGCCCGACCGGCATTGCCGACGGCGAATTGCAATTAACTTTCGACGGTGCACAGTGGCGACCGCGCGTCACGCTTCATGGCCGCGACCTGGCATTTGAATCCGACAAGTTCCGCTATCGCCTGAATAACGGCTCGGGCTCGCTTCGTTATCAACCCGGCGAAGCCGACCTGCCGGCACGAATCGACATCGATCTAGTCGGTCATAGTGGAGGGCAGCCGCTAAAAATAGTCGGACAAGTCTTTGACCCGCAGCCCGGCGCACGGGGTTGGGTTGAGATCTCGGGGCAGAATATCGAGATCCAACAGCGCATGATCGAGGCGATGCCAGAAAAGACCAGGCAGGTAATCGAGTCGATGCATCCGACCGGGAGATTTCAAGTAAACTGGCGCCTTGAAAGAAAAGAGGCAGGACAATTGGTTCCCCAGACCTCGCTGCACTTGGAACTCACCGACTGCCGAATCAAGTACGACAAATTTCCTTATCCATTAAGTGGTATTCGCGGGCTAATTTTGGCTGAGGACAAGCATTGGACCTTCCGCAATCTAGCTTCCAGCGGTTCACGGCAAGTTCAATGCCAAGGCTACCTTCGGCCTAAGGACGATGGTAACGAACTCTCTCTCCAATTCATGGGGCAGCAAATCCCTCTCGACGACGATCTCAAGCAGGCGCTGCCCGACTCGGTGCAAAAAGCATGGGACGAAGTCCGGCCAAGGGGACAGGTTGACCTTGCTGCAACGGTGTATCACGAGACAGGCTTTGCCAAACCCTCGATTCGCGCTGTAATCAACCCGCATCCCGATACAGCAACCGTTCAGCCGAAGTTCTTTCCTTACCTTTTGGAGCAAGTGGCAGGAACATTCGAATACGAAGACGGCAAAGTATCGTTGCAGGAGGTTCGCGCTCAAAATGGCCGTACCACGGTTCACAGCAACGGCAGCGGATTGTTTGCCGACGACGGTGCATGGAACTTCGAATTGACTGGTCTATCTGTCGATCGATTGGCCGTTCGACGAGATCTGACGCTCGCCCTGCCACTAAGACTGCGGAAGCTTATTGAAAGCTTGAAACCTACCGGTAGCTTTCGCTTGCACGACGGTACGCTGCGATTCTCTAAGTCGCGAGACGCACTCGCTACGATCGACTCGCATTGGGATGTCGTGCTCGACTGCCATCAGACCGATTTGCAGGTTGGCCTCGATTTGCGCAACGTGCACGGTTCCGTTCGGCTCGAAGGCACCAACGTCGCGGGGCGCTGTTATACCAAGGGCGAACTGGAAATCGATTCCGCAACGTTTCAAGATGTGCAGTTTACAAACATTCGGGGCCCGCTCTATGCCGATGAAACTAGCTGCCGGCTTGGGCGCTGGGCCACCGAAGCCCAACGTCTGCCCACCCGCAGGATTGCGGCCAAAGTCTATGGTGGTGACGTCGTAGGCGACGGCTGGATCACTTTCGACGTCTTGCCCGAGTATGGGGCCCAGGCATCGCTAGCTGGCGCAGACTTGATGCGGATGATGATTGAACGGTTCCATAGCCAGCAGCCCTTTGCCGGAAAGTTCGCCGCAAATATCAACCTTCGTGGTCGAGGAAGATCGCTAGACAATCTGGTGGGCGAAGGCGACGTCAAAGTGACCGATGCCAATATCTATGAATTGCCGATCCTGGTCAGCCTCTTGAAGGTGTTGCGTAATAGCACGCCCGATACGACCGCGTTCAACCAGAGCAACATGAGGTTTCGCATTCAGGGACGCCACATCTATCTCGATCAACTCGATTTTCTCGGCGACGCCGTCAGTCTCTTTGGACGTGGTTACACCAATTTCGACCAACAGCTCAATCTGGTATTCCACGGAGTGGTGGGTCGCAACGATACTAGGCTTCCGTTTGTCAATAATTTTCTCGGACAGGCAAGTCAGCAAATCATGCAAATGTATGTCGATGGTACCGTGGCAGATCCACAGGTCCATACGCAAGCGTTTCCGGGTATCAACAATTTGATTCAGCAGATCCAAAAAGACTTGGACGCCAGCGGCACGCTCGACACCCAGCGCGAAGCAAAACGTCGCTTCCCCTTGTTGCCAAGTTGGGGAAGGTAACTACAACATCGAAACGCAGTTCAAGCACTGCCACTCGACAGTGGCTCGACAGTCTCCGAATCTCAAATCGCACCTTATTCATTCTGTACGTGTTCTATGGCTAACAAGTAGGAGTTGTAACCATGAGCGTCGGACCAATGGGCGGAGTCCTCGGCAGCGCCGCCGGTGCACCGCTTTCGCAGACCAAGGGGAATGAACCTGAGCGCGCCCAAAAAGATGCGGTCGCCGCACAGAGGCAAGCCGACGGAGAGAAGAAGGCAGAGCAGGCTGCCGGTATCGGCGCCACGGAAGAAGACCAGGGAGTCTCAGAACGCGATGCCGACGGACGCCGACTTTGGGAAGCGCCCCATGAAAAGCAAAAAGCAGCGAATGAAGAAGCTGCCAGCGAACCTCTACGCCAGGCTAAGGATCCTACAGGCACCAGCGGCAAGTCTCTGGACCTGACAGGGTAAGTGGCCAGGTGCAGCGAGTTGCTAGAGGTTGCAAAACCTGTTGACTAGGCTTTACCTGCTGCTCACAGATGCCTCAGATTCTAACTCGCAACATTTGACTAGCTACTCACGACTCGTACCCCGTAACTAAATCATGCTCCAATTTACAAAAATGCACGGAGCCGGCAACGATTACGTTTACGTCGATTGTTTCTCCCAACCGGTGCCCGACGACCTTGCCTGCTTGGCTCGCGCTATTTCTGATCGTCACTTTGGCGTTGGCGGCGATGGACTGATTCTGATCTGCCCCTCCGAGAATGCAGACGCCGAGATGCGGATGTTCAACGCCGATGGCACTCCCTCTGAAATGTGTGGCAATGGAATTCGTTGCGTCGCCAAGTATATTCACGACCACGGCTTGGCCTCTAGTCAGACGTTGCAGATTGAGTCGGGTGGCGTGATCTACAGTTTGCAACTATCGACCAGCAACGGACTCGTCGACCAGGTTCGCGTTGACATGGGCGAGCCGATTCTCGAAGCCGGCAAGATTCCCACTACCCTCCACGGTGAACCTGTTGCCGACGTGCAGTTGGCTCTTCCGGAACTCGATCTGACGGTTACTTGCGTTTCGATGGGCAATCCCCATTGCGTCACATTTGTCGACGAGGCCACCGACAGCATGGTCCACACACTCGGTCCATTGATCGAGAGCGACGCTCACTTTCCCAACCGCGTGAACGTGGAGTTTGTGGAGGTTCTTTCGCCCAACGAACTCCGGCAGCGAACTTGGGAACGCGGCTCGGGAGAGACCTTGGCCTGTGGCACTGGGGCTAGCGCGGTCTGTGTGGCCGGTGTGCTGACCGGTCGCTCAAACCGTCAGGTCACAATCCATCTCCTGGGCGGCGACCTGCAACTCGAATGGAACGAACAAGACAATCACGTCTATATGACTGGCCCTGCCGTCGAGGTTTTTAGTGGCCAGTGGAAAGTTTGAACCAAACTCTACAATCCAGGAATTTAGAGCCTGCGTCTGAACAAAATGCCTACACTAGATTCAACGTCGTTAAAAACACGCTGGGGCGGATTGCTTGCCGCTCAAAGTATCCGTGCTTGGATGAGCACCTTGCAGTATCGTGCGCTCTTTTACGATCCATCAGTCGATCCTAAACTTGGTTGCGATCGACCGTGTATCTATGTCTTCTGGCATGAGTACATCCTCATCCCGCTCTACCTGCGGGGCAATTGCAACTTGGCGATGTTGCTTAGCAGACATCGCGACGCCGACATACTGACCCGCGTTGCGTTTCACATGGGTTTCGACTGTGTACGTGGATCGACCAACCGTGGCGCCGCAGCCGCTTTGCTCGAGATGGCGCGCTTGGGCCAACGGATGCATCTGACCATTACTCCCGACGGACCGCGCGGCCCACGTCGCAAAATGGCCGTCGGCGCCGTCTACCTGGCGTCTCGACTCGGTTTGCCGATCGTGCCGCTGGGCCTCGGAGCCGACCGGCCTTGGCGCGTCAAGAGCTGGGATCGCCACGCGATTCCTCGACCGTTCTCTCAAGTGCGCGGCATCATGGGGCCGCCCATCACCATCGCTCCAGATCTCGATCGCGACCAACTCGAACTAAGTCGGCAGCGTGTCGAGCAGTTTCTCACAGACCTTACCATCGAAGCCGAAGACTGGGCTGCCAGCGGCGCCCGCCGGCCCGGGGAGGTTTCCATACGTCCCGAATCACGCTCGGCGCAATTCTCTGGAGGCCTCGCGTTAGCGTCAGAGGTTATCCCAATACATGCTCGGCCGCCTTACACTTTGGTTGTGCCAAAAGACCGGCTAATCGCCTAGCACACTTCGAGTCAGTTTGATCGCCTGTGTCACAACCCTGTGGCATGGAGCCAAGATTTACGCGGCCTGGGCGAATGCGTGAGGGAGGTCTTTCTTTAGGAGAGTAAGGTGGCAGTTACTTCGGCTCTCAAGGGCATTGGGCTTAGGCGCACTATTGCAGCCATCGTTTGCCTGGTTCTTGCTGTTTGTAGTCCAGCTCTTGAAGCTGCAGGGCTGGAGTACGATCCGCTGTTGGCGACAGACCACGGTGTCGATTCGGTCGAGCTTGTGCTCGCTGATGAGAACCGAGAACGCGAGATCCCTCTAAAAGTCTATCTTCCCGATGGGGATCAACCGGCGCCTGTCGTATTGTTCAGCCACGGATTGGGCGGTTCTCGCAATGGGGCCCGTTATCTTGGAGAACATCTTGCAGCCCGAGGATATTTGGCTGTCTTTGTGCAGCATCCGGGAAGCGACGAATCCGTCTGGAAAGGCCGCTTCGAGGGACGAATGCGTGCCATGCGTCAAGCAGCTTCGCCCAAAAACCTGGTTCTTCGTTGCCAAGACGTCAAAGTAGTACTGGATCAATTCTCAGATTGGCATGCCAAGGCTGGTCATCCTTTGTCAGGACGCATTTGCTTGGATCGTATCGGAATGAGCGGCCATTCATTTGGAGCACAGACGACACAAGCCATTGCAGGGCAATCGCTTCCTTTAGTAGGCCAAAAGTTTTTCGATGAACGAATTGATGCAGCGATAGCCTATAGCCCCTCGTCTCCGCTGAACAACGGCTCGAAGTCATTTGCCAATGTTTCGGTTCCTTGGATGCTGATGACTGGCACCAAAGATGTCGTTCCGATCGGCAGACAAACAGTAGAGACGCGACGGCAAGTGTTTACCGCTCTTCCTAAGTCGATAGATCGATTTGAACTTGTATTGTATGAGGCACAGCACTCGGTCTTCGGCGGCCGAACAACGCGCTCGACGAATCCTAATCATCATCAAGTGATCCTGGCGCTAACGACGGCTTTCTGGGACGCCTATCTGAAAAATGACGAGCGAGCCCGTGTATGGCTGACCGGCGAAGAGGCTCGCCAGCTCTTAGAGCCAAACGACCAATGGCAGTGGCTGTCGAAAAGAGAAGTCGATTGAGCGGGATTGATCGAATTGCTCTACCATTCAACGCCATGGCGAAATCGATTCGATTCCAACGATTTGGCAATTCAGGCTCCTTCTCCTTGCCGGCTCCCAGCCGATCTTCGCCCAAGAGGCCTACAAGGCTTGTGCCAGAATCCTTTAGAATGGGACCTTGTATAGTAGCGAGCAGCACACTTGCACGGGCCACATCAGGGAATCGAATGCCAGACGCCAATCCGTCCCACAGCCAGCAGGTGCTCTCAGTTACCCAACTGACTACCCAGCTAAAGGGTGTCGTCGAATGCCAATTTAACGATGTTTGGGTGGCCGGCGAAATCTCCAATTTCTCGCAGCCCCAGTCGGGTCACTGTTATTTCACGCTTAAAGACGACAACGCCCAACTACGCGGAGTCATATGGCGCGGAACCGCGTCAAAGTTGAAATTCGATCTCCATGACGGCCTTGAAGTTGTGTGTCGAGGCCGTCTCGACGTCTACCCGCCTCGAGGCAGTTACCAGTTGGTGGTCGAACAGCTTCAACCGCAGGGCATTGGCGCCTTGGAATTGGCTCTGCGCAAGCTGCGCGAAAAGCTGGGGAAAGAAGGCCTGTTCGACGCGGATCGCAAACGCCCCTTGCCTGCCTTTCCTCGCCGGATCGGTATTGTGACTAGCCCAACAGGCGCGGCAATCCGCGATTTCCTTGAAGTCATGCGGCGCCGCTGGCAGGGGGGCGATGTCTTAATCTTTCCTGTAAGGGTGCAAGGCGACGGCTCGGCGGCGGAGATCGCAAATGCCATCAAGCAAGCGAACCGGGTGAGGCCGGCGCTCGATGTCTTGGTGGTAGGACGCGGGGGCGGGAGTCTCGAAGATCTCTGGGCCTTTAACGAGGAACCTGTCGTGCGAGCGCTCGCCGCTTCACACATACCGACTGTTTCTGCCGTCGGCCACGAAATCGATGTCACGTTGTCCGATTTGGCGGCAGACGTGCGTGCGCTTACTCCCAGTGAAGCTGCCGAACTCGTCGTACCCTCGACGCAGGCGGTGGTCGATCTGCTGCGGGGATTACAAGTACGGCTCCACAGTATCCTCGCAACTCAGGTGGCAAGTCACCGTAGCCGCTTGGATGCCATTGCCAGCCGCCCAACTTTTGCCAGACCGCTTGACGGTACCCTCCACTTGAGCCGCCAGATAGACGACCTGGCAAAACGATTGCATGGGGCCATTCAGGTAAGTTTGCGCGAGCAACAAAGCAGAGTCGCCGCCATTAGCGGCAAACTCGACTCGCTGAGCCCCCTGGCCGTGCTGCAGCGAGGTTATAGCCTCACTCATGATTCAAGTACTGGTCGGCTCATTACGTCGGCAAAGCAAGTAACCACAGGCAAACAGATAACGACTCAGTTGTCCGCCGGTACCCTGACCAGTACCGTAGATCGAGTCGAACTGTCAAAGTCTTCATAACCTCAGCAGCGAATTCACAGCATCTCCAACCAGACCCGGTAACATCATGGCCAAGAAAAAAGTCGCAAAGACCGCAGACTCCAACTTCGAACAATCGCTCAAACAGCTTGAGACGATTGTCGCCAAGCTCGAAGGTGGACAATTAGGCCTGGCCGAATCGCTTGACCACTACGAACACGGCGTACAGCACTTGAAGGCTTGTTACCATCAGCTCAGCGAAGCAGAGCGACGGATTGAGCTCATCAGCGACCTCGACGTATCTGGTCGGCCGCGTACCCGGCCTTTCGAGGAGCCTGGCGATGAGTCGCTCACTCAGAAAAGCTCTGCTCGTAGCAGTCGGAGAAGCGCGAAAAGGGGCCCCAAGGCTGGTAGCGACGTAGACGATGGCACTTCCCTGTTTTAAGATGAAGGTAACCAGTGCATTTCACTTGGGCAGACGTCATTAAATGAATCTAAATTCCCCTACTCTTCCCGACTTGGGTCGCGAGCTCTGCCAGCGGATCGATGAGTCGTTGCTGCGGAGCATCGAGTTCGATTCAGGTTGCCCCGAGCGTCTGCGAGAAGCCATCCAATACTGCTTGCTAGCCCCTGGAAAGCGGCTTCGCCCCCAACTGGTTCTCTTTGCCGCAGAAGCCTGCGGTGGCTCTGTCGAAAGTGCATTGCCGGCAGCTGTGGCCGTAGAAATGATTCACGCCTACTCGCTTGTTCACGATGATCTGCCGGCGATGGATGACGACGATCTCCGCCGGGGACGCCCAACTTGTCACAAACAATTTGACGAAGCGACGGCCATTCTCGTCGGCGATGCACTCCTCGCGAGGGCATTTGAAGTCTTGGCAACCGAAATCCAACCTGCCGAACGGGCAGCCCGGTGCTGTGCCGAGTTAGCTCGAGCCGCTGGCGCCAACGAGCTGGTAGGCGGCCAGGCCGATGATTTGGATCAGTCAGTTAATGAGCACTCGATAGAACGGTTAGAGTTCATCCATCGGCGCAAGACCGGAGCTCTCTTCCGGGCTTCGCTCCGATTGGGAGCGATAGTCGCGGAGGCGAACTCCAGAGAACTCGCAGCACTCGACCTATATGGCCAGCATCTTGGTTTGGCTTTCCAGGTGGTCGACGATCTGCTGGATGTTTCGGGATCTGAAAGCGAAGTAGGGAAGCGATTAGGAAAAGATGCTGATCACGGCAAAGTGACCTACCCGTCGGTGCTCGGGCAGGAGGCTAGCCGACGGCGTGCCGAGGTATTGATAGATCAGGCGTGCCAGGCAATCGAAGGATTTGGCAGTTCGGTCGCTCCTTTACGGGAACTCGCACTTTTCGTACGGCGGAGAAAGAATTGATTCACAAAATTCTACCCACCATCGAAAGTCCTGCCGATCTTGACGGGCTCTCATTGCCTCAACTTGAGCAGTTAGCCACCGAGATGCGCGACGTGCTCTGCAATCTGATTGCTTGTCGTAGCGCACACTTTGCATCGAATCTGGGAGTTGTTGAGCTCTCTATCGCATTGCATGGGACGTTCGACTTTAGCAAAGACCGATTGATCTGGGACACGGGACACCAAATCTATCCACACAAACTCCTTACCGGTCGGTTTTCTCAATTCAGCACGATGCGGACCAAGGGCGGCTTGATGGGTTACCCGAATCCTGCCGAGAGTGAATACGACCTCTTCATGACCGGCCATGCCGGGGCAAGTGTTTCTACAGCGCTCGGGCTTGCCAGTGGCGACGAATTGCTTCGACCAGCAGATAAACGCCATTCGGTGGCTGTGATTGGCGACGGGGCATTTCCGTCGGGCGTCGTTTTCGAGGCGATGAACAATGCACGTCGTCAGTGCGGAAAGCTCTTGGTTGTGCTCAACGACAATCAGATGTCGATTTGCCCTCGCGTAGGCGGTGTGGCTGATTATCTTGACCGCCTGCGCATCAACCCGATGTACACCGGCTTCAAGGACGAAATTGCCAAAGTGCTCAGCAAAGT
>JAGQOW010000086.1 GCA_020427155.1 Planctomycetales bacterium | reverse complement strand
TCGAGCGTGGCGAGGCCATGCTGCGAACGCGTGGATTGGCGTAGTATTGAGAGCTTCTGAGCAGATTCTCTTCTGTGCGCAGTGCGACGCTTCAGGCGGCTGCGACTACCAATTGAAATAGCTGGAGCGGCTGGCACGGTTTTGTCGGCAAGGGCGCAGTTCAGGGCTGCCGTGAGCTATCTTTGCTGGTGCACCCGGTCTGCGCGGCAGGCCCGCATCGAGTGGAAGAACGGGATAGCTTGCCATGAAAGCGAAATCGACAGACTTGCCGGAGCAGCGCGGCCTTGCCTGGTGTTTTGCTATGGCGATCTTCATCAGCGCTTTTCTGGTGTTTCAGGTTCAGCCCGTGATCAGCAAAGTGATACTGCCCTGGTTTGGGGGCAGTCCGGCGGTATGGACCAGTTGCCTGTTGTTCTTTCAGACTGCGTTGTTTGCAGGGTACGCCTATGCCCATTGGAGCGTCAGCCGACTTTCGCCGAAATGGCAAGGTGGGCTGCACTTGCTGTTGATCGCAGTGGCACTATGTGTTTTGCCCATTACGCCATCGCCCGACTGGAAACCTGTCGACGGCGCCTGGCCGACGCTACGAATCCTGGGCATTTTGACGACGAGCGTCGGCTTGCCGTATTTCCTGCTGGCGTCCAGCGGTCCGCTGCTGCAGGCGTGGTTTGGGCAGTCGTTTCAGAATCGCTCGCCCTATCGGCTGTACGCGTTGTCGAATACGGCATCGATGCTGGGGCTGTTGACCTACCCTTTTGTTTTTGAGCCGGCGTTTACCACGCTGGGACAGGGTCAACTGTGGTCACTGGTGTTTATTGTGTTTGCCCTGTTTTCGGCCTGGCTCGCATGGCGACCGATTGCGCGGGCAAGTCGCCCGAATGAGACGCAGCCAGCGACGGCAACAGCGGCTGCAGTCGACCCGGCTACGATACCACCGGTCGGGAGTCGCTTGGGTTGGCTGGCGCTGGCGGCTTACGGTACGGCAATGCTGCTGGCCACAACAAACCACGTTTGCCAGGACGTGGCCGTGATGCCGTTGCTGTGGGTCATACCGTTGTCGCTGTACTTGCTTTCGTTCATCATCTGTTTCGATAACCCGCGATGGTATAGTCGATATTGGTTCGGTCGGGGATTGGTTTTGAGTACCATGCTGGCGACGATTGTGACGCGCTCGGGCGGGATGTTTCCGGTGATGGTCGAAATCGTCGTTTTTTTTGCCTTGCTGCTGATGGCCTGCATGGTTTGCCACGGGGAACTCGTTCGTCGTCGGCCCGACAAGAGCCATTTGACGATGTTCTACCAGTACTGTGCTGCCGGCGGGGCGTTGGGCGGGCTGTTGGTCAGTTTGATCTGTCCGCAACTGTTCAACGAGTTTCTGGAAATGAACGTCGGTATGCTGATCGCTTATCTGTTGGGATTGTATGTCGTCGGCAGTTCGGGAGCAGTTGCACGGCGGCAGGAGCGCAGGCTGGCACCGTATGTCGTAGGCTATGCGGGCCTGCTCGCGATAGCCTGGGGGCAATTTGGCGGGACCTCGAATTCGGCCATTGCGGCTTCGCGTAATTTTTACGGAGTGCTCACAGTTGCAGAGCAAGAAGTGCCAGACGCGAATCAGTCGCCGAAGCGGCTGCGCGAGCTGTTGCATGGGCGGATTCAGCATGGGTCGCAATGGCTGGACGAGGAGCTGCGGCGCGTACCGACGACCTACTACGCCGAAGAGACTGCCGTGGGGCAGCTCTTACGCGGCATGGGCGAGGGGGCGTCGCTGCGGGTGGGGGTGATTGGCTTGGGTGCGGGAACTTTGGCAGCTTATGGAAGAGCAGGCGACACTTTCCGGTTCTACGAGATCAATCCTGACGTGGTTGAAATTGCCCAGCGATATTTTACGTATTTAGCAGATCTGCCAGCGGAGTCTGACCTGGTGTTGGGGGATGCTCGGATTTCGCTCGAACGCGAATCGCCCCAGGCGTTCGATGTGTTGGTGCTCGACGCGTTCAGCGGCGACGCGGTGCCGGCGCACCTGCTGACAGTCGAGGCGGTCGAAATCTACTTGAGCCATATCAACGAGGGCGGCGCGCTGGCAATCCATATTAGCAATCGGCATATCGATCTCCTGCCGGTCGTTGCGGGCATTTGCCGGCACAAGGGGCTACATTGGAAGCATGTGCCTACGCGGATGAATCTGGGCAATGGCGTCGGCACGTGCGAATGGGTGGTGATTTCTCGCGAGGCGGCTCGGCTGCAATCGCTCGAGGGAGAAGCGGCCAAGGCTCGCTCGTTCGGGCAAGACGAGCAGCTGCCGCTCTGGACCGACAATTACAGCAACATCATCGGTTCGCTGCGCAGGGCGGAGTAGCGAGGCGCAGCCGCTTTTGGTTGTTGTGGGTTGTCGATCAGGATAGATCAGAGTAGGGAACCCAGCACTCCGAGTTCTGCGGTACATTAACGAGCCTTCTGCACTACCCGATGTTTTCTGTATACTCTGCGTTGGAACATCTATTTGAGAGTGACAGCGACAGGGAGTATACGCGTGGAGATTGACCGGGGCCTGATCGACGAGTTGCGGAGCACGCTGCCCGAACAGACGCAGGAGCAGTTGCAGCAAGCCGTCGAACGCATCGTGCGTGCGAAACGAGCCGGCAAGAAGGTTACGGTTGTCACCGGCAGCGGGCCTAACTTGCATGAAGGGGTGACTACGCTGATTGCCGAGCTGATTCGCGTTGGGGTGATTGACGGCGTGACGACCAGTTCGGCGGTGGTGGCCCACGAGATGGCGGGAACGCTCGACCGCGTGAAGCGGATGGACGGCAAGACACTGGGCCTCAAGGAAGCGACTCTGCCGCGTGGCGGCCTTTTTGAGCTCACAGTGATGAGCGACGAGCAGCTTGGCGTGATCCGCGAGGAACTGTCGCTCGACGAAGCGCTGATCGAGAAGATGCGGGCGGCCGAGGGAGAAGAGATTATCAAGGCCGCAGGAAACATGGCTTATCCCATGGGCTATCGAAGCGAACGGATTGCGCGTGAGATCGAACAAGTCGCCAAGGCGGAAGGCCGGCCGTTTGAAGAAGTTGCCGGTCGGGGAGCCGATCCCCGGACGATGATCGGCGCAGGCTACCGCAAAGGCGTGCCGGTGCTGGTTTCGATTCCGCAACTGGTGGGAGGGGGCGGCGTGGGACTGGCCATTGGCGATAGCATTTCGACGACCGATCGGGCCCGTCGAATTGCCAAGCTGCTGGGCGAGTCCGAGGTCATTCTCGAATCGGCCGTCGCGCTCACGCAGGAAATCCACGATGGCCCATTTGAGACGTACACGGGCCACGGGGTGTGGGCCGACTGGGATGGAGAGCCCACGTACTCGCTCGACGGCAAGAGCCTGAT
The DNA here is from genome assembly GCA_020427155.1 of Planctomycetales bacterium. Taxonomy (GTDB): domain Bacteria; phylum Planctomycetota; class Planctomycetia; order Pirellulales; family Lacipirellulaceae; genus Bythopirellula. The sequence continues at coordinate 14,514 of JAGQOW010000086.1, read as the reverse complement.
TCGGTTTGATCTTGATCCCAATCTACTGCGCGTCTGCGAAATCGAGCGCGGCTCCGCTTCGGTTCAAGAGGCGATCGACAAGGGACTCCCCAAAACGAAGATGTTCGACATTCCTTTCCGAATGGAGATGTCGGGATTTGCACGGTTACCAGGCAGTTTGCCGGTGATCGGCGATATCGGTATCCTGTGGCCGATCCTTGCTTGCGAAGTGGCAGAGCAGCTGGCTCTTGATCTGGAGTTTATGTCTTACCCGCAGCAAACCGACGCTGGCAAAGCGATGCGCGCAGCGATTGTGAGGGATGTGCGTTTCCTTGATCGCCAAGCGATGCTAGGCAGTCTCGTCTGACCGCCACTCCAGCTGGCGGTGCAGCAGGAACGAATAGGCATACGCCGTAGCTACTTGGATTTGTCCTCCTCTGCCGCGCGGATCAGCCAGACGCTTTCGCGCCGGTAGGTGCTGGTCTGCGGGCCGTCGCGGGTGACGGTCAACTGGTGTTCGATGAAGTCGAACTTCCGCACTACCTTCGAGATGCTGGGCAGCAGGCTGACCACTTCCTGGATGGTACGGACGTCTTGCGGATTGGCCTCTGTTGCCACCATGCCGATGATGATGGGAGAGATGGCCCCGATCTGGTTGATCGTATTGGCCAACTGGCGCACTGAAGCTCCGACGTCGGTATAGCTGACGGCACGGACCGGCCCGGTCGACTCGAGGTCGAACTTGCGGAAGCTGTCGGCCTGGCTGATGGTGGGAGCTTTGCCTTCACGTGCAGCAATAATCTTGGCCACGGCAGCGGGACTCGAGGAGATCATCATCCAGCCGTCGTGATAACCGACGACGGGGCGGATGCTGAACATGCCGAGAATAGTCCCCTGCAGTTCTTGAAAACCCTCCAAGTCTTCGCAATCGACGAATTTGATTTGCTGAGCCTCGACCGGAGGCAACTCGGCCAACGCATCTATGCCGCGGTTGAGCAGTTCTCGGATCTTCTCAGGGTTGCTGCAGCGCAGCGCTTTGACGCTGCGTTGGTTGCGAGTACCGTCGGTCTCCTCTATCGGAACGGTCACCGATACGACTTCTCCCGAGAAGGACTGCAGCAAGTCGCGGTCCAGATGAAAACCCAGTTCCTGTTGTTTTGCTTCGAACCGATCGAGTGCCGCGTGCGATTCAGGAAACTCTTCGCGGACAAACTTCATGACGCGTTCGTAGACTACATGCAGGTTGCAGCCCGTGCTGAGTGAGTAAGCCTCGGCATCAGCAGGCACCCAATTCTGCCAGTCTTCGAAGGGCTGGCCTTGCGCGGCAGCCTGATAGAGCAGCGAGTCTTCGACATCGGGCAGCAGCTTGCCTAAAACAGCAACGCGAATCTGCTGCCCTTCGGTGTATTCGACAGTCACCTCGTAGTCGAGAATGCCGACTTCGCCGAGAATGTGTTCCAATACTCGAACCCAGCGCTCCAGTTCTTCATTGCCGGCAGGGCTCTGCTGACGCAAGAAATCGCCCAGACCGTGCAGCTTTTCGAACATGAGCCGACCATCAAAGAAAACGACGGCATCTTCTGCCGCGGGCAACGCGTTTAGCGCTTCGACAAGGCGAGGATCGTCGAATTTGGAAACGGCCTGATCGTCGACGAGCAAGCGAGCGCTCTGGCTGGCCAGTGAGTTGCTGGTGCTGAAGATCACCACGTCGCCGCTACGGACAAGCGTGGGCTGAAATGGCACTTCGCGCGGCAACTGGAGTTTCACGAGGCTGGCTTCGCCAGCTTGCTCGGTCGCCTTGGAAACTTTTCCGTCAGACCATCTGGCCAACAGATCAAAGAACTGTTCGATCCCGCGTTGAAACTGCTCGGCTTCCGACGCGGTCAGCCTAATGAGCAGCAGGTGGTGCGTAAATGGAGTCTCCATTGCCTGGGCGTAGGCGATTTCCTCGGTTTGAAGCAGCGCATCACAATTGACTGGTTCAAGTGCCGTTTGCACTTCGTCCCAAGCGGAGCGCGCTTCTTCCAGCTTTGCTTCCGGGACGCGGCTCGTCAGGGTCTCGAAGAAACGTTCGACGATCTTCTCTTCCTGAAATGTTTGCCAAACCTGGGCCAAGTACTTTTCTTGATCAGCACGCTCTGGGTTCTTCTGCCAATAAACGGCAAGGTGGGCATCCGAGGGGATCCCTCGCTGCAAACTGGCGGCTGTCGGAGTTTCTTTCGCCAACGACAACGGAGCCATCAGCAGAACGACGAACGAGCAACATATGGCTTTGGCGTTCATGGCCATCTCTCCTGTGTGAAATGAGAACGGGCAAACTTCTTCCTTTTTGAAATCAATAGCCGACCGTAATCTCGGGCATGGTGAGGCTGAGCCGTTCCTGTTGCAGGATTTCAAGCTGAACGAGCATTCGGCGCAACGATTCGGTTTGCTGCGGTTCCAGACGCCCCAAGACAGGTGCAACCGCCTGCCAGAGAAACGAAGTTTGACTGAGGCCAGCGCCGAGTTGAATCCGCTGGTCATCATCTCCCGCACCGGTCATATCGGACATCAAGACTTCGATAAAGTTCTTGGGCCGCGGAATGACGCGAACTTCGTATTCGTCGATCTCGGCCCTCTTGGCAGCCGCTTTGATGGCGTCGTCGAGCGTGCCAATGCGATCGACAAGTCCGAGTTCCAGAGCCTGTCGGCCGGTGAAGACGCGGCCGCCGGCGATTTCGTCGATCGGTTTGGTGAGCCGTTCGCCGCGAATTGCAACCACATGTCCCTTGAACACTTCATAGACCTCGTCCATCCAGCATTGGAGATTATCTCTTTGCTCGTCGGTGAAGATCTGGCGCGACTGAAGCATGCCCGAGTTCTTGCCGCGGGCGATCGGATGCCAGGTGATGCCGATCGAGTTCCACATCTCTTCGGTCGCCAGTTTGCCGGCCACGACTCCGATCGAAGCGGTGACCGTGCCGGCGTCAGCGAAAATGGTTTCTGCACCGCAGGAGACGTAATAGCCGCCGCTACCCGCCACATCGCCCATCGAGACAAGAATCGGTTTCTTGGCAGCGACGCGCCGAGTGGCCTGCAAGATGATCTCACTGGCAACGGCCGAGCCTCCAGGCGAGTTGACGCGCAAGACAACGGCCTTCACCGAGTCGTCCTCGGCAGCTTTGTCGAGCGCGCGGCGAATCGGATCGCTGTAGGCCATGCCAGAAGAGCCGAAGGGGCTGGGCTCGGGTTTTCCTGGAATAATTGCGCCGTCGACATAAATCAGGGCAACGGCCGTTTTATCGGAAGGCTTGGCGGGCCCACGAAGAATCTCGGCCCAAATCTTGAACATGGCAAACGGATTGGAAAAATCGATTTGGCCCGTAGACTTCTTTCCGTAGCGTTTGTCAAACTTGAGCTTCTCGCCATGCTGCAGCTTGATCTGCTTTACGAGATCCGCGCGATACTCGGCAGCATCAATGATGCCAAGCTCAGCAGCTTTTTCGGCAGAGTAGAGTCCGTGATCGATCCACTGGCGAACTTCCTCGCGTGTTTTCTCGCGACCCTCGGCGATCATGCCGACAGAATTGTCGAATAGGCTGTCGAAAAGCCAATCGTACATTCGCTCAGCCTCGGGGCTGGGCTCGGAGCGCATGAACATTTCGCCCGCACTCTTGTACTCGCCGCAGGTAATGAAGTCGGGCGTGACGTGAATCTTGTCGAGCAGGCCCCGAATGTGCGGTTGGGAGCCGTAGAGACCCGTGATGAAGAGGTCGCCCACTGGGGCCACGCTGACGCGAGAGGCAGCGGAGAGTAACGCCAGCTTGCTAAAGGAAAGGCTATCCGCGTGGGCGTAGACCGGTTTGCCGGCGTCTCGGATGTCCTGAAGGGCTCGGCGGACCTCCTCAATTTGACCGGCTCCCAAGGAGCCTTGGCCCACCAGCACCAAGACTGCCTTGACCTGGTCGTCGTCGCGGGCTTTTTCCAGCCTGGCAACCAAGGAGTTGAGCGTTTCAGCGCCGACCGATCCAAACAAGGGATCGTCGACCACTGGAGACTCGAGGAGCGGCCGATCTAGTGAAAAGACGGGAATCAGCGACGGTTTGGACTTTTTTGAGCTTTCGCCAGCCGATTTTGGCTCTGCCGAATTGTCCTGCACAGCCTTCGGCTCAGCTGCGTTCGGCTCGGTTGACGGCGCCTGGGCGAGCGCGATGCTGGGCGCCGCCAGCCCGGCGACGAGCACCAACAGATAGCAGATTCCTGGAGTACGTGGCATCTTGAATTCCCCCGTCCGAGTTAAGAGATCTGTAACGCAAAGTCTGCCGCCGAGTAGTTCGACTAGGCGACGGTAAGCTTGGCACGATTCATCGAATCTTTACACAGAAACCTGGAAGGCGCTCAAGTAACTCCCCGTGGTGTGACAGTACGTACCCCACTGCGTGCCGTCACGCACACCGACTTGGCGGCAAGAAGCGAGCCAGGGCAGAATTGAAGTTCATTTCAGGTACGGAAAGGAAAAGGGCAAATCGCGTACCGGGAGTCGAGCAGGCGACAGGTAGCGGGAATACGGGCAATCAGCTGAAAGGCAAGGAGAAGGGGAATCTCTGACCGACAATGAGTTCTCATCGAAATACTTAATCTGGGTTTTTCAGAAAACTCCTCTTGCCTAGAGTCAGAGGTTTGCCAATAATTCCGCATCCAACAAAACGCGGGCCGCCTCCGATTGCAGATCGGAATGTTCGGCAGCTGTAACTGTGAACAATCAGGTTGTCTCTAAGTAACAACCGCTCTCAGCCCCCCCGTTTGTTCCTGCGGCTACTCTAGGGCCGTACTTTCTGTAAGGAGACCGACATGCGCACTGCGCTTCAAGAGTATCGGCGTATTGAGCACCAAGGAAAGCCACACTATGGCCAGCATGCCATGGTCACCGCATTGGGTTGCAACGACAATCTGCTGTCGATCGAGAAAATGTACGATTTTCTGCAGACGATGGCGGACGACATCGACATGGTGCGGTACGGACCACCGATCGTAGCCCGATTTGGTGGTGGAATCGAAACGGGCATTTCCGGCGTTCAATTGATCGAGACCAGCGCCATTTCGATCCACACGAACGATGCCCATCGGGACATGTATTTGGATGTGTTTAGCTGTAAGCCGTTCGAAGCAGAGACCGTGAAGAGGGTCTTGGACGACTTCTTCTGTCCTACTACTGTTGAATGCGAGGTGATTTACAGGAAATGAGAATCTACCCATCCCATCTCAGCCGAGTTGCCATGGAGCCTCAGTCAGAGGATTTTCGCGTCATCGACGTCGATGCCGATCGAGGCCAGGGCGTCATGGTGTTGCGTAGCTTTCGAGAAGGCGAAGTACTGTTCCGGATGAACGGCCGATTGACCAAGGAGCTTACTTTGCACTCGCTGCAGTTGGCCCCCGATCTGCATCTCGACGATCCCTATGTCGCAGGAAAAGTGCTTCATAGCTGTGCTCCGAATTCACGTCTTGACGTCTCGACGCGCGAGTTCATTGCCGAACGAGACATCGAGTATGGGGAGCTGCTCACCATGGACTACGAGTGTACCGAAGACGTGCTTTATCGCCCATTCTGGTGCCGCTGCGGAGAGGCGGGCTGTCGAGGAGAGATTGTCGGCAGGCTGTTTTCTGAGGCGAGCCGCCAGAATGGAACCTCGGTACCTGGCTCCGAACTGCTTGCAAGCGAATAGTTGTTGAATTGTTGCAGAAGAACTGAAGGCGCCAGTGCGCGACGTTCGCGCCTGGCGCCTTAGCGAGACTAATACCAATGGACGACGGCGGAATCGTCAAGCAATGCCGCATCGAGAATGAGGCGCTGCGCCATACCCGAAATGCCCTGCTGGCCATCATCGACTGGCCTATCGAGGGAACTACCTACAGCCGCAAGCTGTCGGGGCTTCGTTTTCAGCAGCGCTGGTTTCAGCAGCAAGTCGAGCGGGTTTTTGCCATTGAAGAGCACGACGGCTATATGAATCTGGTGCTGGATCTCGAGCCCAAGTACTCGCAACAAGTAAAGCAGTTGCAGAGCGAGCATGTGAGTCTGCGCAATCGTTTGACGCAGATCTCGACGCGACTGGATCGCATGCAACCAGACGACCTGACTACTTTCAATGCGATTTGCGAAGAATTGAGGTCTGTCATTCAATCACTCGATGATCACATCGAGCGGGAGAAAGAGATTCTGCAACTGGCTTTCAATCAAGATGTCGGAGGAGAAGGGGGCTCGTAGTCGGCGCCCTGGAAGGCCCCGTAGCGGGCCTAGGCCCGTAGCTTCCGTATTCTTTGCGAGGCTGTGCCTCCTGGCCGCTTGAATCATTTGAGCGGTCAAACAAGCCAAACGCCAAGTGGGCGAATGAAACGGATGATTGTCGCTCGTACGGCCCTTAAGCAGGCGAGTTCAGCCGAAAGGCGATGATCGTGAGGTCGTCGGGCTTGCTGGGGACGCCGTCTTCGGAGTTTTCCATACGCGAGGCGGTGACTTCGATGACTTGCTCCAGCCCTTGCAGCAGCGGGCCTTTGCGGATTCTCTCGACCACTTCTTCAATCGCCATATTGTCGAATAGCCCGTCGGTAGCCAGAAGAACGGTGTCGAATCGCGAGAGTTGAATGGTGGAGCCGATTTCGATACGCATGTCGGGCGTACCCAGCATATTTGTCACGAGATGGCGATCTTCGTGATGCATGGCCTCGGCATCGTCCAGTATGCCAGCCTCGACGGCCAGGCTTACGGGAGAGTGAGCCACGGTTTGCAGTTTGATCTTCCCGCGCTGCCCGACAACGAGAATCGAAGAATCGCCGACGTGATAGGGGCGGATCAAGTGTCCCTGGATTTCTACGGCAGCAATCGTCGTAGCGGCGCCTACTCCCAGGTCCAGGATTTCCTGGTTGCCTGATTCAAGGCCGTTCAAGATAGCACTGCGGAGGATCGTGTCGTCGCCGTCGATTTGCTGATCGACTTCGCTCTTAATGGATTCTACGGCGATGCGTGAGGCCTGTTCGCCGACGGCGCCTCCTCCCATGCCGTCGGCAACGATCAGCACCCCACAATCGTCGCCGCATGGCAAGACGGCGGCTGCGTCTTCGTTGTCGGTCAGTTTACCAGGGCTGCGAGCCGAATAAACCGCGAGAGTTCCTCCCATGAGCTGGAAGCCCTCGGGCTCAGACATGTCCTGCATCAAATACTTAAAGCTGTTTGCTGACATGGGCCTGTTTGCTTGTGACTACTTCCTGACGGTCTTTGTGCACCAGGGGCAGAAACTCCAAAAATCACGCGCGATTCCCCACTGGCACGCAGTGCACTTGTCTTTGAGCCCTTCGATTTTCCATTTACGAGTAACTTTTTTTCGACACCAAGGGCAATAGCGCATAAAAGGCATCAAACGTTTTTGGACGCACTTGCGGTTTGTACAGCGGGCGACGTAGCGAGTGTCGCCATATTGGCGTTTTCCGTCGACCTCAAATCCTGGGCCGAAACACCAGGGGCAGTAGCGCCAGTCGGATTTCAAGCCCCGATTGCACCTGGGACAGCAAACGGGAAACGACGTACCGTCGGGGTGCCTGGTGCGGCTCTGACTGCACCAGGGACAACAGACCATCGCCTCGGAAACAGGGCCTCCGCAGCGGTTGCAGTTGAACTTGGTCTCCAGGAGTTTTCCGTACAGACGCTGGAACTGGCGCCATTGGACACTTTTCCAATGCGATTTGGCGCCACCCAAGGTACTAGTCGACCTTTGACTCACCTTCTTCTTCAACGCCCGAGGCTTCACCCGCCGGAACGCTGCTAGCAACGGGATCGCGCTGGCAAATCGTTTGCGGGGATCGACTTCGATGGACTTTCTCAGTAACGCAATCAGATCGGGATGTACGCGACTTTTGAGTCGGTCCATTCCAACAGGCGGCCAATCGAACGGCCACTCTGGCAATCGACCGCTGAACATGCGATAGATGACAAGCCCCAAAGAAAATACGTCAGATCGAAACGAGGGCTTGCCCATGGCTTGCTCGGGAGCGCAATAGCCGATCGTGCCCGAGCCTGATGCTCGAATGGTTCGCAGGGCGATCTTGGCAATTCCGAAATCGGCAAGCATCAATTCGCCATCCACCAGAATCAAGTTTTCTGGTTTGATATCGCAGTGAATGACTCGCTGCTCGTGGGCGTAGGCAACGGCCTCGAGAGCATGATCGGCATACTCGAGCGCGGTAGTTGGAGACAAGCGTGATTGCAGTCGGTCGGCAAGCGTCTTATCTCCGAGCGGATAAGCCAACACCAGGAGCCCATCAATCAGGTCGGCGCTCTTCAAGGGAAGTACCTGAGGGTGCTGCATGCGGGCAGCCAGACGGATCTCTTTGCGGAACTCTGCTTCGGTGGCCGCATCAAGCGTTTTGGCAATCGGTACTTTGAGCGCAACTCGGATTCCTTCCAACGTGTCGAAAGCCTGATACACGACTGCAAAAGCGCCTTCGCCAAGTTTCCGTTCGAGACGGTATTTGCCCAGTCGAGAGCCTGTTCTCACGTTCCTCATTTGGTTGGCCATGGCGAATTCAGGGAAGTAGTGCCCAGCAGAGAGAAGTCGCTTCAGGCAGATACGGCATCATGCCCCGAAGCATCGCTTTTCAGACCCCATTGTAATTCTGCCAGCTATTTGCGTCGACATGGCTGAGCCGGTTTGCGACCTGGCTTTGAAGGTAGGCATGCACTGGCCTGGCACGCCCGCCTGCCCTGCTCTCAGGATTGAACCTTTGGCGGCAATCCCTTTTTTGTGATTTGCAAAAAAAGCTGGTACAGACTCTTTTCGGCAAAAAGGAGGCTGCTACTTGTGCCGTGCGGAAATCGCGCTGGGGATGGGAAGAGCCGTTTTTGCTGCGGTGTTTCCGGGCTGCGTAGTGGTATGTGCGGGCGATTGTTCGATACGGTAGCAAAGGGGGATTGTTGCAAAAGGTTATAGCGGCGGGCCATTGGAAAGCAGGTTGGCTAGCCTCGGAGCGGGGAAGATTGACGAACAAGAAACTGCCCTTGGTTTGTTTGAAAAGAGAAACCTCCTTTGCTTCCCGTTGACCATCACAGGCTGACGGCGCTATACTCGCGACGTACGCTTTAAGCCACACCCCAGGTCCTGCGATTCGATGAAAATCCACGAATTTCAAGCAAAAGAACTCCTCCGCAAAGCTCAGGTTGCGGTGCCCGAAGGGATGGTCGCCCGCACACCGGCCGAAGCTGCCGCGGCATTCAAGGAGTTGGGCGGCTCGCTGGCCGTCGTTAAGGCCCAGATCCACGCCGGTGGTCGCGGCAAGGGGACGATCAAGTCCAATCCGAGCCAACGAGGGGTGCAACTAGTCAAATCGGCCGACGAGGCCGCCGCAGTTGCGGGTAACTTGTTGGGCCATGAGTTGGTCACCGTGCAGACGGGTCCCGAGGGACGCACCGTCAAGCAGGTGTTTGTCGAAGCTGGCTGCGAGATCGCCCGAGAGCTTTACTTGGGGATCGTGATCGATCGGGCTTGCGGTCTGCCGGTGTTGATGGCTTCGAGCGAAGGGGGCATGAACATTGAAGACGTGGCGGCTAACACACCCGAGCTGATTTTCAAGGAAGCCTTCGACCCTGATGCTGGACTGCAGGCCTACCAGGTACGCAAGCTGTGTTACCGCCTGGGAATTACGGGCAAGAGCGTCCGCTCGGCCGACGCGTTTATGCGAACCTTGTGCAAACTGTTCGTTGAATTAGATTGCAGCCTGGCCGAGATTAACCCGCTGGTCGTTACTGCTGACGGCGAGATTGTGGCATTGGATGCCAAGATGAGTTTTGACGACAATGCAATGTTCCGTCATCCGCAGCTGCGAGAGCTTCGCGATCTCGACGAGGAAGACCCGGCCGAGGTGCGAGCCGGCGAGGCGGGTTTGAGTTACGTGCAACTCGAGGGCAACATCGGGTGCCTGGTCAATGGCGCCGGACTGGCGATGAGCACGATGGATTTGATCAAGCTGCATGGCGGTGAGCCGGCGAATTTTCTCGACGTCGGCGGCAGCGCTCAGGTCGAGCAGGTAACCGAAGCGTTTCGTATCCTGCTGGGCGACAAGAATGTGAAGGCCGTGTTGGTCAATATTTTTGGCGGCATCATGCGATGCACAACAATCGCCAGTGCGATTGTCGAGGCCTACAAGCAAGTTGGTTTTAACGTGCCTTTGGTGGTTCGCCTGGAGGGCACCGAAGTGGAAGAGGGACGCAAGATACTTTCGGAGAGCGATGTTGATATCATCCCGGCTCTGGATCTCACTGACGCCGCAAATAAGGTCGTCGCAGCCGCTAGTGCATGACGGGAATTTGAATGAGCATTTTAATCAATAAATCGACTCGGGTTGTTTGCCAGGGCATTACTGGTAGCGCCGGCGAGTTTCATAGCAAGAACTGTCTCGAGTACGGAACGCAGCTGGTCGCAGGCGTGACTCCCGGCAAAGGGGGCCAGGAGGTCCTGGGGGTGCCGGTGTACGATACCGTGGTAGAGGCGGTGGAAAAGCAAGGGGTGGACGCGAGCATGATTTTTGTGCCGCCGCCGTTTACCGCCGACGCGATCTTGGAGGCGGTCGATGCGGGCATTCGCACCGTGGTGGCCATCACCGAAGGGGTACCGGTTCGCGATATGGTGCGCGTATACAACACAGTTCAAGGTCGCGATGTCCGCTTGATTGGCCCGAACTGTCCCGGAGTGATAACGGCAGACGAATGCAAGATCGGTATTATGCCGGGCTATATTCATAAGAAGGGCAGCGTGGGGGTGATGAGCCGTAGCGGCACGCTCACTTACGAAGCGGTTTGGCAGCTTTCGGAGGTTGGGTTGGGGCAGTCGACGTGCGTCGGCCTGGGAGGCGACCCGATCGTGGGAACTTCGTTCATCGACCTGCTGAAGCTGTACCAGGAAGACGATCAAACCGAGGCGATTATGATGATCGGCGAGATCGGAGGCACCGCCGAGGAGGAAGCGGCCAGATTCGTCAAAGAGCATGTGACCAAGCCTGTGGCTGCGTTTATCGCCGGTCGAACGGCTCCCAAAGGGAAGCGTATGGGGCATGCCGGGGCGATTATTTCTGGTGGGAAAGGAACAGCGGCTGAGAAGATTGCGGCCTTGGAAGATGCCGGCATCGAGGTGGCGCAAAGTCCCGCCGACATGGGAGCAGCAATCCAGCGCGCGTTGGCAAAAAGTGCCTGAAGTTTCCCCCGCGAGTCAATGAGGCAGCGTTTTAGCGGCCGACGGATCTCTCAGTAGGTAATCCCTGCCCGGAGCATGAGTGTGTCGTCGAGCGAGACGTCGGGCGTCGCGCTGTCGAACTCTAGCTCTCGCCCAAATACATAGCCGACCTCGAAGTGGCGGCTGAGCCCGCCGACGATTTTGCGCTCGTAGCCCAAAACCACCCGATAGTCGCGCGAAGTGAGCAAGTCGAGAGTATTGGTCGCAGGGCGTTCGATGGACCAGACGCCGCCGCCGAATTCGCCGCCCAAGTAAAACCACCTTTCGTCGCCGCAGTCGGGCAATCCTCCCGGTAGCCGCCAGGCGACGCGTGGCCGGGGAAAGATCAGTTCCCACCTGACGTCGGGTGAGGGTTCATAGAGCACGCCAGCAACGGGGAGCACCGAAGCGCCAGCCCGATTGAGATAGGCGACCCCCAGAATCCATTTTGCGGCAGGCGAGGATTCGTAGACCACCAGCCCCCGCCCCGTGACGCGAAAGGCCTGGCCTGCGTCGATTTCAAAGTCGCTGTAGTACCCTAGCGTCACGGCAGCATCCATAGCCCAGGGCCCCTCGCCGAATTTGCGTAGGTGGCGAAACTCGAGAGACGAATCATAGACCCGGGCAGGTAAATCAGGCGTGGTAGGGCGATCGAGATAATGGACGCCAAATCGGGGAGTGACGAGCAGCGGCGTATCACGTCGAAAGAATGGAAAGCCGAAAACCAGCCCGGTTTCCAAATCGCTCCACCCCAGGCTGTCGCCTTCCAGTTGAGGCAACCAGGTACCTGTGAAAAAAAGCTTCTGGAAGATGCCGTCACGAGCACCAGGTGGAAGCTGCGGTTGAGTCGCCTTAGCCAGATCCTCGGCCAGCGGAATCGATTCGGTCGTCAAGCCAGAAGGCTGGAGAAACGGATCAACAGGCGGCGAAAGCTGGTCAAGCAGAACCGGCGTCTGATCCACCCCGGGCTGCACGAATAGCATGCTGGGCTGGTAAGGAACGGTCTCCTGGATCAATTGCCCACCCCAAGCAGGTGTTGGTTGCACAAACTGGGGCGAGGGAGCTGCGTCTGCGATGGCCCGAATGTCCGTGAGCATCGCCATGGCGAACAGAAACAGGGCCATGCGGAAGCTGGCGACAGCGCCTGGTCTCCGATTCGTAAGTCGCAGTCGACAAGCAGTTATCAAAAAGAGACTCCTGCCCGAATCATCAGGCTGTCGTCCAAGGAGAGCTTGGCGGGAAGCATGGTCTTGTCGTAGAGCAACTCCCGGTCAAAGACGTAGCCGACTTCGACGTGTCCCCGAGCTTGCGTTTGCGTTTCCCATTCGAAGCCAAAGTAGACGCGAATGTCGTTGTAGTCGATATCGTCGCCTGCGCCGGCAGCAGCCCCTGCCGGATCTCGCTGAATTGTCCAGCGTCCGCCGCCGTATTCACCAGCAACGTAGACCCACCACTGGCTAGATCCGACGTTGATCGAACGTTTGCGGATTTTGGGATTGGGGAAGACCAGATAGGCGTCCCATTCAGTGCTTGGGCGCCAATGGATGCCACCTGCCGGGAGTAGCTTGACCCGATTTCGATCCAAGTACCAGACACCGACCAAGAGGTCGAGCTGCGGCGAGAAGGCAAGGGCTCCGAGTCCCCGCCCGAGGATACGAATCGAGTCGGAGTTAACTTCTTCAAAGTCGGTCCAGACGCCGGTGCGGAGTCCCAGATCGGCGCGCAACCAATCGGTAAGTTGAGGATGCCAGGCGCCGTCGAGATAGGCGTCGTACACCCGGGGCGGCAGGTCGGCGGTTCCGCTTACTGGCCCATCGAGCCAATTGAAGGCGAATCCCGGAGTAATCAATAGCGGAGTGTTCGGGTTGTAAAAGACGGGGATCCCAAACGTTGCCGAGAGCTCTGAACGGTTGATCGACAACTCGTCGAGACTGCTTTCGCCGTAGATCCAGGTGTGTTCAAAGCTGATTTGCTGAAGGAATCGTTGGAGTCGTGCAAAGCTGCCATCAGAGTTCTGATACTGGTACGCGCCCGATTCCCATTGGAAAGGCAAGCCTCCCGGAAAGATCGACCCCCCTTGCTGCGGCGGGCCGGGAATTCCAGGTGGGGCGACCGAGGGCAATACTGGTTGGCCGAATTGCGGCGTGACATCGTAAGGGACATCGGGCGGCGGCGCACCAAGCTGAGGATTGCCGTAGGGATCGAAGTTTGGCAACACTGGCTGCGGAGTGGGCGTCGGCGCATTGAAAATCGGCGTCGTCGTAGGAAACTGCACGCGCTGCGCGTGCACGTTCTCTAAATAAATCAACGCAGAATTAAGAGCCAGTAGGAGATGAAGTAATCGAGTAGTCAAGGGACGCCTCGGGCGCAACACCAAGCGAGAATAGCGGTAGTGCAAGACTGGAACGAGGCCATGTAAGTACAAATCGCCGTCGCAGACGTCAAGCTCGGTTGGCCTGTCGGCCGAGCTATCACTACCGGCAGTAGTAGTTACTTACCTGTCGAGCCACTACATATTCGTAGGAAGATGGGGCCCCTGCATGCCGCTAGCATGGGGCTCGTCTGTGCGAGATCGGGGACGAGAGCGCCGTTGGACTCGACGTTGGCCGCGAGATCGCAAAGCCACGAGGCAGACTTCCTGTCGATTGCTCGCCAATTGACGGGTGCGAACGTCGCGATAACCCCAGCCCATGACGCGTCGAACAAACTCGGGCAACTGCTCTGCGAGCTTCCAGTCAGCCAGCTTCAGGGTCAATATCATGCCTCGAATGTTTGCTGTCTTGGAGCCAACGATGGCCTCGGCCGCATCCAGGGTATAGGTCGGGGCAGTATTCATATCCGCGACCAGCCAGCGCACTCCGCGCAACGCCTTGTGAGGGACTTCGAGCGAACGACAACGCAAATGGGTGAAGCCTGGATGCGAAGCAAGTTCGTCGTCGATTTCTGCCGGATCGATGCCAATCACTTTCAAGCCGTGGTCGAGCAGCGCCTGGGAAGCTCCGCCGGGGGCACATCCAAGTTCGAGGCACAGGTCTCCTGGAACGGCGGGAAGAGCTGACCAGGCGATCGCTTCCGTGATTTTCAGATAGGCGCGGCTGGCGGCATGCTCTGGCAGTTCCAGGGGCATGACACCACCGGGCCAACACTGTATGCGACGAACTGTACGATGGCACCCAACCCACCACTCATTGGGCTCGACCAGCACGACATCGAGCACCCAGCGGCTGCGTCGACTGGGAGGGCGCGGCTCGGCGGGAAGAGATCGCAAGACTTCAACCGGTGAAGCTTGCCGGAGGACTGTCTC
>JAGQOW010000085.1 GCA_020427155.1 Planctomycetales bacterium | reverse complement strand
TCAATCTCAGTACGTTCATCAATCCCGATGGCCTGCTGAAAGTTGGCGACAACCTCTATCAACAAACCGACGCTTCCGGGACTGCCACCGAAGGCACCCCTGGCGCTCCGGGGATTGGCGTACTTCAACAAGGTACGCTCGAAGCCTCGAATGTCGAGCCGGTTCAAGAGCTGATCGACCTGATCACCACCCAAAGGGCGTTTGAACTCAATTCGCAAGTGGTGCAGGCGGGCGACCAGATCATGCAAGTGGCTGCCAATCTTCGTCGGGCTTAATTACTGAGAGCTAAATGGTTCGTCCCATGAAAACCTATTCGTCGAGAAACACGACTCTGTTGACCGTACTGGTTTGCTGTTTCAGCCTACAGCTTGCCAGCGCAGCCGACGTCGCTGTTCGCGAACACGCGACATTGACTGGTCCCATCGTGCGACTCGGCGATGTAGCCGATATCACCGCGGGCTCGGCTGCGACACTCAAGAATCTGGCTTCGACGCCGCTAATTCCGGCTCCGGCGCCTGGAACTACTCAGTTTCTCGAACGTTCGCAAATCCGCGACCTGCTCGCCACGCGTGGGGTTAACATCCAAGATTTGCACTTTGGCGGACAACCTGTCGTTGAAATCGGGAAACAGCCTAAGCAGCCGGAGACCGAAGCAGGCCAGGCCACGCTGGTGCTGACCGACCTGGAGATTGAAGCCGCCTTACATCAGGCGATCGAGCAATACTTGCAAAGTCAAACGGGTCACGACCAATGGCGGATCGAGTTGCAACTTGGCAAAGCGGATATCCGCGAAGTAGGGCAATTGGGAGCCGTCTTGGACGTGCAGGGCGGGCGAGATCCTTGGACCGGTCGGCAACAGTTTCGTGTTGGTTCTACAGCCCTCAACGAAAAGGTGAGTGTGAACGCGACGATCGCAAAGGTTCAAGCGGTGGTATTCTGCCGTCAACCGATCAAGAAAGGCGACATCATTCGTGCCACCGACGTCGAAGTCCGCCAACATGAAGGACGCGTTCCCAGCGATACTTTGGTTTCATTGGACCAGGTGGTCGGCATGGAAGCGCGGCGATCGATTTCGCCGAACTCCATCATGCAGGAAAACCAAGTCCAAGCTCCCATCCAGGTTCAACGCGGCGAAACGGTAAAAGTCGTCGCGCGCACAGGCGGTATTTCGGTACGGACGTACGTTGTCGCTCGACAGGATGGCGCTGTGGGCGATCTCGTACAGGTGGAAACCTTGGACGGCAAACAGCGGTTTGCTGCTCGCGTGGCAGGACACCGCCGCCTGGAAATCCTGGCCTCAGGGATTCAGGCAGGCGACTTCGCCACGCTTGGCGGCAATACTCTCCAGCGGTAGTTCCTTGAAATATAGCCGATTAGTACTTGAGTTTTTCAAGATGAATCACAACTTACACCGACCTTTGCTGGAAGTAGCGATTGCCACCTTGGCGATCGTATCCATCGTGAGTTCAACGGCGGCACAAGATGCCAGCTTGTTCCATCGCGCAGCTCCACAAGGCCCTCAGGATCTGTCGTTGAAAAACACTTCGTTCGTCTTCCGAGAACTGCCGCCCGAGGCCCGGCCCCGCGAACTTCAGAAGCACGACATTATCACGGTGCTGGTTGATTTTCGCTCGCGGTTCCTGAGCGAAGGCGACGCCGAAAGCCGTAAGACGGCCAGCCTAACCGCCACGCTTACCGATTGGATCAAACTCGACAGCGGTTCGCTCAAGCCCGCCCCACAGTCCGACGGCGATCCAAAAGTTGCCGGTTCGCTGAATAGTCAGTTTCGGGCAGAATCTGATGTCGAGCTTCGCGATTCGTTGACGTTTCGCATGGGCGCAGAAATCGTCGACATCCTTCCCAACGGCAATTTGGTGATCGAAGGCCACTTGAATATCCGCAACAACGAGGAGCGCTGGCGCATTTCGCTCACCGGCGTGGTTCGTCGCGAGTCGATCCAAGCAGACCGAACCGTCAACAGCGATGCGATTTTTGATCTGGACATCGACAAAGAAGAGCTAGGCCAGGTTCGCGACGGCTATGCCCGAGGTTGGATGGGTCGGCTCTACGACCGCTTTAAGCCCTTCTAGCACAGCCCTTGGCAAGTCCGACGTCAGCAAACTTCAGAGATTTAGTCATGAAAGTCAATAGCCACAACAAGTTCATCTTTTACTGCTCGCTCAGCGTTGTCTTGAGCATGTTTGTCTGCGAGTGCCAACCAGCGCTGGGCCGAACCGTTCTCCGAAATATATGCCGAGTGAAAGGGCAAGAGGAAAACGTGCTTCGCGGGCTGGGACTTGTCGTGGGGCTCAATGGCACGGGGGAAGCAAACGATCCGGCGACCATGCGTGCGATCGCCCGTTCGCTGGAAATCATGGGCAGCCCGGTTTCTCAAAGGGGCTTGCCAGGAGCCGAGAACTTTACCGAACTACGAAAGATCAAGAATGCCGCCTTAGTGTGGGTCACGGCACGTGTACCGGCCACTGGAGCCCGCCGGGGCGACAAGCTCAACTGCACCGTCAGTGCGATCAACGGCAAAAGCCTGGAGGGCGGTCATCTGGTCTTTTCGGCCTTGCAAGGCCCCAATACTCAAGACAGTCGGGTCTACGCCTTGGCAGAAGGCCGCGTCGAACTTGATTCTCCCGAGCATCCTCTAGTCGGCCGCATCCATGGCGGCTGCCAGATGGAGGAAGATGTGATCACGCCGTTCGTCGACGAGAATGGCTTTATCACGCTCGTGTTAGAGAAAAACCACGCCGATTTTCAGATCGCATCGGAAATCGCGGCCATGATTCATCAAACGCACTTCACCCAGGACGAAGAAGGCGAAAGAGTTCAAGCAATCAATGCCTCGAATATTGTAGTGCAGATACCTAATGAGTACCGCAACGAACCAGTTCAGTTTGTTTCCACTCTTCTGGAACTGCTCATCTATCAGCCAGAGCCAGAAGCCCGAGTGGTGATCAACGAGCGTACGGGCAGCATTGTGATCAGCGGCGACGTACAGATCGGCGACGTGGTCATCTCTCACGGCAATCTCGTGGTCGAAGCTACCGAGGAAACCTCGCCGTTCGTTGATGTCAGTCAGGAAGAAGACGGTGAATCAGCGAAATTGAAATCTTTGGTCGACGCCTTGAACAGCTTAAAGGTTCCCAATGAAGATGCGATCGAGATCATCAAAAACATCGAACGTAACGGCAAACTCCACGGCCGTCTGATTATTGAGTAATTCCAAGCAATGCTACTCTCTGTCTCAGTGCCCTGTTCTCTGCATTCTGACCATCGCCCCTGCTTCCATCCATGAAAATCAATCCAGCCCAACTGAATCACGTTCGCCCCTTGAGGCCAGGCGTTGCCAGCGCTGAGCAACAAGTAGCCGAGGCAAAAGAGGTTCGCGAAGCGTTCCGCTCGTTCATCGGCGAAGCGTTCTTCGGGCAAATGCTGAAGTCGATGCGGAGTACCGTGGGCAAGCCGGCCTATTTCCACGGTGGCCAGGCCGAAGAGATCTTCCGCAGCCAATTGGACCAGACCTTGGCGCAAGAAATGACCGAATCGAGTGCCGCCCAGATTGCTGACCCGATGTTTCGGCAACAGTTTCCCCGACAGGCCGAAGTCTTGCGTCAAGCCGAAGGCAGCACGAAACCCACGCTGGACGACCTCAATCAGCTGACACGTCGCTGACACAAATAACTCAATACTCTTCACATAGCTCCACCATCTTGGTGGGTTACCTATAACGCCGCCCTCTACAGGACGGCCAAGCTGGCCGGAGACATGCATTCAATGGTAATCGACTGGGAATCGGAACTCGCAGAATTGTTGGGACGGCTCTCGACCTCGCAGCAGCAGTTGCTCTCGTTGCTCTCCAGCAAACATGATCTGCTGATGCGACGCGACCACAAGGGACTGGCAGAGCTGGCGCCCCGAGAAGCCGAACTTTGCGCGGAACTGCAAGCATGTCATCAGCGACGCGAAGAATTGCTTGCGCAAGCAGCGCATGCAGGACTGCCTTCCGATAGCATCGAATCGCTTACCGAAGCCCTGCCCTCGGAAGAAGCCAATAAGCTACGCACGCCGGTACAGGAGTCGATCGAGCGATCGCGCTTGCTACGCCATCAGAGTATCGCCCAGTGGGTAGTGGTCCAACGAACTTTGCTTCATCTCTCTCACTTACTTGAGATTTTTGCTACTGGAGGCCAAACAAAGCCGACATATAAGCAAGGCGGCACTTCCGAATGTAGTGGTGCGCTGATGGACCAGGCAGTCTAGGGGGAGTAGGTTGCAGCTCGCAACTCGACACGCAATATGTCGCTTTTCGGCTCACTTCAGATGGCGGGCAATACCCTGCAGGCCATGCAGATTGGACTGCATGTAGTCGGCAACAATATTGCCAATGCCAGTACGCCCGGCTACGTTCGCGAACGCGCGATCTTCACGCCTGCGCCGGTTCAGCAATTGGGAAAGCTGGCGATTGGACTGGGCGTCGAAGTTGCCGGCATCGTTCAAAGTGTCGACAAGTTCGTCGAAAGCCGACTGCGAGATGCAGGCGGCGATCGGGCCAGTGCCGAGGTTCAAGAAAAAGTCTATCGTGACATTCAGGCGATTCTGGGCGAGTTGACCGACACCGACATTAGTACGGCGCTCACACAATTCTTCAACAGCCTGGATGACGTTGCCCAGAACCCCGAAGACATCGATTTTCGCAATCTGGCGATTGGCAATGGAGTGACGCTTGCCGAGCGGATCAATACGCTCGATCGTCGCATTCGAGCCGAACATCAAGATTTCAACTCGCGAGTCGAACAGATCGCGCTCGAGATCAATACTCTTACCGAGCAGATTAGCGAGCTCAATCTGAAGATCGTCACGACCGAAGGCGGCGGTTCGACCGCCAGCCAGGCGGGCGGGTTGCGCAGCCAGCGGCAAGAGGCGCTCAAAAAACTGGCCGAGATCGTGGATGTGACTGTCGTCGAGAACGATACTGGCTCGGTAAACGTTTCCATCAACGGCGAGATCCTGGTTTTCGAAGGCACTCGGCGGGAAGTCAGTTCCGTTTTAGAAAACGAAGGCGGCGACCTGTTTGCTGCAACAATCCGTTACACCGACAACAACAGCCCGCTGACCGTTGGAGGCGGCGAGCTACACGGCATCTACGAATCGCGCGACAAGATTCTTGGCGGCTTTCTCGACGGACTCGACAACTTTGCCGCCACACTGGCTTTTGAGTTCAACAAACTCTACTCGCAAGGGCAGGGGATCGACGGCTTTACCGAGATTGTCAGTACCTTTCGGGTGGAAGATGCGGACGCCCCGCTCAACGAGGCTGGCCTCGACTTTACGCCGGTCAACGGCAATTTCAATCTGATCGTACACAACCTCGACGAGGACAGTACCAAGACCTATGCGATTGCGGTCGATCTCAACGGCCTCGACGGCAACGATACGTCTCTCTCGTCGTTGGCCAGCGCGATCAATGCCGTGGATGGAATCTCTGCCGAGGTGAATTCGGACAACCAGCTGGTAATCCGTTCCGACTCGCAAGACATCGAGTTTGCTTTTGGGCTCGAAAACCAGGCGGACGATAGCCATGTACTGGCCGCATTGGGAATCAATACCTTTTTCACCGGATCATCGGCCAGATCGTTGGGCGTGAACGAAGTGTTGCGTACCGATCGGCAGGCAGGCGCGAAATTTGCCGCCGGGCTGGCGGGCGAGACCGGCGTCAACATAGAAAACGCATTGCGGTTATCTGGCTTTCACGATGAAACGATCGAAGGACTCAAGGGCAGCTCGATTAGTGGCGCCTACGACCAACTGTTGAACGATACGACTCGGGGTGCGACGGTTGCTGCCGCCGTAGCCGACGGGTTGCGCGTTTTCGAGGGGACGCTCGACGCCAGTGCCCAGGCGGTTAGCGGCGTCAACCTCGACGAAGAAGCGATCGACATGATTCAACTCCAGCGAACTTACCAGGCTTCGGCCCGATATATCCAAACACTTTCGGAATTACTTGACGTATTAGTGGCACTTTAGTTGAGAGGCGGGTTGTGGGTGGCGAGTTCCGAGAGGGCTCGTTGCACCCAATAACTCGCGACGTACTTCCCGCAACGCGTGACTCACCATGTCCGGAATCATCCCACTCCCCAATACCCGCGTGAGCAACCTCCTGCTCCGGCAGCGTTTGACTCAGCAGTATCAGGCCGACCAGCTCGATTTGTTTCGCTTGCAAGAGCAGATCAGCACCGGACAGCGCATCACGTTACCCAGCGACGATGCACCGGCAGCGCTTCGCTCCATTGCCTTGCAACGGCTGATCGAACGAAAATCGCAGTTGGAAACGAATATCCAAGGCGGTATCTCCTATCTTTCGGCAACGGACGAGGCAATTTCCCAGGTTGCCAACAAGCTTGCCGATCTCAAGGGGGCTACGCTCGGCGTCGCGGGAACCATTGTTTCGCAGGAAGAGCGCGACGCCGTGATTTCCGACGTTAACAGCTTTCTTGAATCGCTGATCAGCACCGCCAACCGCCAATTCCGCGGCCGCTATCTCTTTGCCGGCTCGCAGACAGGGCAGAAGCCTTACTCTTTCGATGGCGACAGCGTAGCCTACCACGGCAATGCCGAATCGATCCGCAATTACTCCGATCTCGGAGTGCTGTTTGCATCAAATGCTTCGGGGCAGGACGTTTTTGGCGGAATCTCTGCTGCGGTCGAAGGCATCACGGATTTGAATCCGCAACTGGATATTGATACGCGACTCAGCAGTCTGCGCGGAGGGCGCGGCATCACGTCCGACGGGGCTATTACAATCTCCGACGGCACCAATAACTCGACCATCGATCTGTCGAATGCCCGCACGATCGGCGATATCGTCAGACTGATCGAAGAAAACCCACCCGCTTCGCAAAATGTTGAAGTCACGGTTACCGGCAGCGGCTTGACGGTGGCGTTCGCGTCGGGCAACAACATTATCATCAATGAGGTGGGTAATGGGACCACCGCCCGCGAACTGGGAATCCTCGAAACTGCTGGGGCACTTTCCATTACCGGCGACGATCTGGATCCCATCATCCTCAAAACAACAGTGCTTGACGATCTGTTGGGCACTAAAGCCCGTGCGCTGATCCAGTCGGGCGCCGACGGCGACAATGCCGACATTCTGCTCGAGGCCAATGCCAATGGCGCGGCGCTCAATGGCGTCACCGTGCAGTTTGTCGACGATAGTCTACTGAACGCCGGTCCAGGGCTGACGGCGGGCAACGAAGTGGTCGCGTACGACGCCAATGCTCGCGCCGCGAAGGCGGCAATCACTTTCGCTGGCAACAACAACGACCTGATCTTGGAAGCCAATGCAGCCGGTGTCAGTTTCAACAATGTGCGCGTCGACGTGACTTCCACGGCCAGCGGCGGCGTACCGACGGCCAGCTACAATGCCTCCAGCAAGGTGTTGACCATCAATCTCGAATCGGACGGTACATCCGATGCAAACCAGGTGATTGCAGCCATCGCCGGTTTGGCCGGCAATCCATTTACGGCAACACTCGATACCTCGGTCGAAACTGGCAACGATGGCTCAGGGGCCATTGCGGTGGTCACCCAAACCGATTTCGCCAATACCGGGAACAGTGGCGGCGATTCGAAGACTCTCTACATCAATATTGATCCAGGCGAGTCGAATGCCAATCAAGTGATTGCCGCGATCAATGCTGAAGGGACCTTTAGCGCTCAACTGGACCCCAAGGATACGGCCGAGGTCAGCGAAGCGGGCACCGGCAAGGTGAATCTCAACGGACCCACAGCAACGAGTTCGGGCGGGTCGGGGACCTCGCTCGACCAATCGTCGGGCATTCGTGTCGTCAACGGTGGGCAAACCTACGACATCACTTTCGAAGACGCAGAAACGGTGGAAGATCTGCTGAACATCCTCAACAACTCGGAAGCGGGTTTGCTGGCCGAAATCAATGCCAAGGCTACGGGAATCAACGTCCGCTCGCGACTCAGCGGCCAGGACTTCCAGATCGGCGAAGTCAACGGCGGGTCGACCGCCACGCAACTCGGCATCCGCACTTTCACCGAAGATACTAAGCTCGGTTCGCTTAACTATGGCACAGGCGTGCCAACCAAGATTGACAACAACCTGTCGATTACTTTGTCCGACTTGCAAATCACTGCCAGCAATGGATCGTCGTTCAATGTAGACCTCAGCGGGGCCGCGACGCCTACTGCGGTGAGAGATGCCATCAATCTGGCAGCCGCTACTGCGACCGTTAGCGTCTCGGCCCAACTCGATACAAGCGGCAATGGAATCGTGTTGGTCGACAATACCCAGGGATTCGCAGGATTGACGGTCGCTCAGTCGGGAGCCAATCTCCCCATCACTGGCGGAATTGATTTTGAGCTGCCCTCGGACGACTTTGCAATTACGGCCAGCACGGGAGATATCTTCAGAATCGACGTCAGTTCCGCTAGCGGGACGGGCAATCCCACGATTGGAGATATTCTTACGGCAATCAACTCGGCGACCGGCGGAGCAGTGACCGCACAATTGGCCGACTCGGGCAACGGTATTGAACTGGTCGACGCCGGTGGCGGATCGCTGACAGTTACCCAACTTGATGGCAGTCAAGCTGCCCAATACCTGGGCCTCGTCGAACAGGGGAGTACGCAAAACACGAGTACCGGTGATACGCTCACGGGTACTGATACAAATTTCCTGGAAACCGACAGTGTGTTCACTACTCTCATCCGACTGCGAGATGCCTTGCAGTCGGGAGACATCACTCAGATCGAGCGAGCCGTCGCCAAGGTCGAAAACGATATCGATCGAGTCACCTTTGCTCGTGCCGAGGTCGGGGCGCGTTGGCGGGGGCTCGAACTATCGCATCAGAGCCTCCAGGCAGAAGAAATACAGCTCCGGTCAGCCCTGTCCGACGAAATCGACGTCGATCTGGTCGAGGCCATCTCGCAACTGACTGCTCGCCAGGTTTCGCTCGAAGCTTCGCTCCGTTCCTCGGCCCAAATCTTGCAGCTTTCGTTGCTCAACTATATCTAGGCAATCGCTAGAAACGGCACAGGCGTAAATTTGCGTCTCTGTTTGGGGAGTCCTACGGGCCGGTACTTGGGGCCGCGAAAAGCAAAAGAACCGTGGGATGACTGATGGTTCAGCCTTCTTAGCCACATTTACTGGCTTTCCTATCCTCTCTGCGACGATAGAACCCGTATGCTGGCTGCTGGTGCGCATTTGGCGTGAGCGATGCTATCAGCTGTGAGACAAGATTGACGATCCTGATACGAAGAGATGGGATCGGCCAGGTCATGGAAGGCGTGGGTAGTGAAATGGATGTACATACGACACGTTTCGGGACTATCTCGGTCCCGCCGCAAGACGAGTTGCTCTTTCCTCTCGGTCTGATTGGATTGGAGAACTGCGTGCGCTGGGCGGTGCTTACCGATTCTGACAACCCGTCGCTGGGTTGGTTGCAGAGCATCGAACACGGCCATATTGCCTTGGGTGTCGTGAGTCCTCGACGGTTTGTACCTGATTATCAACTGCGTATCGACCGCGACGATCTAAGGTTATTGGAACTGACCACAGTGCGCGATGCCGAAGTGGTAGTCATTGCCAGTCGTCTGGAAGCTGAGCTTACCTTGAATTTGCGTGCTCCGCTGGTCATCAATGTCGAGCAGCGCCGTGGCTGCCAGGTCGTGGCCAAGGATGCTTACTCCGTCCGCTACCCGTTGACATCCCAGTTGGTCCCCTTACGTCGAACTGCGTGAGACATACATATAGCCGTTCTCGGCTCGGTCTTGGGCAGGGAACGATCCATCCGATTATCGAACAACCATGTTAAGCCCCCGTCGCGGGGGCGTTTGCCCGCTAGTGGCCAGGAGTGCGTGATGTTGGTTCTGTCGAGACAGCGCGACCAAAGCATTATCATTGGCGATAATGTCGTCATAACCGTCGTCGACGTACGCGGGGACAAGGTGAAACTTGGGATCGAGGCTCCCAAGGAGATCTCGGTACACCGGCAAGAAGTCTACGAGGCCATTCAGCGCGAGAACCGGCAAGCTGCATTACTCAAGCCCGATGATGCCAGACTCCTGGGCCCCAATGCCGAGGCGGGCGAGCAATCGTAGAAAAAATCTCAACTTTTTTTGTCGCGATACAACCGGTAGTGGCCGTGGAAACGCATCGCACGGCTAACGACTTTACGGAAGGTAACGGTTGGTAGTTTCTTTTTCGACTAGCGGACAAAAATAGGCTGAAAAAAGCCGCCTTCGACTTAAAGCACCCATTTTGCCAAGTCGATATCAGCCCATAGACGGTTCACCACCCGTAAAAATGTGACACCAGGTTGCGCATTGCACGGATTCTGTCCTAGAGTTGGTTAGTCGGTATTCCGCCTCATCCACTCAGGGCAAGGAGAGAAGGATGCCGAGGGCCGTCTGCCCATGATAGGCAACGGTGATTTGTGCTACGAGGCGAGTGTCCTCGGCGCCGTGTGAGGAAAAAAAGAGAATGGCCGGAGTCATCTGACTCCCCAGATCCGGTCTTCCGTAGAAAACTGGTTTTTTTAACAGGGGTGTTTTGAAATGACTCGAATTAACACGAACGTGAGCTCACTGGTTGCCCAGAACACCTTGGGTCGATCGAATGCGAGCTTGAATGAAGCTCTGACCCGGTTGAGCACCGGTTTGCGGATTAACACCGGTAAGGACGACCCTGCCGGTTTGATCGCCAGTGAGAACTTGCGAAGCGACATTACGGCCATTCGCCGCGCGATTAGCAACACCGATCGCGCCAATCAGGTGATTGCCACCGCAGACTCGGCCCTGGGCCAGGTTAGCTCGCTGCTTAATGACATTCGCGGTCTGGTTACTGAGAGTGCCAACTCAGGTGCACTGTCAGAAGAACAGATTTCTGCTAACCAGCTGCAACTTGATAGTTCTCTGGAAGCTTTGAACCGTATTGCCCAAACGACCACTTTCCAGGGCCGTAGGTTGTTGGACGGTAGCTTGGACTTTGTTACCAGCGCAGGTTCGAACTTCTCGAAGCTTTCTGGTCTCCAGATTGACCAAGCCAATCTAGGTGCCACTGGTCAAGTTGCAGTAGACATCACCGTGACTACTGCAGCCACTCAGGCCCAAGTCGATATTGCTGGAATTCCAGGTTCGATTACGGCAGTCAATTCGGCTGGTACGATCACGTTTGCCGATGCCGCGGTTGGCTCGACGGGAACTGTAGACATTGCTATTACGGCGCAACAGTCGACCGGCACATTTACTGCTGGTACGACTACCACTGTGGGTTTTGATCTCACTGCAGTCGTTGGACAAGCAGCCGAAGGGGCCACCGGGGGTGCAGCCGGCGGTGTTGACTTGATCCTAGTCGACAATGACGACGACAGCGGCAATATTGCAACTGTGGTTTACAATTCAGGCCTCAACACACTCACGGTTACGGGCGACTTCGATGGTTCGGCCGGTGGCAATGCTGGTGCTACTGGTACAAAAGTTGCCGACGCGATCGACGCAGAAGGCACTTTCCTCACCAGCAACCGCAGCGCAGGTGTTGGCAACAATCTCGTCGTTGCTGACGCCACCACTTACTCCAACGTCGCTACCGGTGGTCGGGGCGCTTCGACCGAAACGATTACCATCACTGGTACTGCCGGTGCTGCGAGTAACGTATCGATTCAGGTTCTCGAAGCTACCGGTATAGGTGCTACTCCGACTGTTACAGGCGATGCCACCAATGGCTACATTGTCCGAGTTGACGACACGGTAACAACGAACATCACGGACATTCGAGCTGCAATTCAAGGCATCGCTGAAGTGGCTACTGCTACTTACGGCGGCGGTGCAACATATATCGCAGGAGGCAGCGACACCTCGCTGACTGGAGCAGGTGTGACAGAAGTGCTCGCAGGTGGTACCGATGCCGGAAACGACGTGATTACGATCACGGCTGATACCGATGGCCCCGCGAACGACCGCCTTTTGGTCTTCGACGACTCGGCCAACTTGGGTGACGGAGTGGTTAATGTCACAGACAATGGCACGACGATTACCGTTGCCGTCGATGACACTTCCACGTACAACCTGGCAACTCTTGCCGCTACTATTAGCAGCTCGCTGACAGGTTACTCTGCCCAGTTGACTGGCTCAGCTGGCAATGGTTCCTTCACCGGCGGCGACTCTAGTGCGGCTGCAAATGTAACTGGCGGTGTGCTCGGCTCCGGCGGTATTTCGGCTGATGTGGTGCTGGAACTGGCTGGCTCAACCGGTGCCGAAGTCCTTAGCTTTGGTGCAGGCACCAGCATCGACCAGTTGGTGAAAGGCATTAACTTGGTGAGCGATGCGACTGGCGTCACCGCCACAGCAAACGGTACCACGCTTGAACTGCTGTCCGCTACTTACGGTTCGTCATCCGTAGTGGATCTCAATGTCATTTCCGAAGGAACAGGTGATCCCAATGCTGGAACCTTTACTTCGGCAGTTGGCCAGGGCTCGCGAGTTGTCGGAGCCGATGTGGTTGCTTCGATTAACGGTGTGCAGGCGACTGGTAGTGGGAACCAGTTGTCGATCAATACCGCCACACTTGACTTGACTGCGACAGTCGATGCCAACTTTACTGGTACCGCTAGCTTCACGATCACTGGTGGCGGTGCGTTGTTCCAGCTTGGCCCGGACGTTGTGTCCAACCAGCAGGCCCGGCTGGGTATCGGCAGTGTCAACACGGCCCAACTCGGCGGTGTCAGCGGCAAGATCTTCCAGCTTGGAACGGGCGGCTCAGCCGAGCTCTCCAGCTCGAATCTGGACGTTGCGGCTGAGATTGTTGAAGAGGCAATCACTCAGGTGACTTCACTTCGCGGTCGATTGGGTGCGTTCCAGCGTACGACGCTGGAGACCAATAAGAACGCCTTGAACGACACGCTGGTCAACCTGACCGACGCCGAAAGTTCGATCCGCGATGCTGACTTTGCTGCCGAGTCTGCCGCTCTCACGAGAGCCCAGATCCTCGTGCAGTCGGGCACCACCGTGTTGCAGATCGCCAACTCCAATCCGCAGAACGTGTTGGCCTTGCTCCGGTAAGCTAACCAATCTCGAAAACGATAACCAACCGGTTCGACCCCCCGCGGGCCGAACCGGTTTTTTTATTGCGCCAGGCCGACTTCTGCTTCCCCTTAGTCGGACCGCCACGCGGTCCGCGGCGCCCGCAGGTAGACGTGACCCCGGCCATTGACTAATTCTTCTCGCAAAAGCCCCGCGAGGTTACTTAAAGCTAGCAACTCTCGCTGACCGATATATTCGGTAAGGTCTACCACCGTATCACGGACCGGCTGCGCGCTCACGGCGACCTATAGTTTTCAAGCGGTTAGACCGTAGGGTGCGCGAATCATAGGTGGAGAGCATCTAGAGTACTGAGGTAGGGTTGGCTTACCGTACCCACCCTACCTCCTGACAGCCATAAGCTAACAGCTGAAAGCTCAGTCGCATGGGTAGAATCACATCCAACGTGGGACTCATCACCGGAATCCCGATCACCGACACGGTCGATCAGTTGATTGCGGTTGCGGGAGCTCCGCGCGACTTGCTTTTATCGCGCACCCAGGGTCTACAGCAACAGCAGCTGGCGATCAACACTCTCTCGACACGATTGTTGAGCCTAAAGTTCGAACTCAATAAGCTGAAGGTTGCCGATCCTTACGAGGCGCGCACCGTTACTTCGCAGGACAAAGAAACACTTACCGCGACGCTTGCCAACAATGGCAAACCAGCCTTCGGCACCTACCAGGTGCGGCCGGCCCAAACGGCGACAGCCCAGCAGTTGATCAGTCAGCGGTTTGAGGATCTCGACGATATTCAGAACACGGGCACGCTTTCTTTTGGTTTTGGCGGCTTCGTCGACGAGGGCAGATCGCTCAGTGAATTGAATAGTGGCGCCGGAGTCGCCCGAGGACAAATCAAGATCATCGATCGCAGCGGCACTTCGGCGGTGATTGATCTGAGTTTGGCACAAACAGTCGACGATGTGATCGAAAAGATCAATGCAGAGACCACCATCAATGTGACGGCTTCGACCGACGGCGATAGTTTCAAGCTGACAGACACAGTCGGGGGAGCCGGGGCGATTACCGTTCAAGAGGTTGCCGGGGGGACTACAGCCGCCGATCTTGGGCTCGACGACGGCAGTATCACCAAGAATGGTTCTACGGCGACGGGGGCCGATATCTTCGCGCTCTATACGGGCACGAAGCTCACTCGACTCAACGACGGAAATGGCGTTCAGATTCGCGACGCGGTCGACGACCTGCAATTTGATCTGATCGACGGTACCCAGTTGACGCTCGATCTGGACGATGCAGCCACCTTAGGGGATGTCATCGACAAGATCAATGCGCTCGACGCAGCAAAGCTGACAGCCGCGATCGCCTCCGATGGCAAGCGAATCGAGCTGCACGACCTTACCAGCGGCGGCGGCGCATTCAGTGTGAGCAGCGTTGACACTGGCACAGCTGCCGAAGACTTGGGGCTCACCGAAGCGGCTGTTGGCGCAGACATCACGGGCCGTCGGTTGGTAGCCGGATTGCGTGATACGCTTTTGTCCAGTTTCAACGGGGGTGCCGGAGTGGGCACTCTCGGCGACATCGACATCACCGATCGGCTGGGGACGCCTGCCGTCACCGTAGATTTGTCATCTGCCGAGACGCTGGGAGATATCGTCAAGCTCATCAACGATTCGTCGGCCGACGTCACAGCGGCGATCAATTCTGCTCGGAGCGGCATCACGATCACCGACAACTCAGGGGGCACCGGCGATTTCATTATCGCCGATAGCGGAGCCACGACGACTGCGACCAATCTGAAGATTGCCGTCAACGACCAAGTGGCTAGCGTCAACAGCGGCAAACTCCATCGACAAACCATCAGCGAAGCCACCTTGTTGGCCGACCTGAAAGGGGGGCTCGGCATCGTTGCCAGCGACGTCAAGATCACCGACTCTAATGGCGTCTCGACGTCAATCGACCTGAATAAGAAGGGCGCCGAAGCAAAGACGATCGGCGACGTTATCGATGCCATCAATGCCTCCTCGGTCGGCGTCGAGGCGAGCATCAATAGTACCGGCGACGGTATCCTCATCACTGACACGGCACTCGGTTCGAAGACCTTGGGGATTAGCGACACCAACGGCACCCTGGCCGCCGATCTGAACCTGACCCGCGCTAGTAAGACCATTGATATCAACGGGCAAGACACCCAGGTGATCGATGGCAGCAACGCCTACTCAGTCGACCTTTCCGACGTAGACGGCTCGCCGGATTCGATCAGTCTGTCGTCGCTCAATGGCGGGGCAGGCATCGATGACAGCGATATTCTGATCACCGACTCGGCCGGAAAGACCTTTGCACTCGACTTCAATGGAGTCGATGCCGGCATCTCGACCGTGGGGCAACTCATCGACCGAATCAATGAGCGGGCGACAAGTGCGGGGGCGGGTGTCACGGCCAGCATCAATAGCGCCGGCACGGGCATCTTGCTGACCGACACGGCCGAGGGCAGCGGCAATCTCAAGGTCGAAGACGTCAATGGCACTGCCGCCGCCGATCTGAAGATCCTAAGCAACGACAATACGACGACCGAAATCAATGGCAGCGGCTTATTCTCCGCACAATCCGCCAGCCAGGGAGCCCTTGATACCGTAGCCTCTCGGATCAACGATCTCGATGCCGGCGTCACCGCGAGTACCTTCTTTGATGGAGTCGGTTATCGGCTCTCGCTGGTTGTCGATCAAACAGGCGCAGCAAACGAGATCGCCCTCGACGCGGAAGACTCGGGTTTCAGTTTCACGGTGACTTCCAAAGCGCGCGACGCGCTACTGGTGCTCGGCGAACAGCAGGTTGCAGGCTCGGGGATCTTGATCAGCTCTCCTGACAACAGTTTTGGAGAGGTGATCGACGGGGTCGATCTGACGGTCGTCAAAGCCAGCGAAACGGCAATCGATGTGACGGTAGCCTCGACCGACGCTACGTTCGTAAAGAACATCGAGAGTTTTGTCTCCGCCTACAATGCGATTCGCAGCGAACTCGATGAACTCACAGACTTTGATGACACCGACTATACGACGGGTCTGCTCTTTGGCACAAACGAAGCGCTTCGGGTAGACACTGAACTGTCGAGACTGATTACGGATCGCTATCGCGGTGTTGGCAGTTTCGAGTCGCTGGAAGAGATCGGCTTGAGCGTCGATGACGAGGGCAAGCTGCAACTCAATAAGAGCGAACTCAAAGAAGCATTTGCCGACAATCCCAACGGCTTGAAGTCTTTTTTCACCGACGAAACCAACGGCCTGGTAACAAAGTTCAATCGTGCGATCGAAAGCCTGGCTGGCGCCGACAACGGTCTGCTGGGCAATCGCAATGATTCGCTTCAAGCGACCATCGATATCAACCAGCAGCGTATCGATCGTTTCAATGAATCGTTGGACCGGCAGCGCGAGGCGCTGTTGTTGCAGTTTTATCAGTTGGAGCAGATTATCGCGAATCTTCAGCAGAGCCGTACCGCACTCGATTCGCTGCAACCTCTGGCGCCGCTGGCCATTTCCTCCAGAAACTGAACGAACAACTAGCAACAGGTTGAAATTAGCTTTCCTTTCCTCGTAAAGAGTATTCATCCTATGTCGAATCCCAGCAAATCACATTACCTCGAGAGCAAAGTGCTTACGGCCTCACAACCTCAACTGCAGGTGATGCTGCTCGACGGCGCCTTGAGATTTGGCCGCCAGGCTGAAAAGAGGTGGTCTGACGGGGCGGCGTTCTTAGAAGTCGATGCCTTGCTTGCGCGCATGGGCGATATTGTTGACGAGCTGACTCATGGAGTAGCTCAGGCAGAAACTGAGTTCTCCTTGCAGCTTGAAGAACAATATGCCTTCATTTACCGCGAAATTGCGGCCTGTCGAATCAACGAAGATGCCGAAAAACTCAGCACTTGCCTGCGGCTACTTGATTACCACCGCGAGACCTGGAAGTTGGCATGCGAGCGGGTCGAGGCCGAGCCTAGGACCGCCAAGCCTATGCTTCCCCATATGAATACTCAAACCTTGCAATCTAGCCAGGGCTTTTCGTTCGAGGCCTAGCGGTTGCGCCGCAGCAATCTGTCAGTTGGCAGAACAAAGCAACATACGCGAAGAGTGTTACTCTGTCTCCGGTTCTGCGGTTGTTTGCTTCGATCGTAAGTCGGAGTTGATTGACGTGTAGCCAAGGCTGCCGTTATCATTCGGTTTGCGAGCTACGGGGACTGATATCCCCGATTTGCCCCCGCCGCAAACATTCTCAGGAGATTCGTACCGTGGCCTCTGCCGAGACTCAACAATTGATTCGCGTCGGACATAGCCCCGATCCCGACGATGCCTTCATGTTTCACGCTCTCGCGGGCGACCATATCGACACGGGTCGTTACCTGTTTACGCACGAATTGGTCGACATCGAGACGCTCAACCAGCGCGCTTTTCAGGCCGAGTTGGAGCTTACAGCGATCAGTATCC
The DNA here is from genome assembly GCA_020427155.1 of Planctomycetales bacterium. Classification (GTDB taxonomy): domain Bacteria; phylum Planctomycetota; class Planctomycetia; order Pirellulales; family Lacipirellulaceae; genus Bythopirellula. Next base: position 577 of record JAGQOW010000085.1, on the reverse strand, counting down.
ACGCCTACGCCTTCTTGCACGACAAGTACGCACTCTGCAGTTGTGGGGCGAGCATGGGCGATGGCTACGGCCCGATGGTCGTGGCACGCGAAGCCTGCCGGGTCGAAGATTTGAGAACCAAGCGAATCGCAGTTCCAGGGAAGCTCACCAGCGCATTTCTCGGCTTGCGACTTTGCCTTGGTCAAGATTTCAACTATGTCTTGGTGCCGTTCGATGAAATCATTCCCGCGGTGCAGCGAGGTGAGTTTCAGGGGCAAGCGGTCGACGTGGGACTGATTATTCACGAAGGCCAACTGACTTATGCCGATAGCGACCTGCAATTGGTTCTCGACCTGGGCATTTGGTGGCAGGAACTCACCGGAGGGCTTCCGTTGCCGCTGGGAGCGAATGCTATTCGCAAGGACTTGGGGCCCGAGACAATCCGCGAAGTGCAGCAGCTGCTCTATGCCAGTATCGACTACGGACTGAAGCATCGTGCCGAAGCCCTCGAATACGCGCTGCAATATGGCCGCGACCTCGACCGCTCCAAGGCCGACAAATTCGTCGGCATGTACGTCAACGATTGGACGCTCGATTT
>JAGQOW010000084.1 GCA_020427155.1 Planctomycetales bacterium | reverse complement strand
AACGCAAGCACTGGGCTGGGGAACTCAAAGAGCACTCTCGACGTGCCGATGAAACCTGCTTGGAGATACTGGACCCCGTGGGTCGGACCGCGACCGCCGGCGACGATGTTGCTGACGCCAAATGTTGCGCCCGAATCGCCGAGGAACTCAATTGAAGAAGTAGACGTCGAAATCGTACGAGAGCCAACGTCGAGATCGAGGGCTTCGTCCTCGAACGATTCGAACTCCGCCGCTCCAGGCAAAGCAGCGAGAAACAAGCTGCGGTCGGAATAAGTAGTGAGCACTGCGTTAGCTGTTGAACAGACGAGAGCTACAGTGGTCAGCAGAACAGTTGCACGGACAGCGAAAGAGCGGACAGATCGCACGGCATATCCTCGATAGGTCGAAAAGCAAAGTGCGGCGCATGGCAGCGACAAGACGACAAAAGCACTTCGCTTGATTGTGTGTCAGGGTTGCAGCAAATGCAAGAATACTTCAAAGAAAGTGAGGGTTTCTCTAGGGGCCGATTGGCGCTCAGACGACGCAACTCGTTGCTTAGCCTGAGGATACCTCTAAACTCAGAGGGCTGTGAAGATTGAGACAGGGGGCAGTTAGCTGAGTTTATCCTTTGGCATCATAGACTCGGAGGGAATATACGGGCCAGTTTGCGCTGCCAGCGGCCAACAGGAACATGCGACGCCTCAATGCCCGAAGGAATGGTTCACTGCGCTGCAGCTATAGCTGAATCAGTCGAAACAAACAGTCGGTCGCCTGGCAGAAGCTGTAAGTCTCTTAGCTCGGTGTCAATCTTCATTCTCGACTTCAAGTGGAAGATCTTCTCAGCACCAAACCCGTCAGCGCTCGGCCTTGAAAGCCACATTTTCGTGAACCCTGGTGACTGAAGGCTTTCGGCTTGAGCTATCGCATCGCTTATCGTGGCATTCTGAGAGAGGGGACACCGATGCACCAGATCGCCTTTCCCTGTTCCTTTTTCGATAATGTAGTACACCTTGCTATTGTAGGCGATGATGTCGACTGCGACTTTTGGCGAGGCAACATTCTCTTCGACAGCTTTTCTTACTGCGTCTCGCACTTCGAGCATGGTCATGCCTGCCACAAAGATTTGACTATAATTATCCAGCTTGATATTGCCATCTGGGCCAACGAGGTATTGTCCAGAGAGAAGCAATGAAGGAATCGAGGAACCTGTGGAAACGTTAATCTGCAGCAAGTCTGGAGGTTCGACAACGTAGGTCGGCGCAGCCGAGCGGGTGCCGTTCCATGATCCGATCAAGATGCGAAGCGTCTCGAGGTTCAAGGAAAAGCCAATCGCAATGCCGAGGATCAACACAAGAATGCTCTTCAAGCTGAAGCGAGGCTTGGGCCACTGCACAGCTGCCATGCGAATCTCCTGGCAAGGATTTTTGATTCCTAGCAGCATTCTGGTGCTACCTGGTAAGCACTGCAACCGCAATTCCGACGCCAAAACTTTCTTTGCCGAGTCATCGCAGGTAGCTGTTGACGCGATCAGAGTTTCCAGTCGGGGGCATGGGCGCGAACGAGTTCGGTCAGCCTGAGCAGCGTAGGTACATCGAGTTGTTCGGTCCGTGAATTGGGCGCCAGCTCCATGGCAGCGAGAATGTCATCGACCTCTTGTTTCGAGAGATGTTGCTTGAGCGCGGCGACGATGTTGGCACGCAAGAACTTACGGCGGTGGATGAAGATGGTCTTTACGAACTGATGAAAGAATCGAAGATCGGGGATTGCCGCACGTCGCAGGGGATCGACGACAATTCGTACGATCGCGGAATGTACTTTCGGCGGCGGCCAAAAGACACTGGGAGGCATAATCCGGACAATTTCTGTATCGGCCTGGCATTGAATCCAAGCGCTGAGTGCTCCGTAGTCTTTCGAGTTAGGCTGCGCCACGATCCGGTCGCCCAACTCTTTTTGAATGGTAGCAACCATCGAGTGGGGCAGATGTTCGCAGGAGAGCAAATTCGAGAGAACTGGCGTTGCGATGTTGTAAGGGAGGTTGGCGACGAGTTTTAGCCGGCGTCCCGGAACTTCGGCAAGCCGTTCGCCAAGGGTCTGCATGACATACGGGTGAAAACTGTTCTTGTTCTTGAGGGCATCCTGCTTGAGCATCGTGACGTTGTTGTAGTCGATGAGAAGTTCGCTAGCCAACTCGAAGAGATGGCCGTCGATTTCGACCGTGACGACGGCAGCAGCTTGTTGGGCCAAGAGCGCGGTGAGTGCGCCGGTGCCGGTGCCCACTTCCAGTACAACGTCGTCCGCGGTGAGCGCAGCCGCTTCGACAATTACTTGCTGAAGATTGAGGTCGATCAGAAAGTTTTGGCCATGCCGGGTCGCGGGTTGGATGCCCATCTCGCGAAACCGCTGCATCAGAAAGGTCTTAGTTTGGCGAGATTGTTTCGGGAGTTTGCCAGGAGCAGAGCGGTGAGTACTTGAATGGCGAGAGAAATTGCGGTGATCGTTACCCATTATCAAGAATTATGCGCTAGGACAGGCGCTTCTCCCACTGCAGTTGGCGTTCCACGTATTTGGCCAAGACGTCGGTTTCGAGATTGACATGATCGCCGACTGTTTTGGAACCCAGAGTCGTGACATGCAACGTGTGAGGGATCAGGGCGACGCTGAATCGGTCGTCCTCGACGTCGACCAACGTCAGACTGACGCCATCGACGGCAATCGATCCCTTGCTAGCCAATTGGCGCGAGAGTTCCCGGGGGACGGAAATCCAGAAGGTAGACCACTCGGCTTCGTCTTCTCGCTGGGCGACAGTTCCCAGGGCGTCGACATGGCCGGTGACCAGGTGCCCCCCGAGTTCATCTCCGACGCGCAGGGAAGTCTCGATATTCACGGAATCTCCGGCACTAAGTTGTCCGAAGGAAGTTCTTTGCATCGTCTCGGGACCCGCCTCGAAGGCCAGGCAGTTTTCGTTGACGGCAACAACCGTCAGGCAGCAACCGTTGATCGCGATACTGTCGCCCACGCTTGCGCTGGGGGCAGCCAGGGGATCTTCGATCACTAGCCGGACACCAGGGTCTTGGGGGACGATCTCTCGAACCCTCGCCATGTGTTGCACCAAGCCGGTAAACATTGTTCAACGCGCCTCACTATGCCGCTTGTTCCGAGAATTGGCCAGATACCAACCGTGGCGCAGGGCAGGGATGGCAATATACAGAAAACAGAGAATGGGAATTGCATACCAGCGTACCGTCAGCAGCACCATGATGGTGAACACCAGGACTACAATATGGGAAAAGCTCTTTCTGCCCCGCAATAGTTGAGTAAACGCATGGGGGTAGGGGACACGAGAGACCATCAGCAGGGCAATCGCAATGGCGAAAAAAGGAAGGATTCGCTGCAGCCACCAATCGTAGCCGGCAAAGTTTTCGTAGTTGATCTCTTTGCGCAGCGTGTAGGACAGCATGGCCGTGCTGGCGATCATGGCGGCAGAGGCGGGCGTGGGCAGGCCAGAAAAAACGCCATGATCGCTGGCATCGGTTTCGACGTTGAAACGCGCTAGTCGCAAGGCGGCACAACAGGCAAGCAGTCCTGCGATAGACCAGACGGCTTCGCTATGGACGCTGGTGAACTGGGGACACATTTTGACAAGCAGGATCGCAGGCGCGACGCCAAAGGAAACTACGTCGCAGAGGCTGTCGAGTTGGCCGCCAAAATCGCTGGTAGTGCGTGTAATTCGGGCCACGTGGCCATCGAAGGTATCAAAGAGCATTGCCAAGAAAATCAGAGCGCCGCAGAGCATCAGATTATGAGTAGGATCGGCGCTGTCGAAAAAGTCTCGCGGCGAGCCAAGCAACGGCGAGGGACCAACTTCTACAGTCCCCGCCTTGGCAATGCGCGAGGCCACGACAATCGCAAAAAAACCACATACAAGGTTACCTAGCGTAAAAAGCGTCGGTAGAACGGCGATGGCTCGAACGGGTTTCATTTGGGAGGGGGGCCTGGGATTTGGCGGTTAGGCCATTTGGTAGCGAGCTACTATGGTGCTGCCTGCTTTGATCTTCTGACCGACAACGACGTCGACCTGTACTTGATCGCGGGGCAGGATGAGTTCGGTTCTCGATCCTAGCTTGATCATACCAAATTTCTCGCCTCGCCGAACCTCCTGACCTGGCTTCAGAGTGCAGACGATACGTCGGGCAATCAGCCCCGAGATAGCTCGCACGGCCAATCGTCGTGCAGGGTTGGCCATTTCTTCGAGACCTATCCACATGTATTCGTTTCTCAGGGCGCTCTCGGGGTTCATGGCGTTGAGGAATTCGCCCGGTTTATAGTGCATTTCGACAACGCGGGTGTCACGAGGCGCTCGGTTGACGTGGACATTGAAGATTGAGAGAAAGATGCCGATTCGAACAGCTGGACCGCCCAGAAATTCGTAGTAGTCCAATTCAGTGACTTCTGCCACGGTGCCGTCGGCGGGTGAAACGATGGCGTCGGCCGCGTCGGGAATCTCTCGAGCAGGGTCACGGAAGAAGTAGACCACCAGCCCCAACAGGGTAGCGGGTACGATAGCCAGCCAAGCCCAGTAGCATCCTAGCCAGAGCAACAGCAGCGTGGCGAGCACCAAGGGCCAGCCCATGATTTGCAACTCGGCCAGCCCCCAACGCGCGAAGGGCAGCTTCTCACGCCAGCCGAAAGGATCGTCTTCGGGCGCCCAGTGAGCGGTGCAGAGATTGCAGCAGAACTTCAGGTCGCGAGGATCGAGGATTTCATGCGGAGCGCCGGTTGGATCGCCACGACGCAGCTCGGCCATCCGCCGGACATAGCCACGGCGAAACGTTTTGAGGTACCAGCGTCTGAACCTGCCCCAGCAGAGTTCCAGTCGGTAACAGTGTCCGCCGCCAGGTTGCACGCTGCGGATGTTTTCGGGCAGGGGAGGCGGCATGAGGGGGAGTATCGTGTTTTCTGGAATCGGTGAGTTCAAAGCCTACACGGCTGAGCATATGAAGCAAGCGCTTATGAATCCAAGCAAATGCTGTTCGAAATCAGGTCTAGTTGGCCCGAGTTAGAACACATGTTATAATTCACGCAAGGCCGTTATTCAAGCTCTAGAACTCCCTCGCGGTTGGAGTGTGCCTATGCCTACCGTCAAAGTTACCACCGTTGGTAATTCTGTCGGCATTATACTGCCGAAAGAATTGCTCGAGCGATTGCGCATCAACAAGGGCGACGTTTTGCACGTGACAGAAACACCCAAGGGTGTAGAGTTGACGCCCTATGACGAGGAGTTTGCTCAGCAGATGGAAGTGGCTGAGAAGGTGATGCGTCAAGATCGAGACGTACTTCGCAAGTTGGCGGAGTAGGGAGATGCTTGATCCTGTTTGGATTGGCGAAGACTTAGCAATTGCGATTCATCAGAGGCAATTGGCCGAACATGGCGGCATCGAGGGAGTGCGTGACCCTGGTTTACTTTCATCGGCGCTGAGTCGGCCGAAACATATGCTGGCATTTTCCGAGGGGCCTCCAGGGTTAGCAGGACTCGCCGCTGCCTACGCATTTGGCATTGCTAAGAATCACCCATTCTTGGATGGCAACAAGCGAACTGCCTACGTGGTCTGTCGAACCTTTTTGATACTTAATGGACAAGACATCAATGCTACGCAGGAAGAGAAGTACTTGAAGTTTTTGCAGCTTGCTGAGGGAGCGTTAAGCGAAGGAGAACTGGCGGAGTGGCTCGACAGCCACCTTGAAGAAATCTGATATCGGCGACCTCATCCCAGTACGGGACAGGTGTCAAACCACTCGCGGCCCTGGGCGAGTATCCATTCGCGACATTCATCGGGGCCCCAGAAGCCGGGGTCGTACATCATGAGGGTGGGGCGGTCTCTTTCTTGCCAGGCTTGGAGCACGGGGTCGCAGATGCGCCAAGCGGCTTCGACCTCGTCGGCACGGGCGAAGAGGCTGGCGTCGCCTTCCAGTGCATCTAATAGGAGCCGTTCGTAGGCTTCGGGCATTAGGCCGCGAAACTCTTTCTGATAGCTGAAATTCAGATCGGTTTGCCTCATGCGCATGCCGGCGTCGGGTACCTTCGTATGGAAATGAATCTGAATGCCCTCGGCAGGTTGGACCTGAATGACCAGGCGATTCGATTCTCCCAGGTCGCGGGGACTGTCGGCAAAAAGTTTGTGGGGCGGGGCATGGAACTGAATCACGATTTGCGTGGTGCGGCAGGACATGGCTTTGCCGCTGCGCAAATAGAAGGGTACGCCTTGCCAGCGCCAATTGTCGATCGAGAGTCTAAGCGCGGCAAACGTGGCCGTGCGGCTGGTCGCTGCTACGCCCTCTGCAGCCGTGTAGCCGCGGTATTGTGCGCGGAAGGTATTCGTGCCGATTTGGGCTGCCGATAAGGGTTGAACTGCATGCAGCACTTTTACCTTTTCGTTGCGGATAGCGTCGGCTTCGTAGCGAACCGGTGCTTCCATAGCGGTAATCATCATCAGTTGCAGCAGATGATTCTGGACCATGTCTCGCATCACGCCGGCGTGGTCATAGTAGCCGGCCCGGCTGGCGACATCGACTTCTTCGGCCACGGTGATCTGTACATGATCGATGTAGTTGCGATTCCAGATCGGTTCGAAAATAGAGTTTCCGAATCGTAAGACCATCAGGTTTTGTACCGTCTCTTTGCCCAGATAGTGGTCGATGCGGTAGACCTGGCTCTCGTCAAAGACTTGATGGATGGAACAGTTGAGCCCTTGGGCCGTAGCCAAATCCGTGCCGAACGGTTTCTCGACGATGACGCGTCGTGGTCCCTTGGATTCGTCGGCCAAACCTGATTGGCCAAGTTGTTCGATTGCCGGTTCATAAAACCGCGGGGCAGTGGCCAGGTAGTATAAGTGCAGTGCCGGTTCACCAGCTTCGAGATCTTCGAGAAAGCTTCGCAGCGTCAGGAAGTCTTGTGCGTTGCCGATATCGCCTGGATGGTAGAAGATCTGTGCGGCAAACTCTTCCCATTTCTTCGCGTCGAAATTGCTGCCGAGAAATTTGGCCGTGGATTCAGAGAGATCCTTGCGCCATTGTTCGTGGGAAAACGGAGAGCGTGAGAAGCCGACGATTCGGATCGGCTCGTCGAGGCGGCCTTTGCGGAAGAGTTGGAATAGTGCGGGCACGAGTTTACGGCTCGTCAGATCGCCAGAGGCCCCAAAGATAACAATCGTGTCGGCCATGGTATTTCAAAGCGGAACGGGGAAAGCGGATCGGGAGACCGCTTTCGGTATTCTCCCATCGGCTTTGTTTCAGATAGTCATACAGGTGTAGCCGCCGTCGACGTAGACTTCGGCGCCTGTAATGAAACTCCCTGCCGATGGAGAAAGCAAGAGCAATGTGGTTCCGACGAGTTCTTCCGGCACACCAAAACGTTTCATAGGAGTATGCCGCATAATGTCGGAGACGCGATCGGGGCTGAGAATCTTGCGATTTTGTTCCGCCGGGAAGAAGCCCGGGCAAAGGCAGTTGACGCGTACATTTTGAGGTGCGAACTCGCGGGCGAGGTTTTTGGTGAGATTCAAGACCGCGGCTTTCGAGGCGGCATAAGTAAAAACTCTCGACAGGGGTAAGAAACAGGTCACGCTGCCGATGTTGAGAATCGACCCGCCGCCGTTTTCGATCATGTGAGGGATAAAAACCTGGCAAGCCACCTGGGTGCTGCCGAGGTTAGTCTTGAGAATGTTGTCGAATTCGTCGTCGGAGATTTCCAGGAAAGGTGTTGCCGAGTTGACTCCTGAACCGTTGATCAGGATATCGATTTTGCCATGCTGCTGGAGAACTATATCGCGGAGCTGGGTGACGGATTCTCGCGAGGTGGCATCGACAGGTGCGAAGGAGGCATTGCCGCCAAGCTTTTCGATCGCCGTGACGCGTTCTTGACCGCGCTCTTCACTGCGCCCGGCCACGACCACATGGGCGCCTGCTTGTGCAAGTCCTTCGCAGAGTGCTCCGCCGAGCACTCCCGTGCCCCCAAAAACCACGGCGACCTGTCCATCGAATCCAAATAATTGCTTGAGATAATCAGCCGACATAGATTTGCTCGCTGTTATGTAGGAGATGTGCAGTTGCCGAGAGGTGCCATTCTAGTCTTTGGGATGTTTACGAAGTTTGATCCACTCAGCGTGGAACCAACCTTCCTGGTCGAGGCGTTGGAAAGTGTGGGCGCCGAAGTAATCTCGTTGGGCCTGGAGCAAGTTGGCGGGCAATCGCTCGCGCCGGTAACCATCGTAGTAAGCCAGGGCAGCAGAGAAGGCCGGGGTTGGGATTCCGAGTTGGGCAGCAGTTGCGACAACGTGACGCCAACTGTCCTGAGCCCTATGAACGACGTCTGTAAAGTAAGGGGCGAGCAGCAGGTTTTCGAGATTCGGGTTGACGTCGAAAGCTTCCTTGATCGAGTCCAGGAAGGCGGCACGGATAATGCAGCCGCCGCGCCACAGCATAGCGCAATCGCCGAAGTTCAACGGCCAATCGTGCTCTCGGGCGGCTTCTTGAAGTTGGACAAAACCTTGGGCATAGCTGCAGATCTTAGAGGCGAATAGCGCTTGTCGTATCTGCTCGATGAATTGCTTGCGGTCGCCTTCGTACCTAGCGACAGGTCCCCGGAGCGTTTTGCTGGCAAGCACCCGAGAGTCTTTCATTGCCGAGAGGCAGCGTGCGTAGACGGCTTCGGTAACGAGCGTGCTCGGCACCCCGAGGTCGAGCGCCAATTGGCTCATCCATTTGCCGGTCCCCTTGGCACCGGCGCGGTCCATGATTTTGTCGACGAGGAATTCGTCAGAATCGCCGTCTTTGACGCTAAAGATATCGCGAGTAATCTCGATAAGATAGCTGTTCAAATCACCCCGATACCATTGCTCAAAGACGTCGTAGAGCTCGTCGTTGGTCAGGCCGAGTGCTTCCTTCATCAGGAAGTAGGCTTCGCAAATGAGCTGCATGTCGCCGTATTCGATGCCGTTGTGCACCATTTTGACATAGTGCCCGGCGCCGCGCGGGCCGACCCACTCGCAACAAGGAATGTCGTTGTTGGGGCCCACTTTGGCGGAAATCGCTTGGAAGATAGGTTTGACGTGAGGCCAGGCGTCGGGACTGCCGCCGGGCATCATGCTGGGGCCCAGCAGAGCACCTTCTTCACCGCCAGAGACGCCAGTGCCGCAGTAGAGCAGCCCCTGCTCTTCGACATGATTGGTGCGGCGTTCGGTGTCGGCAAAGTAAGTGTTGCCGCCATCGACAATAATGTCGCCGGGCGCAAGCAGCGGGATTAGCGTATCGATCAGATCGTCGACCGCGGGGCCAGCTTTGACCATCATCATTACGATTCGCGGCGCCTTGAGCTCGCTAACCAACTCTTCGAGCGAATGACAACCGACGAACTGCTTCCCTTTTGCGCGGCCATTGATCAGTTCGTCGACCTTCGAGGTAGTGCGGTTGTAGACGGCGACGCGATAACCGCGGCTTTCGACGTTTAGCGCGAGGTTTTCACCCATCACCGCGAGGCCAATCAGGCCGAAATCACAAGGTTCAGACATGGGAAAGGGTGCTTTCGTTGTAAGGTTGCGTGATGGTCAAGGTGATTGAAGAAGCGTTGCGATCGACTATTTCTCGTCCACTGGCCAGGGCGGGGCGGAAGGCAAGAATTCGTTAAACTCGTCGAGTAGCTGCTGCTGGTACTCGCCTGCAAAGGCGCCTGAGAAGAAACGGTCGATGCCCTCGTTGAATAGCCGTTTCCAGCTTGCTTCTTCGTTGCCGGGATTGATCGGGAAGAACAGGCAGTTGTTTGCTACGGCTGCTTTATAGTCGCCAGGGGCATCGCCAAGCATCAGCGACTTGTTTTCGCCATAAAGCTTGGCGACTTCGAGCGTTTCTTTTTTGCTGCCGGTTTCTTGCCCGCAGATCGCGCGCACGTAGCCATCCATGCCATGCTCCTTCCATTCTGCTTCGAGTGCGGCATTGGGCGTGGCAGAGACGACGAGCATGTCGGCAGACTCGGCGAACCGCTCCAGGCACTTCTTAACGTTGGGGAAAGGGGGAACACCTCGGACCATCGCAGCAATGGCGTCGTTGACGGCGTAGGACCATTCGAGGGCCTTTTTAAGATCCGGATCGCCAGTTGCCTCGGAGGCATTGGCCAGGGTGGGATTGCCGAGCTTCGATTCTTGTTCGATCCAGTTCTTCAGTCCTTCCAATCGTGGCACCTTGACGCCTCGTGCTTTTACCTCGGGACGCCGGCGGAGCCAATCAAGCTGTTCGACGAGCGCGAGAAATCGGTTGCAGCCACGGCTCTTGGAGTACAGATTGACGTACTCGGCGGCCTCGCGGGCATACTTGCTGACACCCTGCAAGTCGTACGAATTGATAAAGACTGGTACAAAACACTCTTTATGTTTCAACTCCATCGAGTCGAATACGCAGCCATCGGAATCGATACCGACGAAATAGTCGGATTCAGGGGAGTAGTTTTTTGGCACAGACGTGATCTTCTTGGTTTGAGGATTGCGCCAGAGCCGCACACGGCTCGGAGCGAGGGGTACCAGATTTGGCAGCCCGCTTGAGGGCAGAGGTTGGCCTGCCATCTCGAGCGAGAATTCCGCATTCTAGCGAGCAAGACGCCTAGCCACAATTGGCTGAACGGCACACGGCACGGTTCAGGGGATGAGACTCTTTGAAACAGCGCTGCTCAGGCAGATCGCCAATCTTGGACGCCTGGGGGGAAGTCTCCGCCGCGGCATTGGGGCACAATGATGTGGCGCGATTTCGAACGCCAAAGGGAGTGCCGTTTGACATCAACGACGCTGATAGACGGGCTGAGAAAGAATGAGGTGTTCGATCTGAGAGAGCTCGGATGCCAAAGCCTCGTTTTCGGCGTTGCCGAATTGTTGCTGTAGTTGCTCCGATCCCAAGCCTTCAAGCAGATCGGCGATGGGAGGCAAATAAGACTCGGTTCTAAAATCTCGTGCCAGCTCTGCCAACGAGATACTTCCGCTAAGGAGATGTTCGGCAAACGCAATCCCTGCCCGATTAGCGGCCATGTCGGCAAAGCTGAATCCTGAGCCGCGCCGGGCATCTAGAAGCTCCTTGGCCAATCCTACGGCACGAGTAGCATTGCTGCCCATCACGGCAGTGGTATGGGCCGAGACGAAGAAGTGCTTTGCCAAATCGCTTCGATCTCGCATGGTGGGAGAGCCCATGAAGCGAAGTCGTTCGCGACGCAACAGATCGGATTCGACCACTTTCACGAACCCTTGGGTAGCTGGGAAAGCACGCAACATTTCGGTGTCGTCCACGAAGATGCCCAAAGCCAACAGGAACGCCTTGGCGGCATTTTCAGGAGCGAGTCGCTGTGACGTCGCCGCTGCTTTACGGACGTAGTAATTGGTTAGCTCATCCCCGCCGAGCGGTTGGTTTTTCTCACCTGAGGGAGTGGAAAAGTCGGATGTCCGAGTTTTGGCCGCCTGGACGAGCGTGTCGAGAACTTTGCGAGAGTCATCAAGGATCGCTGAAGAGGTCGCTTGGCGGAGGAGTTGCAGATACTGCCTGGCGGCGGGATCGTCGGGCAAGGCTTCGCCGAGCACACCATAGATTTGCATCATACGTCTCTTGGTGGGAGTTGATACGTCTAGTAGACTGCGGACACCGGAGTGGCTGAGTTCTTCGCCCATCAGCGCAATTAGCAAGGTGTTCACCGGATCGAATTGGATATGGGAACCTGCGGCCCGCTGCAAGCCGCCTGCAATGAGCGGTCGCATGACACTTAGGGGCTCGGGGCTGTGTGCCGCGCCCAAGTAGTGGCCCAGTTCATGGACAAGGAATTCGAGTCGTTCGGTTTCCCGAATATTGGGAGAGCGCTCTTTAAGAAGGATATACGGATGGAGCGTTCCACGAGTTCCGCCCATGTGAGTACGTCCGTGGGAGATTTGGTATTGGCTGCTGAAACCGATCGCCAATTGGGCCGGTTGTGGAGAGACTTCGCGCTCGAATTCGCGTAATGAGAGGGCGAATTGATTTTGCGAGTCGTCTGAATCCCAAGTCGCAACTTGCACAACTTGTAGCCTCACGCCGCTGTGCATTTCCAAGACTTGCGAAGCGGCTGCAATACGTTTTCGCAAGCGAGCCTCCCAAACGCGCCGATGGGTAGGCTCATCGTCATCGACCAGCAGCTTGACTTGAATGGTTGCCGTGGCGGCTGGCTGTTGTCTCAGTTGTCTTGGCGAATCTGGATCGAACGCATCGTCTCCCAAGCCGATCCGCTCGAAATGAAGTGCCCCGTCTTCAAGACCCAAAGTGAAGAAGTAGGCGTTGGCCTCGGCAAGATCATAGACGTGCTCCTTCTGTGCATCCTGATAGTGAACTTGAAGCGAGCTGGAATAAAAACTGGGTTTCGAGTCGCCTGGCTCCAGGACAATCTGTCGAGCGGCCTTTCCCGTTTCGACAAGTGTGCAATGAATTGTGGATTGAGTTCGATTGGAGAGCACTACGACCTTGGCCTCGACGGAGCCTGCCACCAAGCCGATGGCTAGGCAAAGCGCGCAGGAGAGCAGCGCAATAGGCGAGTGTTTGGAAAAATGCAGCAACAAGGCAATCGACTCGCGTCGCGAGGGCAGGGGAGAGACCAATAGCAATGGTGACTCTATTCTATCCGTCGCAGAACCATTCAGCGACTTTGTTGTGCTGCGGTTAGAGAAGTTCTTGTAGTTCTTGCATGGCACAAACCTCCCGATCGTGTCCTTTGGCGGCAAAAGCGGCCAACAAGTTGTTGAGCATGCGTGCTAGCCACTGTCGATTGGTCGCTTGGGCCAACTGCACCCTGGGTGGACCCAGAGGACGCCCCGTAGCTTGCTCAATCCGCCTGGTCACTTCGTCTCGATTGAGCAACTCGCCGCTGAAGAACGGGTCGACGAACATCGGCTGATCGGACTCGTCTGCCAAGGGCTCGACTCTGGCCAAAAAATGACCGGGAGCATTGATCCCGTGAACCACAATTCCCAATGGTTCGGCTACTCGTTTGTAGATTAATACCAGCGTAATGGGAATTCCCAAGCGGGTTTGCAGTACATCGGCGAGGTAGCTGTTAGCCGGGTTGTAATAGTCTTCGGTATTGCCTTGCAAACCGAAGACATCGAATAGCACGTCGTGAAGGTGAGCCAGAATTGCCTGCTGGGAGCGCGAGCGGACACGACGGCGCACCGTGTCGGAGAGGTTTTCGACGATGGATTCCGTTTCGCCCAGATCTGCCTCTGGTCGCTCGTGCAGCGAGATGGCGAAGGCCGCACGAAACAGGCCCGCAGTAGAATCCAACTCGAGCAATTGTCGTCTAAAAGCCTCATAGGCGATCGGTCGGCAGTGAACGGGGCGAGTCATTTCAATTCGTCGACCAAAAAAGATGCAGAGCCAACAGTTTTCGGTTATCTTACAGCCTCGCACAATTGCGCCCCACGTGCCAAGGGGACGCAAAAACCACGGAGGATGACAAACGCTGATAGGCCTAGGATGCGATATTCCCTGGCCGAGGCGTATCAACTGTTACTTGCTTGAGTTTTCTCGGATTGGAAAACAACTATCGGACTATTCTAAAGCCCAGTCTCTGCAGATTGAATTGGAAGCAGCATAGCTATGAAGCAATTACTTGTCATGAACCGGTTTTTCTTGTTGTTGGCCATTGCGCTTGGAATATTGAGTTCGCCCCGTGGCGGCGAAGTTGCTTATGCGACAGACACTCGGCCGAATATTGTATTTGTTTTTAGCGACGATCATGCCCTGCAGTCGATCGGTGCGTACGGCTCGCAGATCAACGAGACGCCGAATATCGATCGTGTTGCTCGTGAGGGAGCAGTTTTTACAAACTCGTTTTGTGCGAATTCGATCTGCGGTCCGTCGCGAGCATGTATTCTCACGGGAAAACATAGCCATTTGAACGGTTTCTTGCGTAATGGCAATCGATTCGACGGCCTGCAAACCACGTTTCCCCCGCTGCTACAGAGCGTAGGCTACCAAACGGCGCTGATCGGTAAGTGGCACTTGGGAACGGATCCGGTCGGGTTCGACTACTGGGAAGTTTTGCCTGGCCAAGGGTTTTATTACAACCCCGACTTCATCCAGATGGATGGCAAGCGGATTCGCCGCGAAGGTTATTGTACCGACCTGGTGACCGACCTGGCTATCGACTGGTTGCGACAGCAACGAAATCAAGAGAAGCCGTTTCTGCTGATGTGTCAGCATAAAGCGCCTCATCGTAATTGGGCGCCAGCTGCGCGGCATTTCAGCCTGTACGAGGAAGATGTGCCAGAACCTGAAACGTTGCGCGATGACTACTCCGGGCGCTCGGCACTTCTGCAAGAGAACGAGATGACAATTCGTAACCATATGCATTGGGGGCACGACATGAAGTTTCACGGGGAGAATCAGTTCCCCGACCACTTTGTCGATCGACATCAGAACGGCGAATACCAAAGAATGAATCCCGAGCAGAAGCAGGCTTGGGATGCCCACTACGAACCAGAGAATCAGGCTTTCATTCAGCAAATGAAGGCGGGAGAACTTTCCGACGACGAGATTCTTTCTTGGAAGTATCAACGGTACATCAAAGACTATTTGCGCACGATAGCTGCAGTCGACGAGAGCGTCGGACGGCTGCTGAATTATCTGGACGAGTCAGGCCTGGCGGAAAACACGATCTTCATCTACTCGTCCGATCAAGGTTTTTACTTGGGCGAGCATGGCTGGTACGACAAACGCTGGATGTTCGAAGAATCGCTAAAGATGCCCTTCTTAGTACGTTGGCCAGGCGTAGTGGCGCCGGGGACGACATCGTCGACAATGATCCAAAACATCGACTACGGCCCCACGTTTCTTGAGATTGCCGGGGTGGAGGTTCCTGCAGAGATGCAAGGCCGCAGCCTGGTTCCAGTATTGAAGGCGTCAGGAGTAGCCCCGAGCGATTGGCGCGATGCGATTTATTATGCTTACTATGAGAATGCCGCCGTGCATGAAGTGCCAGTGCACGACGGTGTGCGTACAGATCGTTACAAGCTGATGTTCTTTCCGCGAAGTCAGGAGTGGCAGCTGTTCGACTTGCAGAAAGACCCGCTCGAATTGAAGAGCGTGCACGACGACCCGGCCATGTCTGAGGTTTTGGGTGGGCTGAAGAAGCGTTACACGGACCTGCGAAAATTCTATCAGGTTAATTCTGCGGTAATTCCTGCCACGCGGGCCGACTTGCCCTGGTGGCGAGAGCGAGATCAAGCAGCTACAGAACGGGCGAAGCAAGGGAACGTCGACCTGGCCTTTATTGGCGACTCCATTACGCAGGGTTGGGAAGGTGGCGGCAAGAAGGTATGGGAGGAAAACTATGCCGCACGAAAGCCAATCAATCTTGGCTTTAGCGGCGACAGGACGGAGCACGTGATTTGGCGGCTCGAGCACGGAAACCTGTCGAACATTCGACCCAAAGTTGCCGTGCTGACAATCGGAACTAACAATACGGGCCACTTGATGCAGGATCCGCAGGAAGTGGCGGCAGGCATTGAGCGAATACTAGAGATTCTCGCAGAAAAATCTCCCGAGACGAAGGTGGTACTGCATGGAGTTTTCCCTCGCGGGCGGTCGCCGTTCGATCCTGGGCGTCTGAACAACTTGGCGATCAAACAGATTATTCGTCGCTTTGCCGACGGCGATCGGGTGCACTATCTCGATATCGGCAATGCATTTCTTGAAGACGACAGTAGTCTTCCCGAGTCGATCATGCCCGATGCTCTGCACTTGAGCGAAGAGGGCTACCGCCGCTGGGCGGCCGCGTTGGAGCCTAAGCTGAAGGAGCTAGGACTTTAATTATTCGTTCCGATAATTGCAGATTGAATCTGCAGTCGATGCTTCTGACGTCAATTCTCGCAATCATCGCTCAGGTGTGCTGAGTTCGCGTAGTCGCTCCCAGGTGTAGAGCCCCGAGTTGTGTCCGTCGGACCAGAGAATTCGAACGGCGTAGCTGCCCACGAGTTCCATCTTTTCGACCGAGATGTCGGCAGGTACCGAAGCAAGATCGAGGATTCGCTCACCCGTCCATTCGTTGACACAATGAGCACAAGCACATTGGCCGCGAAGATAAACAAATGGCAGGTCGACCTGGCGGTCGTTCCAAACGATGTTCAGAACCCCTTGTTCTCGTAAGGCGCGAATGTCTGAAGGAACAGGATTCATGGGAGCAGCAGCGGGTTTTCTTAAGAGAGGGGGGTAGCTTCGCGCGAAGGCTGGCAATGCTCCTGTTGGAGACATTCGTCTCGATTGCGATTCTAGCGAAACACGGCTTGCCCGCCCTTGGGCAAGGTGAGCTGTGGTGCGTCGGGCCCATCGAGTTGCTTAAGCTGGTTTAGCGGGTTGGCCTGCAGACGTAGGAATTTGAAGCCCAACAGGCGAGCTTTGCCCTCGGCGTCTAGTTTGGCGAGATTGTCTGTCGAATGAACAATGTATTGGTCGATCGACTCTTCTCGTACTTGCGGTTTGGCAGAATGAATCAGGTTCACCTGCCGGTTTCCCTGCTCGTCGGCGCCAAAGACAATCATCCCCACATGGCCAACCCAGGCACTGCCGCCAAAGGTACTGTTTTTTTCTGCGGCAGGATCGGGTTTTCCGCGGACGATGTTCACGAAATCTCCTTCAGCCAGGTGTTGCCTGGCCAAGTCGATTGCCTCGAAAGGCAAATACACGTCGTCATGCTGCTCGACTGGTATTTCAACCTGCAGTTTGTACCGTTTCTTGAGAAAGGCGGAACGATCGATACGTTGTCGGAAAGGGACGACGCGTTCGCCGCCGATCTTGGCCGTGATGTCTTCTACGAGCCAGCGATTAGAAGGATTCCAATCGGCTTCGGTGTAGTGATTGCGCGTGGCAACACCGATATGCCCGTCACGATAACGAATGCGTTGCAGCAAGCTCATGAAACTGGGCCAATCGTGCGCCAGCGCCATGGCATAGGTGTGTTCGCTGAAGACGAGACAATCGCTTTTGCCGAGGCAGTAGATCGGCTGGGGGTCGTAATGCTCGAAGGGCATTTCACCCAGTAAGTAGAGATCGTACGGCTGTCCTAGGTTTTTGCGAGCCAGGTGGACGATGCGACGGCGAAGATCGGGCTCGAAAGCCTGGAGGTACTGTAAGTAGAGATCGACCTCGGCCTCAGTGAATTCATACAACGGCTTCGATACCAGGGGAGCAATATCTTGCGGAGAGACCTGGGCCTGTGAGGCTGCAGCGGCCTGTTGTGGAGTAAGTTCCTCGCCGGTTGGCTCTGCAATCGATCGAGTGGAACTTAGCCCGATGAAGAGCCCGCAAACGATGGCCGATGTCAACTTGGCGATGGTGTTCATGATATCTTTCCCGAATGTGGCATACGCGACCGAGGCCAGACTTGGAGTCGCACTCGACTCGAATGTACCTTTTAGGCCTCGAGAAAGACAGGGCGTGCCGCAGCTGGGTGCGCAGAATCTGCTGCAATCGGTTGTCGGCTGAAGTAGCGAGCTACTGTTGTGGCGCGGACCGCTCCGATGGCAATGATCAATTTGCGAACTGCACGAGCAAGTGATGGAGATCAGTCGCCCCGCTTCAGATTATCCCTTGGCAAAGAGCAATGCCCTACCTACGGTCGCTGCTCAACGATTGGGCAAAGACTTGGTCGACGGGTGTGGAAGATTGCTTCCGAGATGCAGGCAAGTAGCAGAATCGCCGTCGAGGGTTCGGGAATCGAAGCTGCGGTCCCACTGAGTGATCCTCCATAACCTCGCTGTCGTTGCCAGGCAAGGAAGTCAAACCCGTTGGCAGTCGCACTGAAGTTTGCATCACCCGTCATGTGGGTGGCCGCGCCACTGCCAAATCCACCATCCCAGGCTGTCAGATCGTCGTCGTCGACGTCGCCGTCCTCATCGAAGTCGGCTGCGTAGGTAGAGACCAGTTCGAGACTCGTGGCTGTCTGGTTCACAAACCACAGTAGTTCGCTGGGAAGCGATGGCAGAGTGATGCTGTCGAAACTTCCCAGCAGGCTGCCGGCAGTGAGAATTTCAAACGTATCGCCCGGCATTGGCGCAAAACCGCTTAGCATAGACACCTCCAGGGCTCCACTTAAGACAGCCGATCCTTGAGCAGTTACCCAATCGTACTCGCTGCCCTGAGAGGTACCTGCCAGTTCGATGT
>JAGQOW010000083.1 GCA_020427155.1 Planctomycetales bacterium | reverse complement strand
CGGTATCGTAGTGGATACGAGCCATGACATCGCTGCCCGCAAATCGTTGCGGGTTTTCGAAGGATTGAACCTCGCGAATCTCCCCAGTTTCGAGATCGACTAGCCGAACGACTACGGTGGTGGTACCCACGTCGACAGCCAAACCGTGCAGCGGGCCCGGAGCTTCGACAAGCCTATCGCCATCCAGCAGTACCCAAGAGCCGTCTCTGGTGACAGCTGGGTCCAACCGCAGAGGGCCAGGGATATCTTGCAGTCGATCGCCGTCCTGTTCGATTCGCATTCCACCGCGACGCAGGGTATGGCACTTGATGGTTCCCTCGGAGCCGGCGGGTTTCGCGCGACAGGCGAGGCGAAAACCATCTCGTAGATGAATTTCTTCGGGGGCAGGTGGCGAGAGCAATTCAGCGCCAGCAACGACTTCGACGAGGCACTCGCGGCACTTTCCGTTCTTGCGGCAAGAAGTTGGCACGACAACACCGACCTGCTCGGCGCAGTCGAAGAGCGACTGCCCAACGGCAGGAGTCAGCGTCTTGGCGTTGATTTCGACTTGCAGAGGCAAGATGGCAAACTCATGATCTCGATAACAGAAGAATCGGCTTCGCTCAGGATCAGTCTCCTGCGCGACGTACTCCTCATGGCAATTGGCTTCGTCAAGCAGAAACCACCCCGAACTTCAACTCTGGACGGGGCACAGTTCCTTGAACAGTTCGACGGCTCGCGAGGCATCGGCGCCGTAGCCGTCGGCACCGATCTCTTCGGCAAACATTTCGCTCACCGGGGCGCCGCCGACGCAGACTTTCACGTGTTCGAGTCCTTCCTTTTTAAGCGTATCGATGACGACTTTCATGTAAGGCATGGTGGTCGTAAGCAACGCACTCATGCCAACGATATCGGCATTGTGCTCACGAACAGCGGCAACAAACTTTTCGGCAGACTGATCGACTCCCAAGTCGATCATCTCGAAGCCCGCTCCTTCGGCCATCATGCACACCAGGTTCTTGCCGATGTCGTGCAGGTCGCCCTTGACGGTACCCATGATGACCTTGCCGCTCGAACGGCTTTCTCCGCCGGCAGATAACAGCGGTTTGAGTACGGCCATTCCGGCCTTCATCGCCCGGGCAGCAATCAGCACCTGGGGGACGTAGACGCCATTATATTTGAAGTCTTCCCCCACGACGCTCATGCCTGCGATCAGCCCCTCTTGTAAGACCTCCTTGGCATCGCGTCCTTCGGCCAATGCCTGCTCGGTCAATTCGGTGACCTTAGGCGCTTGCCCCTCATAGAGAGTTTGGTTCATCAAGGCGTAATCAGGCATACGGGCTTCTCCCAGTCGAATGGCGGTTGTGAATCGAAGAAATGTCTCGCTACCGGACCAGGCCGAGGAGGCCGCCACTCGAGCTGAAACACTTAAATTACAAATCGCAGCAAGGAGAATCCATGCTCGGCTTAATCGATTCTGATACTTTTTTTGGACAATTCTGAGTCATAGTCGTATATTGAGCCAATAGATGTATCATTTTTGTTGATTAAATGCTGGATTCGTTACCCGCAGGCAAGTGCCCGAGCTCGGTGATCGGGGCCATCCCATTTCTATTCCAGGAATCTGTAGATGCGCGCCGCAATCCAAAAACTGTCGGCACCGACAAAGTCTTCGTTCATTTACCATGTGAAGTCCAGCGCTGGGTTTCGATTCAATTGGCATTTTCATCCGGAGTATGAGCTGACGCTGATCGTTCGTAGTCGGGGCAAGCGATTTGTGGCAGACAATATCAGCAATTATCAGGATGGCGACTTAGTGCTGCTTGGTCCGAATCTGCCCCATACCTGGCAATCGTCTCCTGATACCTACGCCACTGAGCGACACAAGGCGTGTGTGATTCAGTTTCAAAGTGATTTCCTCGGGAAAGAGTTTTTTGATGCGGCCGAGCTTCGTCAAGTAAAGGAGTTGTTGGACCGAAGTGCTCAAGGCTTGTGCTTCAAGGGAAGCTCTCACGGCATGGTTTCTCAGCAAATAGAGGGTCTCGAAGATCTTACAGGATTGCAGCGGCTGACCGCATTTCTTGAGGTCCTGGGGATGCTTGCACGTATACGGAAAGTGGAAGTTCTATCGAGTCCCCATTTCGTGCCATCGCTCCACCAGCAGAACCATCGGAGGATCGATCTTGTTTGCCAATATATCAATAGCCATTATCAGGATGGAATTACTCAACCTGAAGTAGCTCGACTAGCACAACTGAGCCCTCCCTCGTTTAGCAACTTTTTCAAAAAGGCGGTTGGGGTCACGTTTGTAGAATACGTCAACAAACTCCGAATAAGCCTGGCGTGCCAGTTACTTATCGAAACAGAACTCTCGGTGCTTGAGGTTTGCCATCGATCGGGTTTCAACAATCTCTCAAACTTCAATCGGCGTTTCTTGAGGTCCAAGGGCATCAGCCCACGGAAATATCGTTCGGAATTCCGGCTCCGCGCTTCCGAAGCTTGCTGAACCTACGCAAGGAAAGACCTCTTATTTGGCGTGGGGATAAACGCATACACCCGAAGGGCCGCTACGAATGTCGAGCATTTCCCCTCGAAATGGGACATTGGTCAGTCTTCCTTCGAATCCCCGATCGACGTCGGCTGCGCGGAGATGCAGGTCGCTGCCAAACTTCGGCTCGAAACCAAACAGAGCGCCAAGAATCATCTCGGCAAATGCCCCGCCGCCGACACACTCGCGCATGCAGGCTCCGCGCAGGGCAATGCGAACGGGTGCGTCTCGCTGCAGTCGATTCGGGCCGTAGAATTCTCGTGCTTGTGCGTAGACACCTTCGTAAAGAACAGCCTGGGTACTTCGGACAAAGTCGATCGCTTGTTGCCATGCGCCTAGTTCGCACATCGTGTCAGCAGTGAGAGCTGGCCAGGCATCGAAAGCCCCCATGGGGCCGTGGTCGGGGCGATCGGAGATGGCGGCTGCCTTATCATTTAGGGACATGGCGCGCATCCACTTGTCGGTAAGTAATTCACGCTGGACGAAGTCGACCATTTCGCTTTTGATTTGTGGAGCAAGATCATCGGTAATGAACTTACCTATGCAAACAAAGTCGTAACAATGGCGGAGTTCGACTCGGGAGCCATCGCGATGCAGGGCATTCCAAACGCCGTCGCCTGGTTGATACAGTGTGAGAACCGCCTCTGCGATCTGGTCGGCCCACCGGCGCAGCTGTTTTGCCCGAGGAAGATTGCCCTGCTGTTGATGTAAGTCGGCAACGATGCGCATCATCCAAACATTGGCGGCGTTGAACGACGGTACCCGATGAACGTACATTGGCGCGCATTCAAGCAGGTTTTCGTTTTCGCCATAGTCGGCAAGCATAATGCTCTTGTCTCGTTGGAGCTCTTGCCAGCCGAGGGCAAGTTTTTCCATGTGCTGCAGCACCGAGCGGTCGCCTACCTTTTCCATGAGAAAGTCCCTGTCGCCGGTCACAGCCAAGTAGCTACGAACCAGACGAAACATGGTCATATCGTTTGCTGCATACCAGCCGTCGCCTTGCTTGCCGGTGTGCATATTGAAGACAAAACCGCCATGGGGATCGGCTTGCAGGAAGAGTCGCAATTGTTCCTTCATTCCCTGGGGTTCGAGCAGAGCAAAGATCTTTGACCACATGGAAGTGTCCCAGTAGAAGACATAGCCCTTTTCACGTTCGCCGCTGGTGATGAAGACGCGATTGTTCATCGCCAGATTGGTGCGATGCAGCACGAGCAGCGTCAGGATACTGCGATAGTAGATGTCGCTGATTTTTGCGTCGGAAGTGACGAGCGTGGGCAAGTTGCCTGAAAAGTGTTTGTTGCCAGGGGTGAAGACATCTAGCCAACGCTGGGCCCACGCAGTTTTCGTTGACTGCCAAACGTGATCGAAATCTCGCGCCCATTGCAGGGCTAGCTCGGAGGCGGAAGAAGCTGGCTCAACGGGTTCTTCGAGGGTGTGGGCCATGACGCATTCCAGCATGATCGACTCACCGGGTGCGAGCGTAGGTTTCCAGCTTGCCGAGACGCCGCTCTCGTCCGAGTTTACTGCCTCGGGAGGCTTGACGAATGCATAGGCCATTTCAATCGGAGGATCTTCCGAATGGCAGCTAACAATCAGGTCGCTGATGTCCTTCGGATTGCTTGCTGTGCCTTCCAGTACATCGATGGCTAGATCGATGCTTTGGGGTTTTTCCGACCGGTTGGCGACCTGAACTCGATACAAGATCCCAGGACCTTCGAATACCATGCGCACGGTCGTTTCCACATCGAGCTGATCGATACTGCGGCGGCGAACGGCCTGATAAGGATACCAGCGACAAGTCTTGCTCTCGTAACTCTGACCGTTGATCTTCAGCGTGATGACTGGCACGGTGTAGTACTCGTACCAACGCGTCGTGACCGGGTAGACGAAGAGACGTCGCCCGGGAATGTAGTTCACGCGTAGCAAGTCTGGTGCGCAGGCGGCCATTTCGTGAAAATTATGCAGCGATGGCATCTGCGTGAGCTGAGACACGTCGAGCCACTCGCTCGCCAAGTCTTCGATCGCTGGGATGGCGTCTATGGCGGTATTGGAAGTGCTGTCGCCAATTGGACTTGTTGCGGCAAAGGCAATCGACGTAGCGGCCAGGGAGAAGCCAAGGAAGACCATGCGGTTCAGGGTCGCAGAGTGAAACATGACAGATCCCTCACTCAGATGTTAGGGGTTTGAGAAACGCTTTCACTACCATCGCTCGTTGCGGACTGTGATTGACAATCCGGTATGATTGGGCAGCAGCCGAGATGACACAGGTCTCGGCGTAATTGAGTTGCTGCTGTATCCCACTGTTCGTTTCTACCGTCACATGGGTTCCTTCGACTAGCGACAAAACATGAGGCGATCCATCCATGAGACAATTGATCTCGGTATCGAACTCAAACCGATGAACATCGTAAAAATGCTCTCGATGTGTAGGTAGATGCATGAGGCGCCAATCGTCGCCACTCGCGAGTTCGACCGGATGACTTACGAATTCTTCGGCAATCCGCCTGCCTTTGCGGTCGAAATCGAGGTTTTCCATGGCACGATCGATATTGAGCGGACGAGGTTTCCCCTCCAGGTCCATTCGCTGCCAATCGTACATCTTGAACGTGAAGATATAGGTTGTCGCACTGATTTCGAGTACCAGATTGTTGACGCCTGAAGAATGCACGGTCCCCCCGGGAATTAAGAACAGGTCGTGCTTGTGGGTTGGCTCGGAGTTAATAAATCGGGGAATATCGATTTCTGTGCCGTTAGCAAAGCTGCGCTTTAGTGCTGAACCGAACTCTTCAGGGTCGATGTCTTCTTGAAATCCTAGGAAGACTCCCGACTCGGGAGTGCAATCGATGATGTAATAGCACTCGTCCTGGGTGAAGGGCTCGCCGAAATGTTCTTGGATGTATTCGGGGCGTGGATGGCATTGGACAGAAAGGTTGCCGCCATCGAAAGTATCAAGAAAATTGAAGCGAATTGGAAAATCGTAGCCAAAGCGTCTTTCGTGGTCACCGAGGATCTCTCGGGAATTGAGGTACATGAGCCAATCGAACGACGCCTCGAGCATCTGCTGGCCGTCGCAGAACAGCAGTCCGTTTTCAGGGGAAATGAGTTCGAAAGACCAGGCGTAGTTGGGCACCTCTTGAGGCAGATTGGGAACGCGCTTCTTGATCCATTGCCCTCCCCAGGGGCCTGGCTCGAACCACGGTCGCACACGAAACGCGCCATGGCTCAATCGATCGAAGGCCTCACGTAGATGTTTACCGGCAATGACGGCGGGCTCGTCGGGGCGTTGTTCATCAATAAACCAGTCCACCTCACGAACAATCGCCGCTTTGTGCCGATTGAGCATCGGCCAATCGAAAAAATAAAACCGCTTGTAGGCAGACTTGGGATCGGCAGGGGAAGCAATGCCCAGATTGCTGACCGAACTGGCACGTGAGCGAAACTGCACTTCGCTTTTTGGCAGATCAACATAGACAAGTGGTCCTGTGCCAGGGACCAATCCAGCTCCGCAGCCATAGATAATCGTGCATTGAGCGTCGGTCACTTCCGAAAGTTTATTGAGTCGTTGCTGGTCGAAAAGATCAAGCAGTTCACCCTCATAGCGTCTGCCAAATAGCGGGTCGTTACCCCCGAGGCAGTAGCGGGCAATGCGATCGATCTCGGCTTCGCTCTTGAGGTGCTGCGACATATCGACCCACTGCGGCGAGATGCCTCGTGCTACCAGGGCCGAGTTGAGATTGTCTCTAAACTCTTCCCAAAAAACCCCGACAAACCCGTCGATTCGAATGGCTTGACTGCCGGCGAGCCTATCAGCGATGGCCTCAAAGCCACGACCTATTGAATTTGCCGGCACCGGGGCGGCAGGAAACAGATTGTAATCACCTGCGACCAAGGAGCCCGGCGTCTGGGGAAGAAGATCCTGGCAAGTGTTTCGGCGACGGAGCAACTGTTGCGGCATGTCAGGAGCGGCCATTTGGAACAAGCCAATGTTGGCCAAAGAGAAACGCGTGACCAGGTATCACGTTACCGTGCATTCGGCAAAAGGTCAATTCTTTTAGCCACTAAATGCCATGGCGTTTAGACCACAAAAGCATTGACGTTTTAGCCGTATCGCTTTATCTTTACGTTAGCAGCTTCTCCCAAGCTCCAGCTGTTCATCTACTTCAGATATAGGCGTCGTCGTGGCTGAAAAACCTGAGATTGCCGTGGAAGCCGATCCTCTGAGTTGCTCTCGGCCGCGCTATCGCCAGATATTCGATACGTTACGAGCAAGAATCAGCAATGGCGAATATGCCCCGGGGCAAAAGTTGCCGACCGAAGCAGATTTGATGCGTCTTTTTGACGTATCGCGGACGACTGTCTCGCGGGCGATGCGAGACATGGAATTGTTGGGTCTGATCACTCGTCGGCGAGGCTCGGGCACGTATGTTTGCAAGCCGCGAGAAACGGGAGAGCGAGTCGATCTTGCATTATTTGTGCCCTGGGTCGAATCTGGCTCGGGGCTGCCCTATGTCGAGGGGTTAATTCATCAGCGCATTGCCGATATCGCCAGCCATGGCCAAGCGACGCTCTTGCTGCAGTGCCTGGCTCCAGGGGCAGGCCCACTCGAAGATCGTATGATCAATGCAGCTAGAGCGCTAGTTGATAACGAAGTCGATGCCGTTCTTTACTATCCAGCGGAGTTGCCAGGCGAACTGATGAAGCTTAATCGCACGGTGGTCGACTTGCTGGTTGCCGCTGGCATAGAGATCGTGCTGATCGACCGCGATATCGTCTCTTATCCAGAGCGCAGCGAGTTTACCCGGATCGGGTACGACAACCGTCGCGGCGGAGTGCTGCTAACAAGCCATTTAATCAATGAAGGTTGCAAGCGGATTGCATTTGTGGGAATCCCGGAGGTTTCGACGGTGGTTACCAATCGGCTCTCGGGGTACTACGAAGCCCACCGCGCCCACAACATGGAAGTAGACCCTCGACTGGTGCATGTGGCTGATGAACTGGACCTGACCGAGTCGTTCTGCCGAAAGCTCATTGAAGAGTGCCAGCCGGATGCGATTATTGGCAAGATGGATCGCTACGCAGCAATCATCGGCCGGCATCTGATGGCGATGGGCCTCGAGATAGGGCGTGACATTAAACTGGCAGGGTTCGACGATGAACCCATTGCAGAGTTGTTGCCTGTGCCCTTGACGACGATCCGTTTGCCGGTGCAGGCATTTGCGCAGACAGCTTACGAGGCGGCGCTGCGTCGCATTGCAGACCACGAAGCAGACGTTGGGCAACTCATTGTCGATACCGAGTTGATCATTCGAGAGTCCACCACTCGCTCAAGCTGAGTTGCCAAAGGCTCACGGCAGCCGGCGGCAAAGGTGCTGATAGAGTTTTTTTTGTCTCCGTTATCCCCGAAAGGCTAGAATCGTTGTCCAAACAGATCGTTATCGGAGTCGATGGAGGAGGAACCAGTACCCGGGTTGCCCTCGCTAACGAGCGGGGAGAGATACTGGGGATCGGCAAGTCTGGTGCGGGGAACTACCACGATGTTGGAGTGGAAGCAGTCGGCTTGCATATCGAAGAGGCGTTGGCGGAAGCCTGGCAAGCGTCAGGAAAAACAAGTCAGCAGGCCGACGCGATCTTCTTAGGGCTGGGCAGCGTTGCCTCGGAGCAAGACCGTTCAGTTATCCGACAGCTTGCCGAAGACCATCGGCTGGCCCGCAACGGAAATATTGGCGTTGATCACGACCTGCGAGTTGCCTTGGCAGGTGGATTGGTCGGGAAGCCAGGAATCATTTTGATTGCCGGCACTGGCGCTTCCTGCTTTGGGAAGACCGAGGGTGGACGCGCGTGGCGCGCTGGAGGCTGGGGCCATCTACTCGACGACGTCGGTAGCAGTGGTTGGCTTGGACTCCAGAGCATGATTGCCGTGGTACGTGAGTCAGATGGTCGTGGCAAACCGACGGTCTTGAGCCCTCGCGTGTTCGAAGCGCTGGAGATCGAAGATATCAATCGGATATTGTATCGAGTGGATAGCGTAGGTATTACGCGTCGTGAAATGGGAACCTTGGCAAAGCTGGTAACCCAAGCGGCCGCTGAGGGCGACGAGGTATCGCAAGAAATCATTGCTACGGGAGTGGACGAGTTAGCACTGCTGATTGCCACCGTGGCTGAACAATTGGATCTGGCTGCTGCATTGGAAACTATACCTGTGGCGGTCACTGGCGGGCTGGTGAAGGCGGGAACTGTGTTTATGGAGCCCTTGCGCGCAGCCGTACGTCGCCGGTCTCCACAATGCGAAATCATAGCACCAAAGCTTCCGCCAGTTATGGGGGCGATACTGATCGCGCTGCAATCTTTGGGCATTGCTCCCACGCCAGAAATCGTTGCCAATCTTGCTGAGTATCAAGCCGTGCACCAATAATTGAGCTGCCATTACGCAGTTGAAACTAGAGAGGTTTGCATCCCTTGAATTCCATTGATACAGGAATCGTAGTTCTTTACTTCGCAGCCATGCTTGGCTTGGGTTTCTGGTATCAGCGTCTGGCTGCTAGGAATCTGGATAGCTATTTCCTGGGCGGCAAACGAATTCACTGGCTAGCCTTGGCAATGTCGGGGTCGGTATCGAACTTCGATATCACGGGAACGATGTGGATTGTGGCATTGATCGCGCTGTTTGGCATGAAATCGATGTGGAACCACTGGATGTGGGGCTTCTTAATGGGGGCCTTCTTTTTGGCGTTCATGGGCAAGTGGATTCGTCGCTCGGGTGTGATGACTGGCGCCGAGTGGATGGTAACGCGATTTGGCGGCGGAGTAGAAGGGAAAGCTGCGCGTGGGGCTTATGCGCTGATGGCCGTGGTAACAATGGTCGGTTTTGTAGGCTATGCATTTCAAGGAATCGGCAAGTTTGCCGCCATCTACGTCGACATGGATCCCAAGCTCTGCGCTTTTGGTATTTTCCTCGTCACAACGACGTATGTCATGTTGGGCGGCTTGTATAGCGTGGTGATTACCGACGTGATTCAAACGATCATTCTCACTCTGGCAGCGATCGTTATCATGTGTGTTGCTTACGCGCACGTCACACCCGAGGCCATTGCAGCGCTCCTGCCGGCGGATTGGTTTTCGCTGGTGCCGCCTTGGGAACTCGATGCCGAACAAACGGCTGAGTTGGCGAATACGGATTACGAGGTATACCAGTGGTTTGGTCCCCTGCTGATTGTGTGGGTCGTTAAAGGCCTGATGTTGAATTTGGGCGGTCCTGCCCAAATGTACGATTTTCAGAGGTTTCTGGCGGCACGAGATCCGCGCGATGCGGCTAAAGTGGGAGCTGCCTGGAGTGTATTCTTGATCGTTCGCTGGGGGATGGCGATGGGAATCGCCCTGCTGGCGATTGTCGGCATCAGCGAAGTGAGCGACCCCGAGCAAGTGATGCCCGCAGTGCTGCAGAACTACTTGCCAGTCGGTATCCGAGGCTTGGTAATAGCCGGCTTGCTGGCTGCGTTTATGTCGACATTCAGCTCGACGGTCAACAGCGGCGCTTCCTATGTGATCCGCGATATTTGGCAACCGTTTGTACGGCCTGGAGCCAGTGATCACCATCTTATTCGGGCAAGTTACGTGGCGACGATTGGAATTGTGTTAGCAGGGACGCTGATCGGCCTCAACTCGGGCTCGATACGGGAAGTATACGACTGGATCATGGGGGCGTTAGGGGCGGCCTTTGTCATACCCAATGTCTTGCGATGGTTTTGGTGGCGACTGAATGGCTTTGGCTATGCGATTGGTACCCTGGCGGGTCTGATTATGTCGTTCATTGTGTGGCAAGTTTCCAGCTTGAGCCCTCTGTACTATGCTTTTCCGCTAGTTTCACTGGTGTCGTTAGTAGCCACGCTTGCAGGAACCTGGCTTACCGAACCTACGGATGAGAAAACGCTACTCGACTTCTACTTGAATGTTCGCCCCTTTGGCTTTTGGGGCCCGGTACGAGAGAAGGTAGCCACGACACTCGATCGCTCGCAGCAGCGCGGTGAAGGAATCGGGCTGGCGGTCGTCAACACGCTGCTAGGCCTTACTGCGATCGGCGGGGCATACCTGGCGCCGATGTACTTGGTTGGCCATTATCATTCGAGCGCTTTGATTAGTATTGGATTGGCCTTGGCGAGCGTTGTAGCGCTAAAATTCACGTGGCATGACTATCTTCCCGAGGCAAGTCCTGCGCCGCCTGCAGAATAATGTGGCTCCAGTGTGGTTGTGCTCCGTTGGGCGACGAGGCGCTGGAGAGCTTGCGTTACTTGCCTGGTGGATCCATGACCAGGCGAACGGTGATGTACCGATGGGGCTGATAAGGAATCTGCGCTGAATTGGCCGTCACTTCAATTGGTTTCTGGTTGACTTCGACTCCGTTGCAGAGTTGGGCTTCTAAGATATGAAACAGTGGCGATCGGAGTGTCGCATTGCCGCGGAGTCCGGCTGTTTCCAGCAGACGCAGAATGTAGCCTTGTCCATCTTCTGCGGCTTTGAGAGTAACGACCTGCAGGTTGGGAGCGTCCAAATCTAGTAGCGAAGCCGAGCTTGCTTGCAAGCGTCGGTCGCCATTGGCAACGCTCGCCGAAAAAGAAGAAAGATAGGGATAAGCGAAAACCGGGGTACGCGTATCGCTATCGAAAGCGGCCAATTGCTCTCGACTAAGGCTGGTTCCACTGGTGATGGAGTAGCGAAAGACGAATTCGCCGTCCTGGGTTGCTTTGTAATTCACATACCAGTAGTTGTTCATCACATAAGAGAAGAGGTGGCCATTGCTGAAGTCGAGGTGGTTGAGCCACCGGCCACGATTGATGTCGGAGAGCGTGAACAGGGGGGCATCTCGCGAGGACCAGGCGATCGAAAAACCGTTGTCTTGCACGTGCACGAGGTTTTGCAGAGCAAACCATTCTCGGCATGCGCCGGGCAGTTGGTCCTGGTTGGGGCGCACCCAACCGTTTTGAATTTGATACTCAAAGCTCGGGCTCTCGGCGGCCCACGGGAAGGCGAAGTAGACTGCTTCTTTTTCGCGGGTCGCTACTTTTTGGACAGTGTTGACGATATCGATGCGTTTGATGTGGTCGTAGAGCAAGTATTCGCTGCGGATCGACGGCGTGTTCTTGGCGGTCGTTTCGACAACGATGCGTTGACCTAAGGGGGTATCGACGTTCTCGACTACCCTACCCTGCCCTGCTCGATCGATTTCCAGTTCGGCCGGTGGCGAACCGAAATGAAGGTCTTTAATCAGCGAGTCTTTGCCGCCGCTCACGTAAAGGTACTGATTGAGTCGGTACTTGCTTGTTTGATCAACCAAATCTCGAGCGGCGGCAATGTCGATCAAGCTTTTGACGCCCCCGGTTTTGTCATCGATTGTGAGCCGGTAGTGGTTGTTTTCGATCGTCCAACTCGAATCGTGCGAGGTGTTTTGCGGGGAATCTTGGGGAGGATCGAAGAGCCGAATGGCGTAGCCGCGGTAGCCTAGGGGAGGAATGTCCTTGGCGAGGAACCGCACCTTTTTCCAGCCCTCTTTTTCGAAAAGCAGATCAGTCTCGACTGGCTCGTTGGTCGTGAGATCAACCAGGTAAGACCCGGTGCCAAGTTCTACGACCAAGGGTTCCGAGCGAACCCGGTTTTGCCAGTTGAAGGCAAAGATCGTGTTGTCGTCGACTTGGATTTGCTGGCAAAGGCGATTGAGCGAACGCGAAAGCAAATTGCGAGCGTCGAGGTTGGCGCGTTCGCTGTAGCTTTGCTTCACCTCCCATTGGCGCAGAACATCAGCACGATCGGGCTGACTGATGCTGTTGAAGGCTCCCCAGGTATGCTCGTCGTAGAAGAGCACGTTTTTCCAGGCGGCGCGGAAGTCTTCTGCCGGGTAACGATAGCGAGGCTCGAACATGGTTGCCAAAGACGAACTGATTTCGGCGATGGGCAAGGTCTGCTGGGTACCTCGGTTTGTGGCAGTCGCCTGCGCCGTAGAAGCCGCCCCATCTTCCCAAAACGCGCCTGCATCGCCGCGGTAGACAGGCAACTGGTCGGAAAAATGCTCGGCGACATAGTCGAAATAATCGGCATCGGAGGCAACGATCAGTTTTGGATAGACGAACTCCCGATTCCACTGCTCGACGAATTCGGCTTCGGCGGTAGGAGGAATCGACGCATTGTCAATGTAGGCGCCGTAGACCATTACCGCGTCGGGCGCGTAGTCGTCGCGTAGGAAGCGAGTCAAAAACTGTGGAATGGTCTTCTTGAGATACTCGTAACTTACCTGCCGATTGAGAAAACCTTCGGCAGTGAGCAGCTTCCACTGCGCGTAGACCCGCGCGTACCACATCATGATCCGTTCGCCATTGATTCCTTCCCAGTAAAATGGCGAGACTTCATTCAAGTTGCTTTGTACGAGGATAGGCGCTCTGGCTTGATTGCTGCCGTTGGAGAATGCTTGGATTCCGACATCGGACAAAAGGGTCGGCAGAAACCAGCTGTGTGCCGGGGCATCGGTCAGGCAGGCATAATCGAACCCAGTGCCGTGCTTCAAGTGAAGCGAATGGGTGTAGTAGAGAGAACGGTAGAGTTCCTCGCCTGTGCAAATCCCTGTAAGGAGATTGAGATAGAACGCATTGATGGGAGCCTTGCCCTCCTGGGCACGCTGCAAGAACTCCTGTTGCTGGGCTTCGGGGCGGCAGTCGAGATAGTTCTCGACAAGCCAGGAGGTTTCGAAGTTGAATCTGTAAAAAGGAAAGTCGTTGAGAATCTTGAGCACGGCATCGGTGTTGCGCGTGTCGAGTTCGTTCACATGTGGCTGGATATCGGTAAAGCCGATGTCGTTGTGAATCTTTGGACAGAGGAAGACCTTCCAACGCTTCGACGGCTCGACCAACTGCGAATTGGTGACGGTTCTACCGTCCAAAGTCACCTGGATTTTCGCCTCGGCAGCGGTATCTAAGGCAGCGATATCCAGGTTCGGAGAAAGCACCCCAGAATCGTAGTCTTCGGAAGAAAATTCCAGCGTGTATTCTTTGTCAACGATCTGCACGGACGCCGACCCATTTTGGAATCGCTTGGTAAAAGGAATCTGTAGCTGGCAGGACTCGGTCAGACGGCCCTTCTGCTCGCGAAAGAACACAGAAGGAACCAGGCGCGGTTGCTGCGATTTAACGCTCTCCTGAGCACTGCCGCGTTGCAGAGTGAGTGAATCGTAATCCATCGTCCCGAACCCAAGCGGGACAATGGTGATTCGATTGCCGGCGGGCTTGAGCCAACCGGGCGGAATCGGCACGATCAATTGTTGCTTAGCGAGCAGAAAGACATTGCCGTCTTTGGCATCGACATCTTTCTTGGGGGCCAGGACGACTGGATAGACGCACTTCTTGCCGTTGATGTCGAGTTGTATTCTTGCCGCCGCGCCCGTTGGAAAGATCAGATTGAGTGTTAGATAGTACTCTTCGTTCGAAGGTTGATCT
Source organism: Planctomycetales bacterium (assembly GCA_020427155.1). Taxonomy (GTDB): domain Bacteria; phylum Planctomycetota; class Planctomycetia; order Pirellulales; family Lacipirellulaceae; genus Bythopirellula. The sequence continues at coordinate 4,332 of JAGQOW010000083.1, read as the reverse complement.
AAATCAAATTCAATCGTATAAGGATGTTTCGATTCTGGGACATCTGGATTCCAACCGATGGAGCCTTCGTGGTGTCCTGCAAAGTCTCGGCTGAGAATGCTTACTCCAACGGTGAAGACCAGCTGATCGCGCGTACCTGGTGCGAATTCAATGGCGGAGCCGTCCTGGGTGCCTAACGACCAAATGGTATTCGGGTCGGAATCAGCCGCATTGATCAGGCTAGACAAGGCTAATATCAAACAGCATACAAACGCCCAAGCTGCTGGAGAAAGTCTGGCTTGCCGAGATGATTGAAACATGGGGCCCTACTTCCGACGTTTGAAACGAAATAGAAAAAAACATGATAGCATTACAGCGAAGCCGATGAGCATCCTGTAGCTGCCGGCTTGCTCGGAATTGTCAGGTTCAGATGGCGCAACCAGTGCCACAGACTTGGATTCGGGGAGCTTGAAATCGAACAGAACTTCATGATCGTGTGCATCAAGTCGAGCAGCGTACTGACTACCGGGCCGTTTGAATGTTACTTCGACTACATGCGAAGTCCGCGTAATGGCTGGTAATTGCGACTCCAGGTGCACGGCTTGCTCTCGAGCGTCGACTGCATAGTGGGCTCGTATGGTCAAGTGATGCGATCCAATACTCGGAACAACGCCATGAACGGCTGCAATGACCGGTTGGTTTCCGACTTGGAAGTGGAAGCAGTCGACAATGTGCTGCGATATTTGGTTGCTGCGTTTTTCGAGTTCTGCTGGATCGAGCAAGCCGTTGTCGTCTTGGTCGATTTCAGGGAAAAAGCTAAGTTCCTCGGCATTGAGTACGAGTTCTACATGCATCGTCTCTGCGGCAGCAACAATCATCATGTCGCTGATAGGGAGATCGTGGGCGCAAATCGAGGTTGCGCTGAGCGAAAGCATGAAAACAGTCGCAAAGCTGGTGAAGAAGGATGCGATATTCATTTGGCAAATCCGCGAGGGAGCGGCAAGCTTATTTGGCGGCAAACGTCTCGAGTATCTTCTGGCACTCGGCTAGTGCTTGAGTGTGAGCGTAGTCGATTTCGAGCACATCTCTCCAGGCAGCAAGTGCTGCCCAAGGTTCAGTAGTGCGTTGGGCGATTGCGACTGCTGGAGCAGCCAGCTTTGCATAGATCTGCGGGGGGATTTCTGGGTGGTTCTCGACCTGTCCGCCGAAATCCTGTTCGCGCCCGCTATGGCAATCTGTTCCTGCCATGGGGACAAGTCCGAGATCGTGGCAAATCTTTTCCCAATAATGGGGAACTCGTTTTGAAGCAAAGGGCGGGCTCCAAACCTCGAGCGCATCGATAACGCCGTGTCGTGCCCAGCATTGTATCCACTCGGCTTGAAGCGCGTGGGGTATTTCGCCAACGAAGTCTTCGTCCCAGTAGTTGGGATGATTGTGACTGATGAAGCAGCCAACCTGGCGAAATCGCTGTGCCAGTGATTCGTAGTCGAACCAATCGCCCAATGCTTCTCGATACACATTCAAGGAATAGGAGCGCATGGAGGCAAAGAATCGATGCCCAAGCATTGGCGGGTCGCCTTCGCGGGCCAACCCCCACGAGTGCCAGAGGTGGCCCATATCGAAGGTTTGATTGCTTTTGAGGTAATCTTGGTAAGCAATAGAATCCGCAGTTATTCTATCTCGGACTTGTTGGTACCTTTCGAGTACGGGATCCAGAGGGCCTCCGATCGAATAATCCTCGGCAATCTGCTTCCAGAGTGGGTCACTGAACAAGTCGTCGCGCTGCGCCAATTCCTCGACAAACATTTCGCAGGCTCGGTCCCATTGCTGTCGATGCTCAGCGCAAAGCGACTTAAAACCCTTGCTTAAGGTAGGAGCAATGGCGTGGAACTCAAATGCCCGGCGCTGGTGAGTACAGATAACCTCGATGCCCAAAAAGACATCGAGTTCTAGATCCCTCTCATGGACCAGGCGTCGTGCGGCAGAGAGTGAATCGATGATATTGTGATCGTCGATCAAGATTTGTCCGCGGACAAAATGATTGCAAAGGAGTTGCTCGACGGTCATCTCGCCATCGGAAGCGGTGGTATGGGTATGCAGATCGATTCGCCCGTCGGAAGCGCGGGCACGTCGCTCGACACGCGCATTGGCGAGACTTGGCCAGATTGACCGAAGCGTGGCGTGATCGTGGGAAGCAAACGCAGTGGTTGCTATGTCCGAAAGCAGGCGGTCTGCCAAGGCAGGCTTGCCTTGGTCTAGCGCAGCAATTGCCTGATCAAGCTTTGCGATGGTGGCCATTTTTGATGTAGTCGTTCGAATCAAACAGCACTTCACGGGCCATCTTTTCCCAAAGTTCGACTTGATTGAAACTCGGGCTGAAAAGTTCTTCGGGAAGCTGAGAGTATATGTGCGCTGCTGCGTCGTAGAGCGACAAGTCGGTGAGGCTGTCGTCGAATTTTCGGCGTGGAAGTGCAGGACAAAGCTGCAGATCTGCCAGGGCATCGGCAATGACATAATTTGCGTCGATCAACAGTTGCACTTTCTTGTTCCAGGCTGGCTCGGCGACCGCTGCGTCGATCATCGGAGCCAGTTGGTCGGCATAGTTTGGCAGGTTTCGAAACAATCGATTCAGCCACTTGGTATAGGGCGCGTACCGACGGTTCAGAGTGAAACAAAGTTCCATCAACCGCTTGATGCAAAGGCCGAAGTAGATAGTACAAGTAAGATCATCGTTACGTTTGGCGACACGATGCAGATTGTACGGCGCCTCGCGGCCGGTAACGTACATGCACCAGTCGGCGAGTCGTTTTCTCCAAACAGCATCGGGATAATAGGCCAAATAGTCGCAACGCCGGGTGAGTTCGCCGGGGCCATCGTAAACAATAGTGCCGGCGGTCACGTGAAAGAGATCGACTTCGCATAGCCTGACCCAATCGAGGTCGCTAGCGGGAAGCTGTTCTGTGCCCAGGAAACGGCCAAAGAAGTCTTCAATCTGGCAACAGCAAACGCCTGTCAGGTTGCCGATGTCGATTTGAACGTCATATTGACCGAACTTCGGAGGGACCTTACTGAGCACGGCTCGAACCTGGTCTGCGACGCGAGGAGCATCGGCACGTAGGTACATCACATTGGCACGAGGCCCCCAGTGATGATCTCGACTGATTTCGTCGTCGAGTCCCAGCACGTCAGAGCCAGTGCCAACAATAGCTATTGCCAGGCGATCGAAGTCGTCGGCGAGTTCTTGTTGCAGCAAGGGCATGAGGGTGCCGCTCACGAACTCCTGGCTGATGGCAAGTCCCGTGGTCATTTTTGTCTGCGCCTTGAAAGCAGTTTTTCTCCCCGCGGTAGTAGTATGCATCAGAAATTCTCTGGTTTGCAAGTTTTCAGATTATCGTTTATTGCCGCCTGCTACTGTACGCCTTCTTCCTGGAGCACTCGCCACGGTTCTTCCCAATATTCGGCGTACCTGGTTTCAAGCTCTTCAAGAGGAGCATCCATTTGAATGGGATACTGGCCAAATTCGTGAGCGGCATCGATCATGGCCAACACATTCTGCGGAGGAATCTCGCCCATCACATTGTGGATCTGGTTGAAGACGAAACCGCCGCCTGGCGCCAGAACTTGAATCCTACGGCGGATATCCTCGCGGATTTGAGTAAGCGTACCCCGTACTAACGTGCCATGGGTATCACAGCCTGCGCCCCAGAGGGTAATCTTGTCTCCGTAGAGTCGTTTGATTCGTGCCGGGTCCATTCCTGCACAGTCCGATTGCAGCGGATTGAAGATCTGCATTCCAGCGTCGATCATGTCGGGCAGAAGATCGAAGACCGCGCCATCGCAGTGCAGCATGACATGCACGTTGGGATAGTTCTCTCGGACAAAAGAGAACATCTTCTTGTGATAAGGGAGAAACATCTCGCGGTACATGTCAGGATCCATGAGCGGCGCTCCCTGCATGCCGAGGTCGTCGCCAAATTGGACGATGTCGACCACATCGCCAGCGGCATCGAGAGTTCTTTTGAGCGTCTCGAGGTGGAGTTCTGTCAAAGCAGCCAGAAAGTAGTGGACCAGATCGGGATCAGTGATGCAGCGAACAAAGATCTCGTCCCACCCGAAGATGCCTTGGGCATTTTCGAGAATCGTACCGCCATGCTGAAACAGGACGGCCCGAGTATTGCCCGACGTGCGTAAGCGGGCTGCTTCGGACTTGAGATAGTCGACCTCTCGATCGGAAGTCTTAATTCGACTAATGAAGTTGTTATTCTCACTGGCTAGCAGTTGGTCGATGTTCTCTTTTGTCGGTTCGCCCTCCATCGGAGACCAGAAGAGAGTGAAGCCGTGCAGACCTTCGCC
>JAGQOW010000082.1 GCA_020427155.1 Planctomycetales bacterium | reverse complement strand
GCGTAGCTGATTGGGCCGTTGATAAGTTGCCGGCCATGTCGCGAGCTTCGAGTCGTACGTAGAACCGATCGGGCATGTGCCGCTCCAGCCGCCAAGTGTAGACACCCGTGTTTTCCAAACCCGTGGCAATAGTCGACCAAGGACCATTGGGGTAGGCACTGTAGAACAGACCTATGGGCCGGCGTTCGAGATTCCTGTCGTCGACCGACCATCGCAATTGCAGGTGATCTCTCAAGTTGCCTTCGCCGAGTTCCGTAGAGTGGAGTTCAGCCCGAGGCGCCTGCAAATCGACGGCCACGATCAACTCAGGTTTCTCGCCACCGCGAGGGGGCGGAGCGCCCACACCGTTAGCTCCGTCGACCAGGATTCGAAATCCATAAACCCCTTCACTCGGCACTGTCACACGAACCGGGCTACGGTTGTCGGAGTCAACGCAATAGCTTTGCCAAGTCTGGCCATTATCATGAGTGCCCCATAGCTCGACCTTCGATACTCCCCATGGCCCGACTGACTCGAGGTCGTACTCGACGTCGAACGAGAGCGAATTGACCATACGATCGCTAGAATTCGATGACGGCTGGGGCCTGGGCGGCGGGGCCCAACCGCCGTCGGCAACCGCTGCATCCTGAGGCGGCCGATTCATCCCTACGTCGGCGGCAAGCGTGGCCGGTGTCCGCCCTAAAGCAGCATCGTTGCCAGCCGTTGTGTACGGATTCTCTAACGGTGGAGTCTCGGTCGAGGGCAAAGGCTGGGGCACTGGGGTGTTAAGAGCTAGATTCGCCTGCGATTCAGGCTGGCTCGGCAATTGGTTAGTTGCTGGCCAATCATGGGCCGGCAATTGGCTAGCCGCTTGAAATGGATCAACCACGGTGGAGTCTAGCCGCTTCTGAGCAGGGGTACTCCTCGCCAGAAGATTCCCATTGAACGGCATCTGCAAGGCAGGTCCTGCCACGGCTACCTCGGCAGTTCCTGCAGCCTGTTGACCTGCCTGATCGGCAATCGACCCCCGCAGCTCAATAGTGCTGGCCGCGTGAGGAAATGTCCAACTAGCCGTCCCTTGCAGATGTCCCTGTCGCGATACTTCCGGAGGCCCCAGTGGGACATTCGTCCACGTGCCTCCCTCTACACGTGCTTCTACGACCAGGCTCTCCGGCCTCAGATTCATATCACGCGATTCGTACCCAATCTTAATCGTGCCCGCTTCGCCCAACGTCGCGCTCAGTTCCAACTCTGGCTTGACGGTATCGACAACAATTCGCATCTGTGGCCGAATAACCGCATTAGGCCAGGCTGCACCCTGTTGATCGAGATGCCGCAGCGCAAACCAGTACTCTCCATCCTCAGGAGCATGGTAGCCAAAGCCGCGAACGTTTGGCGTAGCCTCTTGGAGCGTTTGCCAGTCGGTTGCTCCGTCTCGCGACATTAGCAACTGAACCTTCGCGACGCGGGTCATCGACGCGTCTGCTCGGTTTACCTGGTAAGGGATGAAGAACAGCCGCTGTTGCCAGTAGACCGGAGCAAGCATAGGAACAGACGCAGCCCAGAGCCTGGAACTCCCGAGTCCAACGTGCAGCAAGAGAGCCAGGCAAAGGTATATACGGAGTGGTCTAGTAGAGGCTCGTGTCGGCGGGCTGCCAATGACCGCTGCCATGGGAAAACATCCGTACATGCGTGGTGGGAGGGGGCGGGGAAGGAAAACTAGGCAAGCCGGCGCGCACTAGCCTCCTTCAACACTATCGGAGATGCCGGCTCACCTGCTTGAAACGCATGCAAGTGACGTTCCCATCACGAAAACAGGGGAGTTTGTGACGTTTCCGGGTTTTTCATCGGTAAAGCGATCGCTGATAGCACTTATTCTGGACGCCTACTGACACCAGGGCCATAATGGGGATGGAACAGGGGCGAGTCCAAGAGACTGCTGCGGGGCAGCCGCAGGGAGAGCAGCCGGATAAGATGCATCAGGCGATTGAATCACTGATCCAGGCACTACTACTGTTTGCAGTCATTATTGCTATGACCGCGATAGGTTTCGCCGCTGTGCGAAGGTATCGGGGTAGTACCGTCGACGACGGGCTGGATCGCAGTAAGTTGATGTCGAATTTCCGCGAATTGCACGCCGAGGGTGGGCTGAGCGACGAGGAATTCCGAACAATAAAGACGAAGCTAGCAGGTGAATGCAAATCGGAGTTAAACGGTAACAGCAGCAATGGTTAGGGCTGGCTATCACCAGTGTTGTCAATGCTGCCGGAGGCGCCGTCTGGCCCGGTTGTCCGCTTGCCAGCTAAGTGGTTGAACAACCTCCCAGTGGAGAGTCGATGAACGACTTCCGTCAGTGCTACGTAGAGTACAGATGTATTGGCTCGAACTGAGCGGACAAGGACGCCCCGCCAGACAAGAAGGCAAGACCCGCCATCGAGGCGGTTTGGCTCCCTCGAGCGACACCCTTGATTAATTTGCGAGCACCTTCGGGTCGGTGATGCCCCGATGCGAGTCGCACACCTTGGAAGGAGAGTTGCATGCCTTCAGGCAGAGACCTAGGCAGCAGACGCGGTGGGACGTCCAAAAAGAACGCGTTCTGCTCTTTTTGCCGAAAGAGCTATCGAGATGTTGGCCCTTTGGTCGAAGGGCCGGGAGACGTCTACATCTGTGGTGAGTGTATCGAGCTCTGCCAGTCCATCCTGGATCAGGAGCGGAAACGCCGAGGCTCCAGCAAACAGCTGTTCACCAAGATCCCCAGTCCACGCGAGATCGTCGCTGGCCTTGACGAATACGTCATCGGTCAGGAAGCTGCAAAGCGCGTGCTGGCTGTTGCGGTGCACAGTCATTACAAGCGGCTAATGGCTGCCGAAGAAGAAGCGGATGTCGAAATCGACAAATCGAACATCCTACTCGTCGGCCCCACAGGCTGCGGTAAGACGCTGCTTGCTCGCACCTTGGCAAAAAGTTTGAATGTGCCGTTTGCCATCGGCGATGCCACGACGCTGACTGAGGCCGGCTACGTCGGCGAAGATGTCGAGAACTTGCTCCTGAAGCTCCTCCACTCGGCTGACTTCGACGTCGAAGCCGCTCAGCGCGGCGTGCTTTACATCGACGAAATCGACAAGATTGGCAAGACCAGCCAAAATGTATCGATCACTCGCGATGTCTCGGGCGAAGGCGTGCAACAGGCGCTCCTGAAGATGCTCGAAGGTACTACCGCCAATGTGCCTCCTCAAGGTGGGCGAAAACATCCCGAGCAGCAGTATATCCAGATTGACACGACTAATATCCTGTTCATCGTTGGTGGCACTTTTACCGGCATCCAAGATGTGATTAGCAAACGGCTCGGCTGTCGCAAAATGGGATTTGGACAAGCTGCAGAAGTTTCTTCGGAACTGAGCCTCGGCGAAACGCTTGCCCAGGTTACGCCCGAAGATCTGGTCGAGTATGGCATGATCCCGGAACTTGTTGGCCGCTTGCCAGTTGTCACAGCGCTGCAACCGCTGGGAGAGGATGCGTTGGTTCGTGTGCTGAAGGAACCCAAGAACGCACTGACCCGGCAATATCAGCACTTGTTCGGGATGGAAGAAGCCGATCTGAGGTTTACCGACCAAGCCCTTCGGGCCATTGCCCGCAGGGCTGCCGAACGCGAGACTGGCGCCCGTGGGCTGCGGTCGATCATCGAATCGGTGATGATGGACATCATGTTCGAACTGCCCGATCAGCCGCGCGGCAACCGCTATGTGGTTACCGACGATGTTGTAGAGGGACGGGAGAAGTTGTTTACTCCCGAGCCGCCACAAACCAAAAGCGCGTAACGTTCAAGGTACGAGGCTCTGCCTCGTAGGCTCTCAAGTTGCGCCAGTTGATTGAGCGAGCCCAGGCACGAAAGTGCCTGGGCTCGTTTTGTGTTTCTGGCTGCGGATAGCAAATGGATTTGGTACGCGCGACTGCGATGCTGCTTCCTCAATGAACTCTCAATCCAAGTAATAATCGTAGTACTGCTGCCATGCGCCGGGCAGCTCCGCCAGTTCCAGGCCTGGTGGTGACAGCTCTTGAGACCAGAGTTCAAGTTTGTTTGCTAGACGTTCAGCAATTCTAGGTTGGCGATCGAGCAGATTATGCTTCTCTTCGGCGTCTGCCTCCAGGTCAAACAAGTACTGGCGAGTACCGCCTCTCAAATACTTCCAATTCCCCTCGCGGATCGCTGATTGAGCAATCCATCTCCAATACAGTGCATCGTGAGGCGCGCCAGCCGTCTCGCCAGTCAGGTAAGGCATGAGATTGACGCCGTCTGACGACTCATCACGAGGCTGCTCAGCAATCGCCAAGGCTGTTGCGGCTACGTCCAGAGAAATAACCGGCTCGTTGTAGATGCCCCCTGCAGGAAGTCGACTTCTCCAGCGAACAATAAATGGAACACGAATGCCCCCCTCGGTAAGCATCCCCTTTTCGCCGTTCAACGGGTTGTTCAGTGAGCCATTCCAGGCGCCCCGCTTGTTCGTGATCGGGAGATCATCCTTAGTCATCTTCAATGGCGCACCGTTGTCACTGATGAAGAAGACTATCGTATTATCATCGATTTCGAATTGTTCAAGAGCCGCAGTAATTCGCCCGACGCCGTCGTCAATAGCAGATATCATTGCCAAAGCGTGGCGACGTCGCTCTGGCATTTCATCAGGGAATCGGTTGAGATACTTTTCTGTCGCCTCTAGTGGAACATGGGGAGCGTAATAAGCAAGATAGAGGAAGAATGGCTTGTCATGATTACGATTGATGAACGCCACGGCGGCATCACTCTGAATATCGAGCCGATATTCACTCTTGGAATCATGATGCTTGTATTCGCCCTTAGCATCGAGCGAATTGCCTTGAAGATCATAGTTGGCAAACACGTCGTACATCGGGCCGTCGTAGTATTCCTGAAACCCGCGTTCCGACGCACGAAACTTGCGAAGAACTTCGCCAGGCACTTTTTTTAACACCGCCAGCCCGGTCCTACGGGTGACATCGCGATCAAATCGGCGCAAGAACTGCAAATCAGTAGGGTTGGGCGAAAGATGCCACTTTCCAACCATGCCAGTCATGTAACCGGCCGCAGACAATCGATCGGCGATTGTCATTTCCTCTAGCGGCAACGGGCCACGCCCGTTGGCTTCTACGCCAAAGCGGTTCTGGTAACGGCCTGTCAGAAGCCCGGCACGGGAAGGAACGCACTGCGGAGCTGTAACATACCCATTGGTCATCCTCACGCCAGTGGCTGCAAGCGTGTCGATATGCGGAGTCCTGATGTCCTTAACCGCTGCATTACACCCAAGATCGGCATAGCCTTGGTCGTCTGTAAAGATAACTATAATGTTCGGAGGTTGCCCGCCTGCTGCTGCATTGCAGATAAGCATCGAGGCCATGACTACAGTGAGCCATCTTATCGTAGCCATGATAATAGCTCCCGAATCTGTGGCACTGAAAGAGGGATCGGGGAGGTTAAGCTTTACCCCCGAATCGTTAGATCTCTGCCTTCCCTGCTCAACCGCAGGTACGGTCTCTAAATACGAAGCGGACCAAGGCCGACCATACAAGTTGAGCCCAAGTATTATCTTGGATAGCCAACCTAAAGCAAGAGCGTGAGTCTTGGCTGGTAACCAGTCTCGAGACAGTCTTAAAAAACCGACTCCGCGAGATCTACTCTCCCTTGAGATTTCGCTGCAAATGGATCACCTGGGCGCGAACTTCTTCCATATTGGGATTCAATCGCAAAGCGCGCCGGAACGATTCGAGAGCCGACACCAAATCTCCCGTCAGCAAGTATGCTTGCCCCATCACCGATGCAGCCAAAAAGTGGTATGCATTGATCTCCAGCGCCTGGTGGCAGTCGCGGGTGGCGGCTTCATACTGCTCCAGGTGAAAAAATGCCTTCCCACGAAAGTACCATGCTTGAGCAATCCAGGGCGAGTCCTCCGCCAGGCCTGTCGCCAATTGAGCAGCCCGATCGTATTGCTTTTCTTCTAAATGCTCTTCGATGGCGGCCAAGTGGCGCTGCACCGACGGCACCCCTACACGCATCCATAAACTCCGGATGCCGTTCTCGGCAAGCGTGCGCACTCCTCGATCGCTATCGATCAACGCACGCCCGAGAGTCATGTTCGCTCGATAGTCGCCAAGTCGGCCCAATCCTAGCACGGCCCCACGACGCGCAGTCCGGCTCCCAACTTCCGCGAGCCGTTGCAAACACCCTGTTGTATATGAAGCAGAAACACTGCAAACATAGGCGTCGATATCTTGGTCTACCAAGTAACGCTCGTAGTAGTTGACCAGCAACGGACGTTTTTCAGAATCGTCTCTCATCGGAAAGGGTCACTCAAGAGTTCCATCATCATCGAAAGTCACTTGCCAGAAGGAGGGCGTCAAGAGACATCTTCCTGGCAGAGAGTCCGAAGAAACAGCACTAGGGTAGTTCTATGGCATTGCTAGCCGTACGATAGCCTCACATCCCATACAATGGGCCCCATCGGATACCCTGCAAAGCTATTCTCTGGTCCTCAATATCGAGTGTAATTGCTTTATCCGATTTCTCAACGAAAATGTAGGTGGAAGCGGAAGACACTCCATTTCGTCGGTCGCTGGTATACTCTGATTCGCAAACGCTAGTGCTTATGTGTTGCACCTTGCGACGTGCGGGATTGCGCACCCCCCTAGGTGGACAACTTGAATTCTTTGCCCAATGTAGAGTTTCACGCCAACTTCGAGTGCTTAATAAAAAAAATGCTAGTCAGGAGAATCCCTGTATACTCGCGCCAAGAGACTTGCAACTAGGGGATTGTTTTTGGCTGGCTCAAACAGTTGTGCAGTTTTCGTGAAAACTCCAGAATATGCATCAACATGCTTGCAATTTGTTTCGTCCGATAGCCTGCTTGCTCGCATACCTGGCATGTTTATTAACTTCATTAACTCAAGCGAATGCCTTGGGCACTGCCAACTCTGATCTTGAGCAACACTTAGAGCGCCTTGTCTCGGTCTCTTGGCAAGACCAACAACTTAGAGCGGCACTGCAGAGGCTTTCCGAATCGCAAGGTGTTTCTCTTTGGCTCGACCGACGCATCGATCCTCAACAACCGGTTGAAGCTACCTTCCAGAATCTTCCACTACATCAAGTCTTGAAACGAATTGCGGAACAGCATTCATTGGGCATTAGCGCATTAGGAAACGTCGTTTATGTAGGCCCGCAGCAGTCGGCAAGCGAACTAGCTACACTGGCCGCGAAAGCAAGGGATTCACTCGATAAATCGGCAAAGGCTACAAGTCGCATTTGGTTGCAGGAAACTTCCTCAGAATGGGCAATACTGAGTGAGCCTCGCACACTGCTTACCCACTGGGTAGGTCAGGCCGGTTTTGCAGTGCAAAAACCTGAAAGGATTCCTCACGATTTGTGGGATGCCAAGCAATTGCCTCCATTGGCACTTGTCGACAAAACGGTCCTCTTGCTCGCCGGTTTTGATCTCACTTGCCAGATTGACTCAGCTGGCGACACCTGCCAGATTGTGCCAATCTCGCGGCCTGTCGTCCTCACACGCCAGTACCGTTTCGGCCCCGATCACGAACTTTTCTTAGCCAGACTCCAAGAAACGATTCACGAAGCGACCTTCGCTGTCCGAGGACGCTTGCTCACTGTCACCGGTCGCTGGGAGGATCATTTACAAGTTCAGGAGTTAATCGCTGGCAAGCCGAATGAACCCAGTCAGAAGGTTGGCCGGGGTACGACAAAACCCGTGGAACAGCGATTCAGCCTGCAACTTAAGAATCAGCCAGTCGGAGCTGTGGTCAGCCAGTTGGCCGATCAGCTTCAACTACAAGTTCGCTGGGACACTTCTTCTCTGGCAGAGGCCAAACGAGACCAATCAACTTTGGTTTCCTGCAGCGTCAAAGACGCCTCTCTCGATGAGCTCTTAAAAAGCATACTTGAGCCTGCTGGAATGCAATTCGAACGCCAAGGAAAGGACGTCCAGATCAAGGCGGGGCGCTAGCAGTGCAACTTATAGCGTCGCAAACGGCAGCCGCATTGCATGAATCGCTTCAGCCTCAAGGATGTGAGAGTTCCTGTCATGTCTACAGATTCGCTGGAATGGCAGTGTAGTCTTTGATCCTTCGGTCCTTAATCTCATCGGCCGAGCGACTTCAAATCATCAAGAGTGCTTGTCAGCAGGCGAGAGATGTAGACGCTGTAACGAGACTGGCCACCCTCAGGTTCCGTCGGCAATGCTTCGAGGCGTTTCAATACTGGCAATGCCTGTTCATCGAGATCATCAAGCGCCCCAAGCGCGGCGACCGATACCATGACCGCCTGCTTTGTAACGTCACCCAATTCGATCAACGCATCCAGCGCACGAGCCGAATCGCCCGGCAGGCCATGTCTCGCCAACGCTTCTGCGGCAACGATCTGAACGTTGGGCGAAGCATCATTGAGCAACCCCAACAACTGCTCTCGCGCAGCTGCAATGGCATTCTCGCCACGCATTAACAGCCCCATTGCTGCCCAGTAGCGAACTGCACTGTGCGGATGGTTCAACATCTCAATCAACTGCTCGGTCACTTCCTCGCCTAACATGGATGCCAAATCGGCTACGTCGAGAATCTCTTCGAGCGGGTAAGCTTCGTCATCGTGCCCCACTTCATAAGGAGTTCTTTCCTGACTGAGCGCTAACATTTCAGCTTCCGGAAGGAAACCGGTATCTCGAGTCATAAGTAGGTGTGCTCGGAGAACACCTCTCAATCGGCCAAGCACCTCAGCGTAGTCAGAAGACGAGGCGAGATTATCGATCTGGTAGGGATCTTGGCTCAAATCGTACAACTCCTCCGGTGATTTCGGTTCCCAGAAAGCACTTTGGGCGGGCAAGAGTTTTCCTTCATCGTAGAGTTTCTTCCACGCTCTAGTCGAAGGCGTCTGGAACATATAGTTGAGAAACTGTCCCTGCGGCTTATGTGGCATATAGTTGCGGATATAGAGAAACCGTTTGTCACGAATGCATCGGGCAATATCGATTCGCTCATCCATCCGACCACGAAAGCCAAATAGATACGGTTGAGGGGGCGTCTGGTCTTTCCCCATAAATGCGTGTCCTTGAAAGTTCTCTGGTATCTCTACGCCTGCCAGGCTCAGCACGGTTGGTGCAAGATCGATGAAGCCGACTAGGCGATCACTCCGGCCTCCGGCTTGATAGTCTTGTGGGGCCAGCGAGCGATACTTTTCTGGCACGTAGACCACCATCGGCACACGAAGTCCCGACTGATAGAGCCATCGCTTACTGCGCGGCATTCCCGAGCCATGGTCGCCGTAGTAAAAGACGATCGTATCTTCAGCCAGACCTGCTTCCTGCAACTCACGCAGGCGTTCCCCAATCTGCGAATCCATCTCAGTCAGTTTGTCGTAATACTGCGCCCAATCGCGTCGTACCTCGGGTATATCCGGATGATAGGGTGGGATGGGGACTTTAGCAGCGTCGTGCACAGGCTCATGCGGCCGGATGCGAATCTGACTTTCATGAGAGACAGTACTATTGAAGACCGCAAAAAAAGGTTGGCCCGACTTGCGATTCCTCCAGTGGGCACGCTTCGACGAATCATCCCACACCTGCCCCGGCTTCTGCAGGTTGTAATCTTCCTTGACGTTATTGGTGCAGTAATAGCCCGCATCGCGCAGAAGTTGAGGGAACATGCAAAAACCTTCGGGCAAGGCAACCATACTTCGCATGTGTTGCGACCCGGTCCCAGGGGGATACATGCCGGAGATGATTGTCGTACGGGCGGGAGCGCAGACCGGGGCATTCGACCAGGCATTCAGATAGATCATTCCCCGCGACGCTAAGCGATCGATACTTGGCGTGTCGGCATACGCATCTCCATAGCAGCCCAGCTCCGGTCCATTGTCTTCGCTGGTAAGCCAGAGAATGTTGGGTCGGGGTAGGGGGGAGGCAACCGCGGCTGGAGAAAGGGTCGTGAAAACTGGCTGAAGCAGCAAGGCAAACAGACTCGTCACGAAAAGCAATCGGAAGCACATGCGCCAAAAACCTCACAAGAAAAAGTGGACGGTTTTCCCAGTTCAAGCACTCTTCAGGGTATCGAACCAGGCTGGCCGATGCCAGTCGCGAGTGTAGGTCGACTCGTCAGAATTCGCCTTGCCTGCCTGGGCAAGCTATACTGAAGTCAGCGGGCTTTCTTGCACAGCCCTGTGTGATACGCAAGTGCCGAAGCCCGAATCCCCATCATCTGAGAGTGTCCAGCATGACTTCTGATTGCCAGCGTTCCATTCGCCCTCGACTTTTTCCTAGTTACTTTGGCGTGTTTATTGCCGTAGCCTGCGCAGCGGCTCTCGGCTTGAAAAACTTCGCATCGGCAGAGACCTGGGCCGAACGACTTGGCTTTCCCGCGGGTAAGAAAGTTCTGATTCTCCACGCTCAGGAAATCGGATTCTGCCACTCCGCAAATGCTGCTGCGATTGCACTGCACGAATCGCATCCCGAGCAATCGAGTAGCGTGATCGTTCCTGGCCCCTGGTTCTTCGATTACGTTGATTGGAATCTGAATCGGCCTGATGCCGATGTGGGACTCGAGTTAACTCTCAACAGCGAGCTGCAAAACCATCGCTGGCAGCCTGTCTCGCCGCATGATCTGGTCGCTAGCCTCACCGACAGCGAGGGCTTCTATTGGCCGACAACAACTCAAACGATGGTCAACGGCAGCGCGGATGAAGTCGAACAAGAGTTGCACAATCAGATCCAGCGGGCTTTACGCTCTGGTCTGAAGCCAACGCACCTTACGACCCACTTGGGAACGCTGTTCATGCGGCTTGATTTTACTGAGGTCTACTTCCGCGTGGCGCGGCAGTATTGGATTCCAGCCGTGGTAATCGAACTAACGCCAGAGCACATCGAGCGATTTCGATCCATGGGCTTTCCGGCGCCCGACGAGTTGATCAAGCTGCTGCATGATTACCCACTGCCGAAGGTCGATGACATGCAGTTTGTACAACCTGCCGATAGTTATGAGGAAGTACGCGATCAGTTCTTGGGACTGATTCGTAGTATGTCTCCAGGTTTGACACAACTGGCTTTTCATCCCGCTATTGAAACAGACGAACTGAAGCGGATGACCCCAGACTGGCAGCAACGCGTATGGGCTATGCAACTTTTCGAGGACCCAGAGGTTCGAGCACTAATGGCCGAGGAGAATGTCGTATTCACCAACTGGCGAGAGATTATGCAACGATTCCACGGACAAATCCCCGCGCCGGCAATTGAAATGGCGGACGAACCGCCAAGCCCGTAACACAGGGCTTCTTCACGAGCATACTATGATTACTCTTAGAAAACCGCTCCTGCTTCTGATCGTTGTTTGCCTGCAGGGTTCCAGTGCTGATGCGCAATCTCCGCAGTCTTATAGCTCCTACTACCAAAAAAACATCCAACAAACAGGCGGAGAATTCCGAGGAACCAACGTCAACAGTTACCTTTTCGACAAGTATTACTCGCATAGTCGCGACATAAGCCCTTATGCCAATCTTGGTCGTGGAACAAGCGGGGATAGCTACCAACACTACATTCGCCCAGAGCAACAGCGGCGTCAGGCGTTTCAATCGGGCATGAAAAGCTACATTGCAGATCGGAAGAAACTAGGAAACGTCGGCTACACTGATTACGGGTTCGCACAGCAGTTGCAACGCGGCGTTCCCAGCGTCAGCGACATCCCACCAGCTCAGAAGACCTCGGGATATTACAAGCACTGGTATAGCAAATAGTGCCTCAGAGGATATACTCGCTGGGTGCATCGCCCTTCGAATTACATCTCTGATGAGTGACGTTTCCATGAATACCGTACTTGCTTATCGGCTAGCTACCGTGCTGCTTGGTCTCACGTTTCTTTCTACAGCTTCCTTGTGCCACGCTGCTGAAGAAGCTTCAGTCAGCGGCATCGAATCGGCCACGCTCAGCAATATCCGCCAAGTCACGTCAGGATACTCCAAAGCAGGCGAAGGCTACTTCTCGCCCGACGGACAAACAATCGTTTACCAGGCGATTCGGAGCGAGTACCCTTTTTATCAGATTTACACTCAATCACTGGTTGGCGAAGGGGCACCTCGCAGAATCAGTACAGGACGCGGCCGCACAACCTGTGCCTACTTCTCGCCCTTTACCAAGCGGATTCTGTTTGCGTCTAGTCACCTGGACCCAGATATCGATCAGACCGAGGCCGAAGAAATCCGTCAAATCGAAGCCGATCGCAGCAGTGGCAGGCGACGCCGCTACAACTGGGCCTTCGATCCACACATGGAGCTATTCGAAGCGACTTACGAAGGCGAAATCGTAGCGAGACTGACCGACCAACTCGGGTACGACGCCGAATGTGCTTACTCGCCCGATGGCAAGCGGATCGTGTTTTGCAGCGATCGGGATGGCGATCCTGACTTATACGTCATGGATGTCGATGGCGGAAACCTTCGACAGCTGACCAACGAGCCGGGTTACGACGGTGGGCCGTTCTTCTCGCCGGATGGCCAGTGGGTCGTTTACCGATCTGACCGAAAGCAGAAAGAGTATTTGCAGATTCATGCCATTCGGGTCGACGGTACTAACGACGTCGCAATAACCGACAACGTAGGCGTCAATTGGGCCCCCTACTGGCACCCAAGCGAGCCTTACATCATATGGACTGGCGCCGATCATAGCGATCCGACCCAGCGGCCCAATTACGACCTCTGGCTACTTCGCTACGAGATCGCAGGCGGCCAATTGCGGCCGCAGGGCAATATGATTCGCATCACTGATCATCCGCAAGCCGATGTGTTGCCCGTCTTTTCTCCCGATGGTAAGCAGCTCATGTGGACCAGCAATCGCACTGAGAACGATACCAGCCAGTTGTGGATCGCCGACTTTCAACTCCCTCAGTAACGGGAGATTTCGGCTGTTTTACCCTGCTGATTTCGGTAACTTCCAATCGCGTAGCCAGTCATCTAGAATAGAGCCTCAGATCGATACCAACAATCGGAACCCTGCCTCCGCGCTGGGCGACGTGTGCTCGTTCGTATTCAACCTCTCCTGGAGTGTCCCACCATGCTTCGTCACGCTTTGTTTCTTGCCGCGACAATCTCTACGCTCTCCTCGGCTGCAGCTTTGGGAGCAGACCCTGTCGATTTCGAAAAACAGATCCTTCCTATTTTTATGGAACACTGCGCAGGCTGTCACGGCGAAGAGAAGGGGGCCGGCAAACTGCGCCTGCATACGGTCAAAACTATTCAAGAGAAGTTGGCCGCCGACGAGCATCTAATCGTTGCCGGCAAACCGGACGAAAGTGACATTTACAAACGACTTGTACTTCCGACCGACGACAAAAAGCGGATGCCCAAGGAAGCCGACCCGCTGCCAGCAGAAAAGATCGAGTTGATCCGGCTTTGGATCGAACAAGGCGCCACGGCTATTATCGCGGCAGCGGTGACCGACAACCCCGCTCCTCCTGCCGCAGAGATGCCCCAGGAATTGCCGCTTCCAGAAGTGGCTGCCGCCTCGGAAGAAGCAATTGGCAACCTGACCGCCGCCGGCGCCCAGGTTTTGCCCCTCTTCGCCGACAGCCCGTTGCTGCAAGTCTCGTTTGCGCTTGGAAGTGAACCAGCTAATGACGAAAGTGTCGCTCTGTTAGCTGGAGTTGCCGAACAAGTCTACTCGCTCAATCTGGCGGGTTCGAAAGCGACTGATGCTGGCCTCGGCGTCTTGGCACAGCTCAAGAATCTTGCCCACTTGCACCTGGAGAATTCTACCATCACCGACGCCGGCATGGCTCATTTGGCGCCGCTTTCCAGCCTACAGTACCTCAACCTCTATGGCACGAGCATTACCGACGCCGGCCTGGCAAGTCTCGACAACCTTAAACACCTTCGAAAAATCTACTTTTGGCAAACCAAGGTCTCTTACGACGCGGCCATGGCTTTGGAAGGGAAGACCCCTGGGTTGAAAGTTAACCTGGGATTCGACCATCCCGTGGTTGTTCGTAATCGGCTTACGAAAGAGCTAGAGCGAATCACCAAACAGGTCGAAGAATCGACCGCCAGCGAAGAGAAGCTCTCAAAGCAGCTTGAGGAAGTGAAGAAGCAAAAGGAAGCCGTCCAGAAGCGAGTTGAAGAAATCAACAAAGAACTGAGTGAGCTCGACGGTAAACCTGCGGAACAGGCTGCTGAAGCCGAAAAACCTGCCGAGGGCGAAAAACCTGCTGAGGGAGAGAAACCCGCGGAAGAGAAGAAAGAAGACGCCTAGAATTGCGGTGTCTTGCTTTCGGCCGTTCATATTTTCCCGATCCTACTTTCCGCAAATCGATTGGGGCTACTTGGCCACTGAGGTCATTTTCGTCCTTGGCAACATAGCCACCGGCCGCAGTAAGCGGTGTTTTCCAAACGCGTCTTTCGGTTTCTGCCGTAAGTCGTCAGTTCTCCTTCTACAGCGCAAGATTTATCACAACCATGGCCAACATTTCCTGGATAATTGCTATCCGCGTTTCAGTGTTGCTTGCAGTTCTTTCGTTTGCCGCTCCCACCAGGGGACAAGAGCTCGTACCAATCGCTTACAATAATCCCGACCTTCACGTCGATCTTGGCGTCGGACTCTGGTCCTGGCCACTTCCGATGGACTACGACGGCGACGGCGACCACGATCTGGTCGTTGCGTGCCCCGACAGGCCCATGTCGGGAACTTACTTTTTTGAGAACGTCGATGGAGATGCCAAGCTGCCTGTTTTCCGCCCGGGAGTACTTGTTGCAGGCAAAGAGCGAAACGTGCAGCTGTCGTACGTTGATGGCCAGCCGCGCGTGCTCATTCCTGGCGCCGAGTTTCATGAGTTCTTGACGAAGGGCTTTGAGTCCTCTCGCAAATTGTCACTCGACGAGAATTTAAAGATGAAAGGCAAGCTGCGCGCCAATCAGTGGAAGTGGGCAGACTACGATGGCGACAATCGCCTTGATTTACTTATCGGCATTGGCGAATGGACTGAGTATGGGTGGGACAACGCCTACGACTCCGACGGCAACTGGACCAATGGCCCACTGCGCGGCTGGGTCTGGCTGGCCCGCAATACAGGTACCTATGAAGAGCCTCAGTTTGCCGAGCCCGTGCGGCTCGAAGCGGGCGGCGAAACGCTCGACGTTTTTGGCATGCCCTCGCCCAATCTGGCCGATTTCGATGACGACGGCGATCTCGATCTGATTTGTGGCGAGTTCCTTGATGGCTTTACATGGTTCGAGAATGTGGGAACTCGCACCGAACCCAAGCTCGCGGCGGGTCGACGTTTGAGCTACCAGGGAAAACCCCTGCGAATGGACCTCGAGATGATCGTCCCGGTTGCCTTCGATTGGGACAAAGATGGTGATCAAGACCTGATCGTCGGCGATGAAGATGGCCGCGTTGCTCTGGTCGAGCACACAGGCCAGGTTGTCGACCACATGCCGCAGTTCAAGCCGCCAGTCTACTTTCAGCAACAAGCCCACTACCTCAAGTCCGGCGCCCTCGTCACCCCCGTCAGCTTCGATTGGGACCACGATGGCGACGAGGACCTTGTGTGTGGCAACTCTGCTGGTTACATCGAACTTTTCACCAACCTAGGTGGGAGTCCGATACGCTGGACTGGCCCACAACGTCTGCAGGCTGAGGGCAAGACAATCCGAGTCCAGGCAGGCCCCAATGGCTCGATTCAAGGGCCAGCTGAGGCGAAATGGGGCTATACGACCCTTTCAGTCGGCGACTGGGATCACGACAATCGGCCTGATCTGATGGTGAACTCCATCTGGGGAAAAATTGAGTGGTATCGAAATGTCGGCACGCTCAACGAACCTCAACTGGCCGCGGCCGAGCCCATTCAAGTCGCCTGGCCGTCGACGCCTCCCAAGCCAGCCTGGAACTGGTGGAACCCCGAGGGAAACAACCTCGTCACGCAATGGCGCACGACTCCGCTGATTGTCGATCTCGACAACGATGGTCTCAACGACCTTGTCGTTCTCGACCATGAAGGCTACCTGGCATTCTTCCAGCGCTCTCGTGCTGGCGACGGTCAGCTTGAGTTGCAGCCGGGACGGCGCATTTTCATCGACGAGCAGGGCCAGCCAATCCAACTCAACGCAGGCATAGCCGGCAAGAGCGGTCGTCGCAAATTGGCCCTCGTCGATTGGGACGGCGACGGGCGATTAGATCTCCTTATGAACTCCAAGAGCTGCGACTGGATGCGAAATGTCCGAGACGAGGGCGAGTTCATCGTCTTGAAAGAGATGGGCCCGCTGTCAGAAAAAGTGCTCGCCGGCCACACTACCAGCCCGACTACCGTCGACCGTAACGGCGACGGCGTTCCCGAACTTCTGCTCGGCGCCGAAGACGGCCGCATCTACTATCAAGAGAGAACCAGCAACTCCAACTGACAGCGCGCCGCTCGCTACTTCATTTCCGAGTCCACGGTCCCAATCCCGTCCCGATAATAACTGAATCGCACGTTCGGATGGTCCGCCAAGAGCGACATGGGCACCGAGCTGTCGGGGATACGCTTGCTGATCATCAGCGCCGTAAGCCGAATGCCAAATGCGTTGTCGTGGTAACCCGGATGCCAAATCGATACGCAATCGCTCTTCCAAGTCTCGATGGGGCCAACCGTTGCCGCTCGAACCGGCACCAGGGGAATATAGCCCCCGCCCGAAGTCCGGGCATTTTGGATAACGGTTAACGGGTGCAAGTCGGTGACGCGTGTTTTCAATTGGCGATACTCTTCAGGCGTGGGTGGCGCGTTCTTGTACTCACCCTCTCGTCGCACTGGGTCGTTAAAAGCCCAATGCTTCACTTCTCCTTGACCTCCCTGCATCAAGACACAGCGCACCTGATCATAGCTCTTTGAATATGCTTCTAAATCGGTAGGAAAGTGGATATTCTCGCGAGGCATGAGCAGCTCGGGTCGAATGCGGTCAAAGCACAGCTCATTGTCCGCCTTGGCAAACGAGAGTGGATGATCAGTCGGCACCGGTTTGCCATCTTCGATCCACTCGTCCATGCCCCAAAAATGTGCGTGCTGCAGCTTAATATTCAAATCGTTGACGATTTGGGCCACTAAGGGCAGTTGATCCGTCGGGCCGATCGGGCCGCAAATCCCTACCGGATTATCTGGCGTCGCCTGCTGCCAGGCGCTTACGTACTCCAACGCCTCGGCACAGTAGAACTCACGCAGGCTGTCGTACATCACCACCTCAAAGCCCTCGCGCGACAACTGTTCAATATCTTTAGCCGTCAGCTTTGCCGCATCGCGCAGGATTGCTTCATCGAGGGTCGTATAGTCCCACCAATCGGGGGCCACTTTGCTAAGCACTCGTGCCATCGGATTACTTTTCTCCAAAAAGTTCAGTGAGCAGATCAGTGGTAGGGTAGGGGTGCCCCATGTGTTGAACAAACGCCTCAGCATATTCGACGGCTAGCTCGTCGCCCCGCATCGCGCTATGGCGTTTCATCGCCTCGACGTATTCATCCATGCCATGGTGCGCCTGCAACCACTCGCGCTGCGAAGCATGGCATACCAGCATTTCTGTCTTCTTGCCGAATTGCTCAGTGATATCGATCCGACAGGTCGCATCCACCTTCTCGCCACTATAGGGATTCACTCCCCCGATCGGATCGCAGTAGTAAAGCCATGGAACTTGAGAACCTTCGAGCCGAGGCAACTTCGAAGCATTGGGCGCAGGATACGCAAATGCCGCGCGACGAGCCAACAAGTGCGTTTGCTCATGGTCCAGCATGTAATCGAGACGCGGATGGGCAAACACCAGTGTCGGAGCCACTTTGCGAAACAGATCGATGGCCTTCTTGCCCGTCGCCTGATCGAAAATCACATTTACGTCCCGCTCTTCCAGGCAGTGGAAGGTCGCGCCGATCAGTGCGGCGGCCGCGGCCCCTTCCTTGCGGCGAATCTCCGCAATCTGCTCTTGAGAAAGCTCCATCGTCCCACAATCGCCCGGCGTGGCCGTGGCAATATGAATCTCCCATCCAGCTTCGGCCAAACGACATAGCGTACCGCCACATACAAACTCTGCGTCGTCAGGGTGGGCCAGCAACGACAAGGCAACACGGCGATCGGGCATTTGAAGGTCTGACAAAGCATACCTCGGAGGGTTATCGACGGGGGGCTCGAAGTGGTATATTCTATCGCGATCAAACTGACACACAAGCAATCCTCGAACGAGTTGCCCAACATGGCAAATAAGACCAACTACCGTTTTTCCTTCGGCCCTTGGAACATCAGCGAAGGCGCTGATCCCTTTGGCCCCGAAGTTCGCACCCCCTATCCGATCGCCGAAAAGCTGACCTGGTACCGATCGCTTGGATTCGAAGGGGTGCAGTTTCACGACGACGATGTCGTCGAGAATCTCGATCAGCTAAGTCCCGAAAAGTGCCTCGAGCGTGCCCGAGAAGTTCGTCGTATCCTGGCCGATAACGAGCTGGTTGCCGAATTTGTCGCTCCTCGGCTTTGGTTCAATCCGCAAACCATCGATG
>JAGQOW010000081.1 GCA_020427155.1 Planctomycetales bacterium | reverse complement strand
AACCCTATCTCCGATCAATCGAAGAACGCTTTGCCGGGCTGGGCTTTCGGGTCGAGTGGACTATCGAGCTCGGCGAATTCTATGAATCACAGGTTGCGGCCGCCGCGCTTCTGGCAGAGAAGGAAAAGTGCGAGTTCGACCGTGATGATTTTATACGGCAGAAGCAGTTGGAGGAAGAAACGGGCAGTTCGTGAGCAGGGTGAGAGTTACCTTCTGAGACATATCCGGTCGCACAGAGTTCAAAAGCCTTCCGGACCGGCTTGCAATAGAGCGAAAGCCGCTGTATGATGAAACAATGTGCCCGGCCAAAGAGGAAAAGCCGCTATCTTTGTGGGACCAGCCGGCGCTGGAACGGCGCGATCTGCCCACGGATCTGCCGGAGCTTTTGTTGCCGGCCCGACGTTGCCTTACCTGTGGCCGAACTTTTGAGCGCATCGGTGGCAATCGACTTACGGCAACAAAATTGCAGGCAGTGCTCATCCGCGACGATCCCAATGGTGGGCGTTACCTTGAGCTCCGCGGAACCCAACTTAACGACCGACATCTCAGGCGCGCCGAAAAACTCCTGGCGCATCGGCGCCACCCCTGGTTCTGCCAGCTTTGCGCGAGGAAAGCCCTCTGCGAGCTGTGCGGTTCTCCGCTTCGCTTTGCACCGGGTTCGGACGCCGTCGATGAAGCCGGCCACATCCGCCATCACGCCCTGCTGGGCTTTACTCCACGCTGCAGCAATGCGGTCTGCAAGCGCCACGGCTAGTCGATGTTCGAGCCACTGGCGAACCCGGTCTAATCCGGGCGATCTGTAGCTGTCGAAACGGCGCAGCCCTTTGAGGTTCTTTGAA
This sequence comes from Planctomycetales bacterium, assembly GCA_020427155.1. Taxonomy (GTDB): domain Bacteria; phylum Planctomycetota; class Planctomycetia; order Pirellulales; family Lacipirellulaceae; genus Bythopirellula. The sequence continues at coordinate 17,894 of JAGQOW010000081.1, read as the reverse complement.
CTCAATGTGGTGCTGGTGCAGCGTGAAATGGTCCGCTCAGCCGGTTAAAAGCCAGCGCTGCGACTTCATCTGAAGTACGGCTCGATGTCGCGATACGGCACTTCGACGAATTCAAGCGTGCCTTTGGACCGGTTGCAGTCATATAGATACCAGGCAAAGCTGTCCAGGTTCGGGCGACCCTCGAGGACCATTCCATGGATGCAGCGTGCAGTCTTGATATCACGGACACCGGTGATGAGGTAGCCCTTTACTACGCTGCCAGGGGAATTCTGTTTCAGGACGCTGATATAGGAAAAGACCTGCTGGACTGCCTCCCTTCCCCCGTCCGTGTTCTTGAGTTCAAGCACGATCTGCTCGCCGTCCTTGCCAATTCCGAACATATCGAAACGATCTCGAGTATTGTCCGGCGAGTGCTGCCTCTTTGCGCCCGAGACAATCCCAAATCGCTCATAATATTTGTTTCGCCAGACGAACATCTCCAGCTCATCTTCCCGCTCAAACAAATCCCCGAGGGCCGCCACCGGAAATCGGCTCAAGGAGACCGTCGAAGTCGGGTCGAGTTCCATTGAGAGGGGTGGATAGACATGCAATCCAAGCTTGCCCAGACTTTGTGAGACCTCCGCGACGTTGACGGCACCCCGGCGTTTGTAGCCAAAAAGGTTGAGCAGCCGGGAGACTCTAATCGGCCGCGCGCCACTCCTGTCAACGGCAGGTAGAAGATCTGCAACAACTTCGGCGCCGGTCCGTTTTCTTCCTTTCTTCTTTCCGGTTCGCCTGGGCGCCTTGCTTGAGCGTGCTGGAGTGAAGCTCTGCGAGCGTTCCTCTGCCCGAGTCAGCCAGCGTGCGGAGAGCCCATTCTCCTTGATGAAGTTCGCCCAACGATCATAGAGTTCGGCCGGAGTGCTGGCGGGCTGATTCTTTCTGCGAGGCATCGGTCACCTTGAAATAGACATCGTTCATTTTTGTTATCCATTTTTAGGAAAGCACAAGCAAATTTTCGAGCCACTTGCCGAAACCGCTCTTTAGCATTCCTTCGGAATAGGGCCGTCGATTGCGTGCCCTGTATTGACAGGCTTTCAAGCCAGGTTGATTCTCCACCATACACGCGCCGCGCAGGAACCGCACCAGGGGGAGTAAATCTATCCGAAGCCGGCACATATTTTTTCCCAGGCCCATGACAGAATGTGTCACACCCCTGTGTTAGAATTCGGGCATTGGAGAAATACATGGAAACGTTGGTTACATTGGTTGTGTTCGTTGCCGGAGCCGGAATCGGACTGCTTGTGGGCTGGAAAGTGCGTGGAAGCCGGCTGGGGAGCCCGGACGAGCTAGCGGCCGGAATTATGAAAGAGAACGAGGCCCGCTTCACGTCGATTGCGGCCGATCTGTTGTCACGAACCACGACCGAACTGCAGCGCATGAACGAAGAGCGCCATCGCCTGGAAAAGGACGCCCATGCAAGCGAGCTCGACAACAAGAAGGGGCTGATCGACCAACAACTCAAGGCCATCACCGCTGAACTGACAAAAGTCACACAAACCGTGCGGGACTTCGAGAAAGACCGCGAGGTCAAGTTCGGCGAGCTTTCGAAGCAAATTCAGATGACCGGCCGCCAGACCGAAGAGCTCCGTACGATTACTGGCTCTCTGAAAGAGGCCCTGGCATCGGGCAAGACCCGGGGGAACTGGGGGGAACGAATGGTCGAGGACATCCTGCGTTTGGTGGGCATGCAGAAGGGCATGAACTACGAGAAGCACAAGACTGTCGCCGGCGGCACCACCCGGCCGGACTTTACGTTCCTCATGCCGGAAAGCCGCATTCTCAATCTCGACAGCAAGTTTCCGTTCGATAACTATGCTCGTTACATCGAGGCCAGAAACCAGAGCGAACGCGATGCGCACGGCAAGCTGTTTCTGAAAAACGTGCGCGATAAGATTCAGGAGTGTTCGAGCAAGGACTACATCAACGAGCAGACCGTGGACTATGTGCTGCTGTTTGTCCCGAACGAGTCGGTCTATGCGTTCATTCACGAACAGCATCCAGGAGTGATCGACGAGGCCCTGTCCCAAAAGGTCGTTCTATGCTCCCCGCTCACGCTCTACGCGGTGCTCTCGGTCATCCGCCAGTCGATCGGAACCTTTGCGCTCGAAAAGAAGTCCCATAAGATTCTGGCACTGCTTGCCCACTTCCGCAAGGAGTGGCAGAAGTTTGCCGAACAACTGGAAAAACTCGGCCGCAAGATTGACTCCGCCCACAAAGAGTACGAGTCCCTGGCGACCACCCGCAGCCGTGCGCTCGAAAGACCGCTCGCAAAAATCGACGAGATCGAAGGTAATCTGCTCGAGGCGCCGGATGAAGCCCGGGCGCCCGCCAATCTGGATGAGCCGGAAGCCGAGGATGATACCGGCCCGATTGTGAGGGTGTTGGGGTAGGGGGCGGCGGCGAGCTGCGTGAGGCTTAGAGGGCTGGAGTGAAAAAACCGAAAGAAAACCCCGACAAGAACATGCTTCAGGATGTGTCTGGGCTTGACCCTGCCGTTGCCAAATTCCTCATTCAATAATGGGTCAGAGGATGAATTGGCGAATGACGGCTCTGCCTCGCAATTTGCGTAACTTCGGCGCGACGTCGGTCAAAGAATCCCGACCGTACTAAATGGGACCGAGCCCTCGATGCCAAGCCCGGCAAAGGCCCGTTTGCCTTTCTGGTCCGAAGTTTATCGACTGTGATCCGATAGCAGTTATTACGCGACAAGGCGCGAGGTCAAAACCCACACGTGTGGTAGGAGGCAGCACGCTTGTGCGACCGACCCTCACGGGCCGAGCCGATGGCAAAAAGCGATTTGACGAGGGACCGCGGGCTTACATGCTCACGTACATCCGCGAGTGCATGTCCGGCAATGGTCCTCGTAGGATCTGGTGACCGTAGTCTAAGCTATCGTAGAGTAACCATGTGCTGACAGCTCAAAGTGCCCGTCCATGTGGGACAAAGGGGAATTGCACTGATGACAGCGGTTGACTTCGAACTCTTGTTCAAACTGCGGCTTGTGGTAGCACGCCACGGCGAAATGGACAATGCAAGGTGGTGGAATACTCAACAAATGCTGGGTCGCCGCGGAGCTGCGGTGCTGGGGAGAGGCCTCCCGAAGACACATTTTTTTGCACAGGCTCGAGTTGTCTTTGAAGTGGCCAGGAATCGCTGCCATGAGATCTTCAATCCGCCCGGCTGTATGACGCTGTGGAACCTGCCCGCCTCCCTAGAAGAGCGGTTTCAAGAGCATTGTCAGGCCTGGTTGGACGAGCCTGACAAATGGGCCACCGTCTTTCAAAAAATCGCGACTCAGTCCGGAACCGATCTCCTTGGGTCGCTGCGCGACCACGGACTCATAGACGAACCGCAGTGCGCAGCCGTCGGCAGGTTGCGACGCTCGGCTGAGAACCGCGCCGTGCCCATTCCAGGCACTTTCCAGCCCGACGACGATATCCTGGCAGTCATGGCGGCGGCTTTCGCTCGTGGCGAACCCGGCGCGCTGGCCATTCCATACGCAAGGCTGCACGACGCATGAAGAAGGCAACGAAACGCTTCTCTTCGCGCTTCATTCGCAAAGGCGCTCTGATCAATGAGGCCCGCGTTGTCTTACGGCACTGGGAGCCAGCCGCGGGGATTCAATCCAATATGGATAGAATACTCAAGAACAATCCTGTGGGTGCGCGAACCTCCGGATGGTTGAGGGAAGTGCGGGTCTCCCTGACATCCAGAATCGCTGGGCTACCTTCGACGCAACTCGATGCCCTTTTCACGCTGGCACGCTCCGATTGCTCGCATGAAGAATGGACTGCGTGCCTTCATTGGCATTGGGCAAGCCTGGACCGTCTCTATTTTGATTTTGTGACAGAATGGCTGTATGGACAGTACCAAGCCGGTGCATATCAAATGCGATCAGAAGACGCGCGTGAATTCGTTCAGGAATGGATCGCGGCGCAACGAGGACCCAATGGTGGCCTAAGCGATTACGGGACCATCAGAGCGGCGCGGGATCTCCTGCGGATGGCAACTGATTTCGGCCTGCTGGTGGGAACGCTTCACCGGGAGTTCGTCTCATACCATCTTCCTGAGAAGAGCTTCCTGTACCTCCTGCATGCTATGACGGAAGTCGAACCCAATGCACGACGGCTCATCGATGCTCAAGATTGGCATATGTTCCTCATGGACAGTGCCGACGTAGAGCGCGAGCTCTTACGGCTGCATCAGTTTCGCAAGGTGCATTTTGAAGTTGCAGGCAGCCTGGCTCAGCTCAAGCTCCCCCACCGGTCTTCGGCGGAGTGTGCTCGGGAGCTCTGCGCATGAAGGAGTGGAAGCAGCGACTGGCGCAGGATCTTGAGCCGTTGTTACGGCAGAATGATCCCCGTCCCGGTATTAGCGCCTATCACGACATGCCCTATGCCGTATTTTGCTATCCACCCGAGGAGGAGTTTGCAGTGCGGCAGGAAACCACCCTTCTGCGGACAAGGCTGGAGCAGGCTGGCAAGCGGGTTACTTCGATTTCATTGTCCGCCTGCATGTATGCAGCGCTCGAAGCCGAGGAGTTCGGGCCACATGCCCTCGCCGATTCCGAGAGATCGGTAGGCCTTGAATCCACGATCGAGACGATTCATCAAGTACTCAGCGAATACCAGCCGCTAGACGAGTTGGTCGCGGCCCGAATCCCGCCGGACGCCGAACCGCTGCGCGACATTGTCTTCGTCGTGCGCGCTGGCGCCCTATTTCCGGTCTACCGGACCTCGTCCTTGCTTGAGCAGCTCAAGGGGAAGGTCCATGTGCCAGCCGTCCTTTTCTATCCCGGGGAGCTGGATGGCGCTGCGGGGCTTCGTTTCATGGGAGTGCTCGATGCTGAGCACAACTACCGTCCCAAGATATTTTGAGGATATAAGCGAATGACACCAGACACAGTTCGAGACCTGTTTGCGAGCGACATCAATCGGCCCATTGAAGAGGTCATCAAGGTTGATCACGGAGACGAGACGATCCTCCGTACAGAGCTCACAGAGTACATCGTGACTGACTCGATCCGTCATCAGCTAAACGAGGTTCTCGAAAAATACGCGGAAACGCCGAACAAGCCGCATGAGGGAATCGCCGTGTGGGTGTCCGGGTTCTTTGGATCCGGCAAGTCGAGTTTTGCAAAATATCTGGGACTTGCATTGGAGGGCCGCACCATCGGTGGTAGCAATGCTGCGGATCTCCTGGGCGAGCGCATGTCGGATCCACGCTCAAAGGTCTTGCTGAAAACGATTTCCGAGCGCATTCCAACAGAAACGGTAATCTTCGACGTCTCTACGGATCGAGGTATTCGCACGGGCAACCAGAGCATGACCGAGATCATGTACAGACTATTTCTAAAAAAGTTGGGCTATGCGCAGGCCCTTGACCTGGCTGATCTTGAGCGCACGTTGGAGGAGCAGGGCCTACTGGAGAAGTTTGAAGCGACATACTCTGATATTTACAAGAGGGATTGGAATCATGAAAAGGGAAAACCAAGTCAGGCATTGCAGCAAGCCAGCCGTGTGATGCACGAAATGGACTCGGCGACCTATCCCACGGCCGACAGTTGGCGTATGGCCGCCCAGCAACGTTCCGACATCACTCCGAACGAGCTCATTGAGCGCTGCATGGAGCTGATGCAGCGCAGAGGCGATGGGAAGAACCTGGTGTTTGTCATCGATGAGGTCGGGCAATTTGTGGCGCGGGATGGCCAGAAAATACTTGAGATGCAGGCAATCGCCCGCGCATTCGGGAAGAAGCGGGGGCGGCTCTGGCTTGTGGTAACATCACAGGAGAAGCTGACGGAGATTGTCAGCGGACTGGATGATAGGCGCGTGGAGTTGGCTAAGCTACAGGACAGCTTCGCCAGCCATGTGCACCTGGAACCATCCGACATCTCCGAGGTGACCAGCAAACGGGTTTTGTCAAAGAACGCCCACGCTGAGAAGTCACTTCGGGTCCTCTTCACGAGCCACCGTGGCCGCCTCACTGAAAACACACGCCTGACGGCCGATATTAAACTTCCCGAACTTTCCACAGAGAGCTTTGTCGAGCTCTACCCGCTCTTGCCGTATCAGGTGGACCTGATCATTCAGGTTGTCTCCGGCTTGCGAATGCAGGGTGGTGCCAGCAAGCACGTGGGGGGCGCTAACCGTACGATTATCAAACTTGCCCAGCAGCTCTTGATACACCCTGATGCCGATCTCGCTTCGGCACCACTTGGGACTCTGGCCAGGGTTGACCAAATGTACGACCTGGTCTCCGGCAACATCATCAGCGAGGTACGTGGGAAGATTGTCGATATCGGGAAGAAGGTCGAACATCCCATGGCGCAGGCCGTGGCAAAGGCCATTTGTTTGCTCCAGTACGTCCGCAGCATCCACCGGACTGCGGAGAATATCGCCGCCACACTGCATCCGGCCATCGATGCTGATTCGCGTCTCCCGGAGGTGAAGGCAGCTTTGGATGCGCTTGAGAAAGCGCACATGGTTCGCCGGGGGGACGACGGCTATCGCATTCCCACGCCGGCCGAGGACGACTGGGAGCGCCAGCGAGCGAGCCTATCGCCCAAGCCTGGTGATACTAGCCGACTACACGCGGAAGTAGTCACCTCTCTGTGGCAGCCGCAGCCCCAGCACAGCTTCCTCGATGTGAAGGTCTTCAAGGCCGGCCTTTACCTGGGCGGCCGTCTATCGGTCGAAGGCGACATCCCGGTGCATCTCACGTTGGCCGAAGCCGGCAAGGAGCACGAGGAACGCGTCGCCGAGTCGCGCAAACGAAGTCAAACCGAGACCAGGTCCATCTTCTGGGTGGCGGCCCTCGACCAGGCCATCGATCGGGAAACCGTCGAGCTTTTCCGCTCTAAGGAGATCCTCTCCCGCAAGGAGCGGGGCGCCCAGACCAAGGACGAAACAGCCCTCGTCGCCGAGGAGAAGCTGCGCCTGCGCAGGCATCAGGACGAGCTTCGTCGCCTCATCAAGCAGTCGCTCCTGACTGGCACGGTCTTCTTCCGCGGTAACGACCGTAGTCCCGACGATACGGCGACTGACATCGGCCGCACAGCGGCCAAGGTGCTGGCCCAGGCGCTGCCCGAGGTCTTCGACCGTTTCGAGGAAGCCGCGGCCCGCGTCGGCAAGAAGGACCTCGAGTCACTGATGACGACCGAGAACCTCCGTGGTCTGACCTCGGTCTTTACCGACCTCAACCTCGTCCGCGACCAGGGCGGTAAGCCTGTCTTCAACACCGAGAACGGCTCGCTCGCTGAGGTGCTGTCGCGCATTGACAACCGAACGAGCTACGGCGAGGTGGCCACCGGCCGTTACCTGACCGACGAGTTCGCCAAGGAACCCTTCGGCTGGGACTTCGACGTCGTGCGCCTGTTCGTCATCGCGCTGCTTCGCGCCGGCAAGCTTGAGGCCACGAGCAAGGGCCAGGTCATCGAGTCAGCGCTATCGCTCGATGCTCGTAACACCTTCGCCAACAACAACTTGTTCCGCCAAGCGTCGTTCCGCCCCAAGGTCGGCCTTGAGTTCACGAACATCGTCGACGCCTCCGAGTACTTCAAGGAGGTCTTCGGTCGCGAGATCTCCGAGCTCGAGCAGGGCGTAGTTGCCAACGCCATCCGCGAGGAGATCCACCGCCACGATGAGGAGCTCCACGAGGTGCACACCACCCTAGTGCAGCACGCTCTCCCAGGTGCCGACGTACTTCGGACCGCCCTCGACCAGATGCGGTCCATCCGTTCCGGCAAGGAGGACCACGCCATCCTGACCTTCAACTCGGCCTACAAGGAGCTGAAGGAAGCCATCAAGCGCGGCGCAGAGCTGTCGCAGGTGCTCACCGAGACGCGGCTGTATGACATTGGCCGGGCTCGCAAGGCGCTCGACGCCGTCTGGCCATTCCTCAAGGAGGAGCCCGATCTCACGGACGACGACCACGAGCACGCCGAGAAGCTCGAAGACCTGATGGCGCGAGAGACGTTCTTTCGCGAGCTCGCGGCCATCGATCAGCACGCCCGGGCTCTGGAGCAAGAGCACAAGCGGCGCCACCACGAAGCCGCAGAGGCCCGTGCCGCGGCCTACGAAGAGGCCGCCAAGAAGCTCAAGGCGACGCCGGGCTGGGAGCAGCTTGGCGAAGACCAACAGCGCCGCGTTGCTGGCCCACTCGCTTCGCGAGCGACCACGGACGGCACCGATTCGATGGCGATCCCGCTACTTCGATCGGACTTCGCCGCCTCCTCGGGCCGCCTGGCGAGCGCAGTGGAGGAGATGCTCCGACTCGTGGACGGCAACCGCCTCGTTCGCGTGGCGGCGTCGAGCTACTTCAGCGGCGGCATCGAGACCGAGGAGCAGCTCGACCAGGCCTTGTCCGGTCTCAAAGAAGAGTGCCTGGAGCTCATCGGCGCGGGCAAAAAGGTGCTGGTTCAGTAGAGAACGACCGGATGGACAGGGAGACCAGAAATCGCATCCAGCGCGCGACCCAGGCAGCCCGAGAGTTGCTGGAGCACGAGTATGCCGAGCAAATCGAGGGCGAGTTCGACATCCGTCTCGACGGCACGATAGCGGCCGAGCCGGGTGAGCACCTCGATGCTGCGCAGCGCGTGTTGCGAACGAAGCTTGTGGCGGCTGTCGAACATCACCAGGGTACGGGCGTTAGCGGAAAGCAAGCTGTTGGAGCGTATCTTCGTGAAGCTGCCTTCACTGTGTTCAATCGGTTTGCTGCGCTCAAGATGCTCGAAGCGCGCGGACTGGTTCAGCAGTGCGTGAGTCGAGGCGATCAATCTTCGGGTTTCAAGGAGTTCACCGGGCTGGCTCCAGGTCTTATCCAGCTGCCGGACCATGGCTATCGTCTCTATATCGAGTGCCTGTTCGATGAGATCGGCCTCGAGGTCGGTGTTCTTTTCGACCGGCGCGATTTGGCGGGCCTTCTCTGGCCGCGGGGACCCGCGCTCACGGGTCTGTTAGAAATCCTGAACAGCTCGGCTCTGAGCAATCTCTGGGCCGAAGACGAGACAATCGGCTGGGTATATCAGTACTGGAACAGCAAGGAAGAGCGCAAAGCCATGCGCGACGCCTCCGGGGCGCCGCGTAATTCCCGCGAACTTGCCGTGCGCAACCAGTTCTTCACCCCGCGCTACGTCGTCGAGTTCCTTACCGATAACACCCTCGGCCGCATCTGGTATGAAATGACCAAAGGCCAGACCCGGCTTGCCGAGACGTGCCGCTACCTCGTCCGTCGCCCCACCGAGATTTTCCTGGCCGAGGACGAAGCGGCACCTGACTTGCCCGACGACAGCACAGAGGAACCCCTCAGTCAAGAGGAGCTTCTCAAACAGCCTGTCTACATCCCGCATCGTCCGGTCAAAGACCCGCGTGAGATCCGCCTGCTCGACCCCGCCTGCGGTTCCATGCACTTCGGCCTTTACGCCTTCGACCTCTTCGAGGCCATCTACGAAGAAGCCTGGGACAAAGACCTCTGCCCCGCCCTTAAGGAAGCCTACCCCGAAAAAGCCGACTACCTCCGCGACGTCCCGCGTCTCATCATCGAGCTCAACATTCACGGCGTGGACATCGACCCACGCGCCGTTCAGATTGCCGGTCTATCCCTCTGGCTCCGTGCCCAGAAAACCTGGAAAGGCATGCCCGCCGGCGAGCGGCCCCGGATCCGCCGTTCGAACGTCGTTTGCGCCGAGCCGATGCCCGGCAATGCGGCAATGCTCGATGACTTCGTTCAAACCCTCGACCCGCCCCTGCTCGGCGAACTTGTCAAGACCGTCTTCGATAAGATGCAGCTCGCAGGCGAGGCTGGCACCCTGCTCAAGATCGAAGAAGAAATCCGCGCCGCCATAGACCAGGCCCGAAAGGAGGCTCTACGGCAAAGGGGCGATCTGTACGAACATGCAAATGCGACTGAGGAAGCCTTCTTCGACACGGCCGAAGAGCGCATCTACACGGCATTGGAAAAGTATGCCGAGTCCGCCGAAGCCGGCGACTACCAACGGCGGCTCTTTGCTGAAGATGCGGCGCATGGCTTCGCGTTCATCGATCTTTGTCGCAAGCGCTATGACGCGGTGGTGATGAATCCGCCATTTGGTGGATGGACGAATGCACTCAAAGCAATCTCGAAGCAAATCTATCCAAGCAGTCACCACGATATACTCCATGCCTTCGTTGAGCGCGGAATCGCGTGTCTGATGCCCAAAGGCCGGGCTGGTATTATTAGCGCTCGCACCGGTTTCTTTCTCGGCGACAGCAAGGATTGGCGGAGAAACGTAGTTTTTCCAAACCAGTTGGCATGTTTTGCAGACCTTGGGTTGGGAGTTTTGGATGACGCTCTAGTCGAAGTTGCCGCGTACGCGATCGAACGAATTCGACCAACCGGTCGTGATCGAGCATTGATCAGCCGCAATCTGACGTCGCGGGAAAAGAGTTCAGACCTTCTTCATGACATCCAACTTGCATTTGCCGGAAAGCCCGGCGGCCTGCTCTTGTTCGACCAAGGCCTGCTAGAAATTGTACCTGATAGCACCTTTATCTATTGGGCCCCTGGGACCTTTATCAAGCGATATGCGAGTCTTGCATCGTTCGAGTCGGAAGTTGCCAGAGTGAGGCAAGGCGTTGCGACGGCGGACGATTTCCGGTTTGCCCGGTTAGGATGGGAAGTAGGCAGCGACGCAATAGGGACGGGAAAACGGTGGCGTCGATTCTCAAAAGGTGGCGAATACTCGCCGCCCTACGACGAGATTCACTTACTGGTCAACTGGAGAAACGCGGCCTCAGAGATCTGGAGCAACTTGAATGCGCAAGGGAATGTGCGTTCGAACATTTGGATGCTTAGGCAGACGATTGGCAGTTTCTTTTTTAAGCCCGGGGCGACGTACACAGTTAGGACTGCAAGTGCGTTTGCGCCGAAAATACTCCCTGAAGGATGTGTCTTCAGCCACAACGCACAGAGCTGGTTTACGGATTCAGAATCGAGAACATTGCTGAGCATTGCCTATTTGCACTGCCGGGTTCCGCAGACTTACCTAGAAATGGCAGTGGGGTCCGGAGACATGGCGACGTCAGGGAGCGCAGCTCGCCGGTATACAACGGCAGTTGTCCATAGCGTTCCATCTGAGATCATCAACCATATCGATTCCCCGGAGAATCTGGATAGGATTAAACGCCTTTTTCACTTCAAGGTCCGTGAATTTTCCGCGGACGAGACCTCTTGTCATTTCTCGTTAGATCGCCCCCGTTCGGGTTCATTGCGCGATTCCGTCGGTCAGCGCTTCAATGAGTTCATGGCCCACGCCTCGGGCGCACTGGAAGCCTCAAGTCGACTTGATGAGAGCGTTACGAACGCTTTCCAATTGACAAGTGAGGAAGAGGACTTTGTCGACCGGGAGGTGGGAAAGCATCCTGCGTCATATCTCGGAAGCGGAGCGGAGGCTGAGGTAGGGGAATTGTGGCAGCTGAGAGACGAGGAGTTGATCCGAAGAGCGGTTGAAGCATTCGGAGCGAAGCGTTGGTTCACAAAGAAGTCGTATTTTGTGCATAGGAAGATAGAGATCATCTGTCATTACCTCGAAGCCTCTCCAAGCACCGTTATCGCACAGTTATTGAAGCCCGCTAGTCAAACATCCACCGTTTTAGGAAACGCAGCTACCGTCCATGTCTCGGAGTGTATTGGGTCGCTCCTCGGCCGCTGGGATATCCGCTACGCCACCGGCGAGCGCCAGTCACCCGAGTTGCCTGAACCCTTCGACCCGCTGCCCGTCTGCCCACCCGGCATGCTCCAGAACACCGACGGACTTCCCGCCGCGCAGGAAGACGTGCCCGACGACTACCCGCTGCGCATCACGTGGCCTGGCATTCTGGTGGATGATGAAGGTCACTCTGAGGACATCATCGCCCGCGTCCGCGACGCACTCGCCGTCATCTGGGGCGACCGCAGTGGCGCCATCGAGCAGGAAGCCTGCGAGATCCTCGGCGCGAGCACGTTGCGCGATTACTTCCAGAAGGCATTCTTCGTAGATCATATTAAGCGCTATTCCAAAAGCCGCCGGAAGGCGCCGATCTACTGGCAGCTCGGGACGGTCTCAGGTTCCTACTCCACCTGGCTCTACTACCACCGCTTCACCAGCGACACGCTCTTCCGCCTGTTGAACGACTACATCAAGCCAAAGGTGCAACACGAGGAGCGCAAGCTCACCAGCCTCACGCAAGATGTTGGACCGAATCAAACCGCAAGCCAACGGAAGGAGCTTGCCGCACAGGAGGCTTTCGTCGGCGAACTGCGCGCGTTCTGTAGCGAGGTTGCACGGGTCGCACCATTGTGGAATCCCGACCTCAACGACGGCGTGATCATCAACTTTGCTCCCCTCTGGCGCCTCGTGCCTCAGAACCGTGCCTGGCAGAACGAATGCAAGTCCACCTGGGACAAGCTCTGGAAAGGCGATTACGACTGGGCTCATCTGGCGATGCATCTGTGGCCCGAGCGCGTGGTACCCAAGTGCGCGCAGGATCGCAGTCTCGCCATCGCTCACGGGCTCGAAGAAATCTTCTGGTCCGAAGATGCGGAGGGAAAATGGCAGCCGCGCAATGTCGAACAGACTGACATAGACAAGATCATACAAGAGCGGACTTCGGCTGCCGTCAAGGAAGCCCTGAAGAGCCTGCTGGACGCGCCAACTCCCGGAACGGGACGCGCCACGCGAAAGAAGGCAAAGCGAACCAAGGTTAGCCGAAGGAGAGTCGACTGATGCACCCGTTTCACGACTACCTGTGCGGTCAACTCGACGACATGCTGAAGAAACGCGGCGTTGTTGTGTTCTACGATCCGCGCCGCGAGTTCGAGCCGTTCTTCGACCGCGAGTTGCACGAAGCTGGAACGGAAAGCAAGTTCGATGGTATTCCGAGGGTGCTGGTTAAGGACCGCCCCACGTATGTAGCCCGCTACACCGGCTCATTCTTTGCCGTGCGCACGGTGGTCGAGCCCCTTGTAGATCAGGACAAGCCGGAGCCGCTGATCGTGTATCTCCCCGGGATAGAGCGCGATCGAACCGCCTCGGTCCTGACAGAGCTTGAGAAGAGCGGCACTACGTATGAGCCCCAGCTAAAGCGGCTCGCCCTTCATGTGATGCGGGAGCGTTTCACGGACGGGCAGATTGACGAGATGCTGCGCTCTGAGAAAGTAGGATACGACGACATCGTCTCGTTTCTTGAGCAGAGTGCGGAGGGTAAGTCGGCCTCACGCCTACGAACGATCTTTGATGGGGCACGCAGCGACGTCCTCCTGGTCCTTTGGCTTGTAGACGACGGTCATGACAAAGCGATTATTGACAAAGACGCTGCCGAGGAACTCTTCAAGCTGATCGAATCTCGTCTTGGACTATCAATGGCTGCGCAGACGCCGCTCCCCGATGCCCGCGAGAAGGTGGTTCGATACGTGCTTGTCGGTGAGTTTCGGTCCGACCTAGAATGCAGTCCACCGGCATCCGTGGCCATGGTGCCGGAACCGAAAAGCGCGGAACACATCCAAAATGTCCGTGAATTAGCAACCAGTCTCCGCCACGACCACCCTGATCGCTATGAGGACATCGCCAGGAGAGTCGAAAGCGACTTAGGTCTGGCTGATGCCGGTATAGGCGCGGCGGACCTTGGCAATATCGATACGTTCCGTTTCGAGGAGCGGGCCCTGCTGGCTTACGCCGGTGAGCTCCTTGGCGCGCGCGAATACGACAAGGCACTCGCTGTTGTCTTGGGTCGCAGCCGCAGCTTCTGGGTCGACCGCGCTGTGGGCCGTCAGGCGCAATGGGAAGCATGTCGCCTGATGGCCGAGCTTGGCTCGGAGATCGAGAAAGTCCGTCCCGCTGTATCCGGGGGAAATGGTAACCCTGCAAAATGGGTCGAAGCCTATTCCAGCGCGGACGGATGGTTTCGCGTGGATGAACTGCAACGGCGCCTCGAAACCTGGGTAGCCAAGATGGATGACGACCCCGAGACAGAGCAGGGATTGGCAGTCGTCCGGCGCGAGCATGAGGAGTTGTTAAAGCAGATGGCTGGAGGTTTCGCCAGGGGGCTCCGTGAGGCCGCCTGGACTGTTGCTGGCCCCCTTCCTCAGACTGCAATATACTCAGATATTGTTCAGGCCATGGGTGGGCGGGTCGCCTACTTTTGGGTCGATGCCATGCGCTTTGAGATGGGTGTCGAGCTCGCCAAGCAGCTTGCAGGCGCCAAGGATCTCACCATCCGGCCTGCCATAGCAGCTCTCCCCACGATTACGCCCGTTGGCATGGCAGCCCTTCTGCCGGGAGCATCTGCCAGTTTCTCTGTGGTCGAGAACAACGGAAAACTTGCCGTAAGGATAGAAGATACGGTGATGTCAGTCTTAGCAGACCGCTTGAGATTTCTGCGGGCCAAGGTCCCAAGCGTTGCAGATATTGCCATGGGAAAATTAATCAGCAGTTCGCCGAGCAACCTGATCAACGCAATCGGGGATGCCCCATTGGTCGTCGTTCGCTCCCAAGAAATCGACGCGCTGGGAGAGAATGTCGATGAACTCACGGCTCGTGCGGCGATGGAAGGCGTCATAGGCAACGTTGCGCGGGCTATTCGCAAACTTGCGTCCGCAGGGATCGAGAACTTTGTGGTAACCGCTGACCATGGACACCAGTTTTCGATTCGTAAGGAAGATGATATGAAGACGGACAACCCGCAAGGCACGACCGTAGACTTGCACCGTCGTTGTTGGATCGGTCATGGGGGAGCCACGCCCGCGGGTACTGTCCGGGTCACCGGGGCCGATCTTGGCTATGAAACCAACCTCGATTTTGTCTTCCCGACCGGTCTGGGTGTCTTCAAATCAGGCGGCGGACTCAGTTTTCATCATGGCAGCATTAGTCTGCAGGAACTTATCGTCCCGGTGATCAGTCTTCGGATTCCAAGCAAGGATGCCAGATCGTCAGCCGGCAAGGTTGCCCAATTGCGTGGTGTTCCAGATAGAGTGACCAACCGCACTTTCGGAGTGCGCGTTGTGCCGGTGGACCTGTTCCTGACAGAACCGGTGGCGCTGCGCGTCCTACTCCTTTCGGGTGACGAGCAGGTAGGCCAGGCGGGTATGGCTGTCGGCGCAGAACTCGACCGTGGCAGCGGTATTCTCAAGCTCAGCAAAGAATCGGAAGCGCACGTCGGCATGATGCTAACGCGTGATGATTGCAAGACCCTGCGGGTCGTTTTGACGGATCCCGCCACGGATGCGGTGCTGGACCAGTCGGAAGAGCTGCCGGTCCAGTTGGGTATTTGAATATGAGCAATGAGCAATCAGCAGCGCGAGATGCCCTGGATGACAAGGTTAACCGTGTCTTTGCCGGCAAGGTGGTCCGTAAGGACTTGGTCCGCAAAATCAAGGTGGGCGCGAACGTGCCCGTGTTCGTGCTTGAGTACCTGCTGGGCAAGTACTGCGCATCCAGCGATGAGATGGCCATTCAAATGGGGCTGCAGGTCGTCAACGATACTCTCGCTGACAATTACATTCGACCAGATGAGAGTACAAAAGCACAAAGCAAAGTCAAGGAAGCCGGCAAGCATACTTTCATCGATAAAGTAAAGGTCCGCCTCGTTGATTCGCAGTACTGGGCGGAAGTAACGAATTTCGGTCACAAGCATGTCCACATTCCCGACCACTACGTCCGTGAATTTGATCGGTTGCTAACGGGAGGGATATGGGCGCAGGTAGACATGCGTTTTGAATACGATGATGAGAGCAAAGGGAAAAACCCCTTCTGGATCGACAGACTAACCCCAATCCAGCTCGCCACCTTCGACCTCGAAGAGTACAGAAAGCTGCGCGCTGAGTTCTCTACTGACGAATGGATCGATCTCATGGTAAGGAGCATGGGCTATGAATCCACTATCATGGACCGTAGGCTTAAGCTGCTCTTCCTTACGCGGCTGATTCCGCTTTGTGAAAGGAACTACAATCTCATTGAGCTGGGGCCGCGCGGCACCGGTAAGAGCTATGCGGTCCAAGAGATCTCACCGTACGCCGCGTTGCTTACGGGCCCTACAACGGTGGCCAATCTGTTCGGACAGCAACAGGGGCGATACAAAGGCATGGTTCAGATCTGGGATGCGATAGGGTTCGATGAGGTGGCAGATCTTCAGAAGATGCCCAAAGAAGTAATCACGATGATGAAGACCTACTGCGAGTCAGGTCAGTTTCAGCGTGGCCAAGAAGCAATGGCCGGCTATGCAAGCGTCGCCATGTTCGGCAATACGCAGCAACCCATCGACGTCATGGTTCAGACCGGCCATCTGTTTGCCCCCCTGCCGGATTCCATTCGGGATGATATGGCCTTCATCGATAGGCTTCATTTCTACCTCCCGGGATGGGAGGTACCCAAAATGAGAAACGAACACTTCACCGACCGATACGGGTTTGTCGTTGACTATATGGCTGAAGCGTTGCGCGAGCTGCGCAAACACAACTTCACGGAAGTTCTGGATCATCACTTCAGCCTGGGTGCGCATCTGAACGCTCGCGATAGAAAAGCTGTCCGGCGCAGTGTATCCGGCCTGATGAAGATTTTGCATCCTCATGGCAAGGTTGAGCCGGAGGATCTTGCAGTCATACTGGAGCTCGGGATCGAAGGGCGCAGGAGGGTGAAAGAGCAGCTAAAGAAGATGGGATCGTTCGAATACTACCAGACCTCATTCAGCTACATCTCAATCGCGGATGGAACAGAGCAGTTTATTGGAGTTCCAGAGCAAGGTGGCAAAGACCTGATTTCTCCGGATCCGCTCGCGCCTGGAACCATCTATACAGCATCAGTCAGCGGCGATGGGACGGTGGGACTGTACCGCATCGAAATCACATTGTCGTCCGGCACAGGTAAGCTCAAGTCGGCCGGCGGTGTTGTGGGGACCATGAAAGAAAGCGTGCATCGGGCTTTTAGTTACCTTCTGAGCCAAAAAAGTTCTCTTGGTGTCGGACGCGAACTGGATACGTCTGACCTGCACTTGGAGATCATCGACCTCTTGGGGAATAAGGTCGAGGCAGAAATCGGCGTTGCTTTTTACGTTGCCGCGTATTCCGCTCTGCGAAAGGCGGCCCCTCAGGCGGGACTGTTGGTCCTCGGTGACATGAGCGTTCAAGGAAACGTTAGGGCTGCCCGGTCTTTGACTGAACCCCTGCAGGTCGCTATGGATAACGGAGCCAAACGGGCCCTCATACCAATTGAGAACAAGCGACAGTTCCTGGAGGTCAATCCGGATGTGCTTGAGCAGGTGGATCCCATCTTCTACGGAGACTTGAGGCAAGCATCGCTTAAGGCATTGGGGCTTTCCTAAGCTCGCCGTCCTCAACTGGTTCTGATCTACTCCCCTGAGCTCGCAAGAGTGCCTCGATTGCTTTTTTCGTAAGGGCAACAAGCTGCCGCCACCATTCGTGTGACCGAATGTGACACACTTCTGTGAAAATAATACTCCTCGCCGCGTGGTGGCTGAGTAGTCTTTGACGCGCAAGGTGGCAGGTGTGCCACTTCCGACGCCCTCGCAAGATGAAGATCAAAAAGAACTCCATTCGCCTGGCGCCAACGGACCTGGGCAAACACTTGAGCTGTCGGCATTTGACCGGGCTTGACTACTTACGCGCGAAGGGCGAACGCAAGCCGCAACTTCCGGTGCTGCCCCTGGCGGAGACGCTCCAGCGCCTGGGCGAAAAGCACGAAGCGGATTATGTGGAGCACCTGAAGAAAAGCGGGCGCCAGATTGTGCAGATTCGAAAGCCAGACGAGAAGGTGCGCGATGCGGAGTTGCTGGCGGCCACGGTCGCGGCCATGAAGCAGGGTGCAGAAATTATCTACCAGGGCG
>JAGQOW010000080.1 GCA_020427155.1 Planctomycetales bacterium | reverse complement strand
TCGGGTGGGACTGACGTCCATCCGTTGCACCCGTGACGTGCAGCATGTGGTGGCCTGCGTCTAGGCCATGTCATTCTCCTTTTTTAAAAGGAAGAACCTAGTTGACTTGTGACTAGGTGATGTTAATAATGCTACCCAGTCGGGCCGTTTTCCTGTTTTTAACTGGAAATAGCGGTTCCATGCGCCTTACCTGCCCCAAACTTGTCGTCGCGGTGTTCGCGGCTTTTCTCTACGGGGCACTCGTCGTATTTGGGCAGGCGCTGCATTTCTTGCCCGGCTTGAACCACCTGGTTGGATCAGGCTCCTCTTGCGATTGCCATCATCACTGCTCGATTGAGCCAGTACGTGGACAGAGGGGAGACAATGCTGGGGCCACGGTGAGTTCTGCCGAGGACTGCCCCATTTGCAGTTTCTTTGCCACATCTCAAGATCGGCTGACATACAGACCGGTGCTTGATCTAGGCGGATGCGTTTCACCGGTAGTGTTGGCAGTCGCTCTTGTTCACGAGAGTGAGCCATTCTGGGTCTATTCCGCTCGCGGACCTCCTGCCGTCTAGGCCTTTCTGTGCGCATCCTCTGCATGAAATCTAACCTCGGTTCGAGCTGCGCAGAGTGTGCGCATTTCTATCCGCTCCGTCGGCGTCTGCCCGGATAGGAAAGCGGTCCGACTATCGCGTCGTATTCGTGGCGCGTCGGCGGGGCTCCTTGTAGGGTCTTAGAGAATTGTCTTGGAGGCAGTTATGTTTCGCGCTGCGCGCGGATTCACATTGATTGAGCTGTTGGTTGTAGTGGCGATTATCGGAGTTCTGATTTCGCTACTGCTTCCGGCAGTTCAGGCGGCACGTGCATCGGCAAGACGTGTTCAATGTACCAATAATCTTCGACAGGTCGGGCTTGCACTGCACCAGTACTGCAACGCGCATCGGGGAAGATTTCCGGAGACGATGCACACCATTGTTGATGCCGACGAGAAGAAGTCTTGGATATACACCTTGGGGCCGCATATGGAGAACGTGGATGCAATTCGTATCTGTCCAGAAGATCCCCGGGGTAATCAGAAGCTAGAGAAGAAACTGACCAGCTATGTGCTGAACGACTATGTCACCGTTCCGGGTGGAGACGCGATCCTCAATCTGTATGACTTGCCGGAAACCCACTCGACGATCTTATCGTTCGAGTCTTCCGACAACCTGCCATTGTCATTTTATCATGAGCACATCCATGCCAAGGCATGGTTTAAGAAGAGCAATGTGCGAGACATGAAGGTGTGGGAGGCAGTGCGAGAGGAATTGCAGACCGATCGTCATACAACCGGCGCAAACTATCTCTACGCGGACGGACACGTGACGTTTGTCACTGAAGCGTGGATCAGAGACATGGCTGACAAGACATTCAATTTTGCAAAACCACCACAATAGAATTGGAGTAATCACTATGAGATCGTTGATTTTGGCACTGTTATTGACCTCCCCGACATTTGCTCAAATTCACAGTGGCGATGTTGAGCTGGGAGTTGCTGACGGAATGATCGTAACGAACGAACGTGTCTATGACGCCGAGTTTGGGGAGATCATCCCGAACGAAGTCGACGAACCTGGCTTCGACAGTCTGCCAGGGACTTTTCCCACCGGTTCAAGCATTGGTTTCACTATCCTTGATTCCTTGCGTAAGTGGAATGGTACAGACTTCGCAACCATTCCAACAGAGACTGTTTCGATCGCTTTTGGAACTTCGCTAGGGCCTGTTGTAACTCCTGTAACGCCATCGCTTGTCAACGGATTTCACTTGAATGTGTCTAGCGACGGTTCTTGGCATCGTCACTATGACTTTGTTTTGAACACTCCACAATCTAAAGGCATCTATCTACTTCAACTGCAACTTTCCAGCAGCGATCCGACCATTGATCCGACCGATCCCTTTTTCATTGTGTTTAATCAGAATGACAGCGTGTTCAATCACGACGCTGCGATAGGATTTGTCGAGTCTTTGCTGCTGGTGCCCGAGCCGAGTGGGCTATTGCTGGCTTTGATAGGAGGACTATGCCTGAGAATTAGGCGATAGCTAGGCTCTATCGATGTTCGGCCTAGAGTCGCCGTCTTTGAAGATGCTACCGGTCGGAACTGCGTTTGTGGCAATCGTAGTAGATCAAGTTTAGCTCGATCAAAGTCAAAATGGTGCTCCTGACGAGGCTGACGGACACAATGCGCCGATCTTCAGCTTTGGAGCCCTTGTCAGGAGTGGGAATTTGCCAGGATAATCTCGGAATCTTCATGTTGGTTTGTGTCGTCTTAGCATCAACATGCTGACTCATTCTCCACTTTGATCACATCACTTCCCCAGAACGAGTGACCATCGTGTCTGGAAAAAAGTCTATTTCAAGATCGGCAAGGACCCCGAATCAACCATGAAAGGCTTGCCGCCAATACGTATTCGAGCGATCAACAATGAGCCTGTTCTCGGCGAAGGCGATTACGTGCTCTACTGGATGATTGCCTTCAGGCGAGCTCACTACAACTTCAGTCTGCAGCGAGCCGTGGAATGGGCTCAGAAGCTCAAGAAGCCGCTCGTGATTCTCGAAGCACTTCGCTGTGATTATCCGTGGGCAAGCGATCGGCTGCATCGGTTCGTCATTGAAGGTATGGCAGACAACGCGCAGCACTTCGCTAAGAAAGATGTTCGCTACTACGCTTATCTGGAACCGAATTGCGGGGACGGCAAGGGACTACTGAAACATTTGGCCAGCCGGGCCTGTGTCGTCGTGAGCGATGATTTCCCCTGCTTCTTCCTCCCTCGCATGGTCGAGGCGGCCGCTCGACGGCTCCAGGTCAAGTTGGAAGTGGTCGATTCTAATGGCCTGCTACCGATGCGCTTCGCAGAAAAGGTTTTCGCACGAGCATTCGACTTTCGACGTTTCCTGCAGAAGAGTCTTCTGTCACATCTGGCTGAAATGCCACTAAGCGATCCGCTTTCTCGAGTGAAGCTGCCCACCCTCAGAGAGTTGCCGCAAAGTGTCGCGAAACGTTGGCCTAGCTCCAGCCCAGCTGAGCTGCTGGTGGCACGCGACCGCATCCAGTCCTTTCCTATCGATCACACGGTTGTGCCAACCGAAGTGCGTGGCGGATCGCAAGCAGCGACTAAGGCGCTAGATGACTTCCTGCGACATAAGCTTTCGCACTACGAGTCAGGACGAAACCAGCCCGAACAAGAAGTCACAAGCGGCCTCTCGCCTTACTTGCACTTTGGTCACGTTTCGGCCCACCAAGTGTTTGATGCTTTGTCACGTCTGGAAGATTGGACGCCGGGAAAAATTCAGGGGAAACCGACCGGAAGTTCTCAGGGTTGGTGGGGAACAAGTCCTGCAGCGGAATCGTATCTCGATGAACTCATCACCTGGCGAGAGTTGGGGTACAACATGTGTTGGCAACGGCCAGATTACGACCAATACGAGTCCTTGCCAGAGTGGGCCCAACGCACACTGCAAGAGCATGCCTCCGACCATCGCTCGTACATCTATTCGAGAGAGCAGTTCGAGTCGGCCCTGACCCACGATCCGCTCTGGAATGCCGCCCAAAGCCAGCTGGTGCGTGAAGGTCGTATTCATAATTACTTGCGCATGCTTTGGGGAAAGAAGATACTGGAGTGGACCTCTTCACCACGGGAAGCCCTTGGCTTCATGATCGAACTGAACAACAAGTATGCGCTCGATGGACGAAATCCGAACTCCTATAGCGGGATCTTCTGGGTGTTGGGCCGCTATGATCGTGCTTGGGGACCCGAACGGCCTGTCTTTGGAAAGATTCGCTACATGAGCAGCGAGAACACGGCTCGCAAAGTACGTGTGAAAGAATACATTCAACGCTACTGCGAGCTTGAGAATCGCAAAGGCCTGGATGTTGGCTAGCGGCTCTCAAACTTTGTGCGTATCTCTTCCATTCGGCGACGATTGACTCCCAGGTCGGAGCGACCTACACGAGACGCTGATCGCATTAAAATGAGTTGCTCGGAATCGTCAATCACAAACTCCGCATCATCGACAAAGCCTAGCAAAAAGCTTCGGAACTCGGCATGCAAGTAGCCCGGCCGACGAGTGACGATCCGGTTACGGGGCAGAGCGCCGATTATGTCTTCCAGTCGACGTTGAGCTTCCTCGGCCGATTGGGTGAAAGGGATTGGAGTGATGAAATGCTCGGGATCGCTGCGTTGAGACGAAACACAATTGGGGGTGTCAGGGCAGTCGGCGAGCCCATCATCGGTCAAACCTGGCGAATGTGCCGGTTGCGAACGAGAGTTCCCCCAACGCACCGCAAGTAGAAACACGCCCAGCAAGAGAAATAAGACGCAGAGGATACGTTTCAATATCGACATTACATGTCCCACAACCAAGTTGTTCTGTCCAGTTCTCGCTCTGAAATCGACGGCGGAACAGTTCAGGAATCCGTCCCAGCGACCTTTCGCTTACTACGGCTTGAAACCGATTACAGTGTGACCTATATGGCTGCATCGAAGTCCGCTGGAGCAGGAAGCTGCTAAAGAGTCCAAGGACTGTGCGTTTCAGTACGGCGCGCCTAGCTGTCGCTCTGCGGTCTGGGACTCTTGCGGCGGCCAGGCGGGTTGTTGGGATGGCTGCTGCTGAGCCTGCGGCGGCCAAGTTGCCGGCAGGTTGGAGGCTGGCGGTTCCGGCGGTTGCCAGTTGCTACTGCTCGACGACTGCGCCGGCCATTGCGGAGCATCTCCGGTAGGCCACATCGCTTGGAAGTTATTCCCGCCATGCGATTGATAATTCGGATCCAAACGCTGCTCGATGCGTTCGACGTACGGGTGAATCACATCGTGGATCTCAGGCGGGACCACCGCATGGGTCTTATCCAGAATCCGCACGATGTAGTGCCCTGCTTGTGAGGCGATAATCGTATCTTTCTGCGCCTGTGGCAGAATCGTGACCGCGAAGAACGTGATCGCAATACAGAGCAGGATTCCCTTGCCCAGTCCGATGAGGGCTCCCATCTGATGGTCAAAACCATCAAGTTTCACCCGATCGATTGCTCCCGAAACCAATCGAAACAGGGTCCATATCACAAACGACGTCGCTACATATATCGCCAACATCGCCACAAACTTATTCCACGGCGCCTGATCGCTGATCATCGGGGCCAGTTGGTCGGCAAACCGTAGCGCGGCAAAGTAGCTCACAATCAGCGACGCTAGCGAAGCGATTTGCCACGCCATGCCTTTCCAGAAGCCAAACAGCGTAGCGGCCACAAGGACCAGAACCATTAACATGTCATAGGTTTGCATAAGAAACTGGGGGGCTGGGAGCTAGAGGGTCGGGGCTAGTTCTTTGGGGCGGCAAAGTATATCCAGCGGGCGGAAATGAGGAAAGCGTAATGGCATCAGGCGGCCATGCTGGCATTGCCTGCGTTGAATGCTAACGAAAGCCGGTTTCTCTGGCCCAGCACCGTCACGTCATGTACAGTTGCCCGCCGCTACTCTTCACCACCCCGAAACCCAGCTCCTGAAAAACTCAAATATGGCTGGCTTCAAAACCCATATCACAACCAGTAGCCTTTTGGGCGTTGGCTATACCGGTGTCGGACTTCATCTCGGCATGCCCTTAGATTCGTCGCTGATCGCAGGCGGTCTCTGCGGTATTGGGGGGATGCTGCCCGATATCGACAGTGACTCGGGCATCCCCTTTCGCGAATCGATGGGCTTCGCCGCAGCGATTGTGCCGATGTTGTTGCTCGATCGTCTGCAGCAACTTGGGCTCAACTATGAGCAGCTCGTGCTGGCCACCGGTGGTTTGTACCTGTTTGTGCGCTTTGGCGTGGCGCGAATGCTGGCTCGGTACACGGTACATCGTGGCATGTTCCACAGTCTGCCCGCAGCCGCGGTGTTCACCGGCGCAGCCTTTCTGCTGAGTGGCACCAGCGATCTGCAGCTGCGCTACTTCAAAGCGGGCGGCGTGCTGCTTGGCGTGATGTCGCACCTGCTGCTCGACGAAATTTATGCCATCGACTGGAAACGGGCTCGATTGAAAAAATCGTTCGGCACTGCGCTAAAGCTCTGGGGCCCCGATTGGCTGGGAAACCTCTCCACCTACGGCAAGCTCCTCATCATCGTACTCATGATCCTGGGCGAGCCGGCAGTCATGCAGCGCTACGGTCAACTCTCGCCCGTGGTACTTGAGCGCGAGGACTGGGCAGGCCGCATCGTACAACAAACTCCAGAGCAGTTAGCCCCACAAGACAAGAACTCGCCTACCCCAAACGATCCCGATGAGCCAACCGCCCCTGGCAAGGATCGAACCATCTACGACACTGCCCAGCGTATCTGGCGCAGCCTGCGCGAATAGCCAGCTCTTGCAAACACAGCATTCCCATTTTTGAAAACCATCGCAGTGCGTGGTCTTGGGAGAAGAAACTGCGTCCGGAGTTCTAAAGCGGTGGAGTTCAGCGTCCGGCACGCCTTCCCGCTTTTCGGTTTATTTGCGATTGCGCCCGGGCGACCTGGCAAGAAGGATATGGATAATTGGATGAAGAATCCCGATCCTCGCTTCGCGAAAGGTCGGCTGTCTTCGCGAGCCTGCCTTCCGTCAACTTCTAATTGTCGAAGTGTTGGAGCCCCGAAGAACCTGCCGCTCTTGGGGCTCCAAACATACCTCTGGCGCAGGATGTCCCCGCATCATCAGGGACAAGCCGCTGGCTCAAAATGTGCTGCGTGGCAGAACAACTAAAGTCGGCGGTATCTGCGGCGGCGCGAAAGGAAGCTACCTAGGGTGGCGGCTGCGGCCAACAGCAGCGACGAAGGTTCGGGAATCGCCGCACCGGAAAGGCCACCGAGTGGGCTTGAGGTTCCAAAGCCGGCTTCCCAGGCAGCATAGTCGTCGAAGTTGATCACGTTGTTGTTGTCATAATCTCCTTCGGACTGGGTGGCAGTGAGAGTCGAATTGAAAGCGTTGGAGCCGTTGCTCTCATAATTATCAATCTCGCCCAAGCCACGGTTTCGTTGCCAGAGGAGAAAATCAAACCCGGATACGTGACCGTCCTTGTCGCCATCGGCGGCAGCGTCGAGCGTATTCAATGTGCCGCTAAAACGAACTTCCGAAAGTCCGACGTAGTCTTCAGACGACCCTCCGTGCCTGGTGTTAATCAGGAGTCGCACACGTCGGATCCCGGAAGCAACAAGTGGAATCGTTTGGGCGGCGTTGGCGGAAAAGCCAGAGTCGGCAGCGATGTTATAGGTGGTGCCGACGGCGGTAAATGTGTCACCCGTGCGCGTCGTGCTTACTTGAATCTCAAACTCATTGACACCACGGTCTGGAGCAGCGCCGTCTTCGTTGTTATTCCAGATGTGCAGGTCGGTAAGATCGTAGGCACCGTCGAACTCGAATTCGACGATCTGATCGTCGACGGGCTCAACCAAAAAGCCATTGAATCCGGAGCAGTCGGAAACACCAGGATCTCCGCCGGGAATACCCGCATCGTTGCAGCCAGAGATCCAGCCCCAAGCAGCGACTGAGGTCGCTCCCCCAACGGAAACGTCGTGCAGATCATCAAGCACACCAGGACCGCCGGAGGGGATAAGACCAAAGTGGTTCAAGCCGAAGACGGGAGCTCCGTTCGGATCGAGGCCGACGGCTGGTCCTTGATCGCCATTGACTAAGTTCTCGACGTTAGCGCCGACACCGAACTGGCTAGTAGCTCTTACATCGTTCGGTTTAATGACTTCAGCTCTTGCGCCGCTTATTAGAATAATCGAAACCACTGCTGCAGAAGTGAAACGCATCATGATCTTCCCTTGGGGCCTATGCGAAGTTTCAGATTGGTAGCTAGTATCAGAACGAGTACATCAACTGGACGAGGTAACAAGAAACCGAAACAACAAAGACGAACTTTGAAATCTGTGAAATCGTTGGTCGATGAACCAGCGGCTAGAGAAGTTTGCAAGGATTGAACGAGCAGGCTGCTCCAAGTTCAATCAAACTCGTTCGCAGCCGCCTCATGCCACAAGTTATTACCAATACAGTTTGGCCGAAGGTGCCAACGGTTTCAATGTTTTTGCGTGAAAAAAAGCAGTAGAAGTATGCTATGACTTTTCAGAATTGCTACATCATTTGTTTCGGCTCCAGTGAGCCCTGAATTTGGCGATTAGGACTAGAATGCCTAGTCGATGCCCTCTGAATAGCACGCTTAGGACGCGTCGCGTATTTCGCGAAGCCCGGAGCGATGAAGTTGGCGTCGAAGGAGCCTTCCGGCAGGGGGCCCGGATCCTGCCCTCTGGGTGCCCGTATTTACAAGATAGGCCCAGCTCAAGCGACGTGATAAAATGGCGACTTGTCAGAGGGGACCATCGGGCCGGGTGTAGATAGCGGTCATGGTCGATCGGCGGATATAGAAGTGCCGATCGTATACTTTGGGATGACGCCCGAGAGTTGCAGCACGTGCACTTGATCCAGACTAGAACCGAGCCAATCTGAATGTCGCGCCGCCGTAAGTCGAAACGAAGCGAACAAACGCCAGACCGTCGTGATTCTAAGGTTGCGGGTAATTCATCTTCGCAGTCGGAAACTGGTTGGAATTGGATTCTGCTAGTTGGCCTGTTATTTGTTGCAGTCGGCGTCGGCTATTGGATACTCCGCGACCAGTCGAACCAGACCGCAGAGCAAATTCAGCTCGAGTCAAAGGCAGATGCAGGCAATCGGACTCAGAGCAGTATCAAGACGGTTTCTGCTATTACTCAGGACCCGTTGCCAGTACTTGCCACCGACATCGTTCTGAAGGAGCAAGAGCTCTCGGAAAATCAACTTGATCCCGGCCAGGATGGCTGGGAGACCGAGGTGGTGGCAGAGGAGGTAAAGCATCTTCTGACTCGGTTGGCGGGGCGTTTAGGCAATCACGATGTCGAGCCACTCACACCAAGTGAGATCGCCGAGGGCATTACGGTAGGAAGGCTTCGTCCGCAGAATTTGGCTGAAGTCTATCGCGACGGCGGCGAGAATGGTGCGATTGCCGTCTTGCGCGCTGCGGAGAGCTCGGAGGGGGGAACTACTGCCGAAGGATACGAGGCGCTGACACGTGCGATCGAGGAATTGGCCGAACCGTTTGCCGAGGCGACCGACGTTCACGTTCACTTCAAAGTGATTCGAGTAAGCGGCAGCGAGCAAGTAACCGAAACGACTGCCTACTTTGAGGCAGACGCTAAGACGCCTACGGGCTCATTGCAGCAGAGGGCGACTTGGATCTGTCAGTGGCAACGATCGCCCGAGGGCGCGCTGCAGCTGGCTTCGATTGACTCCAAGGACTTCGAAGAAGTGGTTGAGCGCGGGCCCTGGCTAGTCGATTGCACCAAGGCGATGATGGAAAAGAACCGTTCGTTCCAAGAACAGTTGGCTTACGGGCTGAATCATTGGCTGCTTCGGCTGGGTCGGGTACACGGCATCCACGTGTTTGCTCGCAATGGCATGTCGCTAGGCGACGTCAACGGCGATGGGCGAGACGACGTTTATGTATGCCAGCCAGGTGGGTTGCCGAACCGCTTGTTTATTCAGCAGGACGACGGTACGGTTCTCGATCGGTCTAAAGAGTCGGGAGTCGATTGGTTGGATCATACGAGTAGCGCGCTGGTGGTCGACTTGGACAACGATGGCGACCAGGATATGGTGGCAGCGACCTCGGCCGGGCTGTTGGTGATGGAGAACGATGGCTCTGGGAAGTTCCGCCTGCGGTCGACCTTGGCGACGCGGGATATCGACACCCAGTCTTTTTCAGCTGCCGACTTTGATAACGACGGCGACCTGGATCTCTACGTGTGTATCGAGTTTGCTCGTCCGGGCAGTTTGCACAGCGAGGCGGAGGTAGCTTTTGTTTATCATGATGCCAACGACGGGGCTGCCAATGTGCTGTTTCGCAATGACATCGAGGCCGGCGGCAAGTGGGAGTTTGCCGATGTGACCAAGGAGGTTGGACTCGACGCCGACAACCGGCGTCACAGTCTGGCTTGCGCCTGGGAAGACTACGACAACGATGGCGATCAAGACCTGTACGTGGCGAACGACTATGGACAGAACTGTCTTTATCGAAACGACGAGGGAAAGTTCAAGAATATTGCACTTGAAGCGAACGTGGTCGATTCGGCTTCGGGAATGTCGGTGAGCTGGGGCGACTACAATCACGACGGTTGGATGGACTTGTACGTAGCCAACATGTTCTCTTCGGCCGGCAATCGGATTACGCGGCAAGAACAGTTCAAGTCGGGCAAGGACGACGAGTTGAAGAAGATCTATTCGCGGTTTGCCAAGGGAAACACGCTGCTGCAAAACGATGGGCAGGGAGTCTTCCGGGAAGTGAGCAGCGAAACAGGCGTCGAGATGGCACGATGGGCGTGGAGCAGTGTTTTTGCCGACATCAATAACGACGCCTGGGACGACCTGCTGGTCGCCAACGGTTATATCACTACCGACGATACGGGCGATTTGTGATCGTTCTTTTGGCGGCAGGTCGTGTCGCATGGCGGAAGTCCGGTAAGCAACGCTGCCACTAGTGGCGTGGCTCAGGAGCAAGGTGCGCCGTTGGGAGCAACGCTACACGAAATGGTGCGCAGGGGGCGCGCTTTCAGCGGGCATGAACGCAACTGCAGTTTTCTTAATCTTGGCGGCGGCAAGTTTGCCAATGTCTCGTCGGTTTGCGGGTTCGATTTTCCTGATGACGGTCGGGCCATTGCGTTGTGCGATTGGGACTTTGACGGCGACCTTGATCTGTGGCTGGCAAATCGCAACGGTCCACAGGTTCGTTTTCTGCGAAATGATCTGGCGACCTCCCATCACTTTCTAGCGGTACGACTGGAAGGCAAGACCTGCAATCGAGATGCGATCGGTGCGCGAGTTGAGGTCACCGTCGTTCCTCCGCAGGGGGGGGATGCGAGACAGAAGCTGATCAAGACACTTCGTGCCGGGGAAGGGTTTCTGGCTCAGTCGAGCAAATGGCTTCATTTTGGCCTGGGAGAAGCGACTGAGATCGAACAAGTGACGGTGCGCTGGCCGGGTGGGGAAGCGGAGGAGTTCGGCAATTTGGCTGTTGATGGCCATTATCACTTGGTTCAACATCACGGGGCCGCCCAATTTTGGTCGCCACCGAAGCGTCCAGAGCCCCTGGAGCCAAGCGAGCTTGTAGAGCCGAAGTCGACAGACCATGCGCGCGTAATCTCGGCCGCTCAACTGCCATTGCCGCCGTTGGACTACGAATCGTTCGAAGGCAAGCAGCACCAGCTCGGGCAGACGACCGCTGGCCGACCTGTGTTGATCAATCTGTGGGCCAGTTGGTGTCGACCCTGCCTGGGAGAATTGCGAGAACTGTCCGATCGCAAGTCCGAACTCGCCGCGGCCGGCGTAGACATCGTCGCTCTGTCGGTAGATCGGCTTGATACGCAAAAGGCGACTGCGACAACCGCGGCCCCCGAACTTCTGAAGAACGTCGGCTACACTGGGACGGCGGGATGGGCAACGCTGGCGACAACCGAGAAGCTGCAATTGTTGCAGGACCACTTGTTCGACCTACATCAGCCGATGTCGGTTCCCACGAGCCTGCTGATCGACGCCCAGGGCCAGCTGGCGGTGCTCTATCGGGGGCCCGTGACGGTCGATCAGCTCTTGGCCGATGTGGCTGAGCTTTCGGACTTGACTACCACAGCAAAGTCGCTGCCGTTTGAGGGACGTTGGCATACGCGTCGCGCGCGTCTCAGCCCGCACGATCTGGCCTGGCAACTAGTGGAGCACGGCTATTTGGACGAAACGATCGACTACATCGAGCGAAACAGGAAATTGCTGGAGAGTCATTACAACATTCCCAAACTGCTGGTTTTGGTAGGCAATGGCCAGTTGGCGCGAGGAAATGCGAAGAGTGCGATTTCGTACTATCGCGACGCACTGAGAATCGACGTGAATTATGGCGAGGCTCAGAATAACCTCGCTTGGGTACTTTCGACCCACCCTGACGCAAGCCTGCGCGACGGCAAAGAGGCAGTGCGACTTGTCGAAGCAGCGATCCGAGCAGACAGCAGAAATGCCGCCTCGATGCTCGACACGCTTGCTGCAGCGTATGCCGAGGTCGAACAGTATGAGCAAGCGGCACTCGTAGCCAAGCGAGCTATCGAAATCGCCAAGTCGAGCGGCCTGCAGGAGAGCGCGAAACGCATCGAGGAGCGATTGAAACTCTACGAGGCGGGGCAACCCTATCGGGATCAGTGATTCCCAACTTCATTGAGGAGTTATCGAAAGCAGGGGGAACGCGGTATGGGATGCAGGAGAACCACAAGACGCGAGTTTCTTCAATCGATCAGCGCCGGAGTCGCTGCCATGCCGCTGGCTGCTGGAAACCTTGGGAGCGATGTGTTGGCTGTCGAGAGTGCTGCAAAGCAGCCGATCTGCCAGTCGGTCAGAGACTTGGGGCTGCAGTTTCTTGACAATCCGCTACGGATTACTGGCCAGGACGGGGCCACATCGACGCGACTTCCCAGCGGCGATGCCTTCTGGCTATTCGGCGACACGATAGAGGGGCCCTTTGATACGATTCGCAATCACGATTTGACCGATGTTGTTTCGAATACGGCCGCGATCGTCCCTGCTCAGAACGTCGCGCAGGGGATCAAGCAGTTTGAGCATCTCAAGACGGCCGATGGTAAGCGGCCGCGGCAAGTGATCGAGTTCGCTCAAGAAGAGAGCAAGGCAAGACATCGGCTTTGGCCCATCCACAGTGTGTGCGTAAATGATCAGATCTACGCGTTCTATCACAAGATTACGATGGACTCGGAAGTCGATGTCTTCGAGACCTTCGAACTCAATGGCATGGGAATTGCGCGGGCGCGAATTGGCGAATATCGATTCAAAAGGCTAATCGGTCCGGACGGTAGCCGCGAGTTTTGGAAGGGCGACCAGCCTGGGTTTGGAGTGTTTGTCGAGCAGTTGCCTGACGGTTATTTGTACCTTTGGGGATGTTATTGGACTGGGATGTTTCTGGCTCGTACGCGGCCAGAGAGGATCGAAGATCTCGGCAGTTATGAATACCTCGTAACAGCGCCGACCCTAGCTCGTCCAGAGAGGCCGGTGGCGTGGAGCAGTGTTTTTGAACCGAGCGCTGTATTGTTCGAGGGTGTACCCAATGAGCTCTCGGTGAGTTACAACCCGTATTTGAAGTGTCATATTGCCATTCACGTTTTTCACCGCGAGAACAAGCTGGCAATTCGAACAGCGCCGAACATTGTCGGGCCTTGGAGCGAAGCAGAGGTTTTCTATCGCCCGAAGATGCTTAGGCCTGACGATCTCTTTACCGCTGGCAAAGAACATCCGGAGTTGCGTCGCGAGGATGGCAGGGTCTTGTACGTCACCTACGTGAACTCTTCGGTATATGTTCCCCATCTGCTCGAAGTCACCTTGACTTGAAGACATTGCTTCGCTCTCCAGAAACGCCCTTGGATCGATCTAATTGAGTTCTTGTTTTGCGCTGAATTTCAATAGGCGAAATCACACTTCAAGTTACAATACATGCGTCAAATCTACTTTTTCGCTCAGCAAGTGCTGCAAGTTTGTTTGACGAAATGTATGGTACCCAGTAACAATAGTGTTGAAGCAGACAAGGTGAGGCTTGAGCTTCTTATCAGTCGTTCTTGAGGAGAAGAGCAATGAGGCGAACACAGCAAACTGGCGTTGGCGGGTTTACGCTTGTCGAGTTGCTTGTAGTCATTGCGATCATCGGAGTCCTGGTGGCGCTACTGTTGCCGGCGGTTCAAGCTGCGCGCGAAGCGGCTCGGCGGATGCAGTGCAAGAACCATCTGAAACAGATTGGTCTCGGCGCCCTCAATCACGAGTCGACTCATGGGATCTTGCCGGGTGCTGGCATCACGGGTGCAGCGACAGGCGACGCTGATCGCGGGACAGGCCGCGGCCAGCCTGGGAGTTGGGTTTACCAGCTCCTGCCATATGTCGAGCAACAGAATCTCTACCAGCTTCCAGGCGACGGAAATAGGAACACGATCAGCATGGCTCAACGAGAAGGAGCTCATCAGCTGGAGAAATCGCCGATAGCGACATTCATTTGTCCGTCGCGTCGTCAAGCCATCGCCTATCCCTGGGATCCGTTGTTGCCGTCGGTCTGGCGACCTCGAAACGCCATCTTTGTGCCGGGCGATTCAGATACGGCACATACAGACTACGCAGCGAACGCAGGAGATGGATTCATCGATCAAGGCGCTCGAAATGTGCTGATCGAGTTTTATATGACGAGCAGTGAATGCGGCAAGTCGCCTGGCTGGGCGGAGTTTTGGGGCCCTGCGCCGGCTGCCAGCAAGTACGACAACGTCGACAAGTTTTGTTGGCCACCAGAAGATTCGCAGAACGGCGTTTGTTTTCTCGGTGCAGAGATTCGGCTCCTTGAAATCACCGACGGAACCTCAAATACGATATTCGTCGGCGAGAAGTATGTGAATCCGGATGAGTATGAAACCGGAACCGATCCTGGAGATAATCTTTCGATGTATTCCGGTTGGGATTGGAATGTAAACCGGTTTGCAGGGGTCAAGCGTTCGGACCCCTCGGAGCCTTCACCTTTTCTACCCGGGCAAGATCAGATTGGGCTTCAGAATTTCAAGTCTTGGGGGAGCGCTCATCCGGGCTCATTCCACGTTGCCATGTGTGATGGTTCGTCGACTTCGATCAGCTACGACATTGACCCGGTGGCCCTGGGCAATCTGTGTAATCGGTTTGACGGACTTGTCGTGGAAGCTTCGAACTGAGTCCAAAGGCTCTGCAAGGAATTCAAGTCAAATGGCAGCGATGTGCTCATGGAACGACACCCAGGCCGAGCGCGAGAGTTGGTGTGGGATGCTGGCGGCCGGTTGGTTGTTGTTCGCTATTACTTGTGGCTGCAGTGGCGGGCCTCCCGCGCTGACTCCACCCGATCTGCAGCCCGAATCGGCAGCGGACGGCGCTATTGCACTTTACGATAAAGACGGCAGCGGCGATCTGTCGACGGAAGAGCTTGAGGCTTGTCCGGGAGTTTTAGGAGCCTTGGGGGCTTATGATCAGAACGACGACAAAAAGGTTACGCGCGATGAGTTCGTGGCTCGTCTAAACCGGTTTGCCAGTTCGCGTGTGGCGTTGACTCAGCTTATTGCGATTGTCTATCTCGATCAGCGACCTCTGGAAGGCGCCACGGTGCGGCTTGTTCCAGAACCGTATTTCGAAGGTGCGATCAAACCGGCCACCTGTACCACAGGCCAAAGCGGCAGTGGGATGCTGGATGTCGACGACTCGGAGCTTCCCAGCAATCAGGCCGGTATGGTCGGTGTCCAACTCGGGACCTATCGGGTAGAAATAACCCATCCTGAGATATCAATTCCTGCCAAGTTCAATGTGGACACGAAACTGGGATACGACAGCCAACCCGGGAATCTCTCGGTGAAGTTTCATATCACATCGAAGTAAGTCGCAGTTTTCGAGAGTCATCCTCTGAGGGCAAGCGAGCATGTGGCGCCGCGCAAGTTTCTATCCATCGATTGTGTTGCTATTGCCTTGCTTACTGACAAACCAGTTGCAGGCAGAGGTGACGATCAATCCTTTGCCTCAACCATTGGTCATTGACACGTCAGGCTATACGGCGCGTGTTGACGAAGACGGATGCCTGAGTAGCCTTCGCGTGCACGGTCAGGAGTTCTTGGCAGCAGATGTTTCGATTTCTCGCGGGACCTATTTTTTCCACTTGGGGCCTGTGAAGCAGAAGGAGGTCGAGCAACCTGCAACCGGCACAATTCGAGCTTCAGGCGATCTCTCGTCGATTCAATACTCATTTGATGACGAGGGAATGACTTGGGAACTGACGAATCATTCGAACGTGGATTTCGTATTCTTCACCGTGTTTGCGGACGAGATCGATGGGATTCGCGATGCGGGAGAATTGAGCAAAGGTCCGATCAACGGCGAGGAGAGCCATCTGACTTGTTATCGAGGCGATGCCCGGCTGGAGATCGAAGGTTTTACCAAAGTGTGGGGGCCCTGGCAGGGACCACACCAGGTGGGGCAAGTCGATTTGAAGGCCGGGGAAACCAAGCAGCTCCAACTGCAAGTTGGCAAGACATCTGCCGAGGAGCACGAGGCGCTGGTAAAGCTGAATGCGTTGCCTGCTGACGAAGCAATTACCTTGCTCTCTCCGCGGCCGTACCAGGTGTTTCAGCGGCGCAATACGCTTCAAGGCGAAGTCATCGTGAGTGGCCGCTGCCGCCCAGATATCGAGCAGTTAGAAATACGCATTCGAGGGGAGTCGTTGATAGGCCCGCTGCCAGAGCGGTGGCTGACGATTCCGCTGGTTTCGCCAATTCGCGAGTTCAATACCAAACTGCCGATCACAGCCGGGGGCTGGTATTCGCTGGATGTGCGTGCTCGCATCAACGACGAGGTTGTCGCAGCAGGGCGCGTCGATAAGTTTGGCATAGGTGAAGTATTTGTCGGCGCCGGCCAATCGAACTCGACCAATTGCGGCGAGTTTCAAACCAATCAGCAGACAGGTATGGTCTCCTCATTTAGCGGCGAACATTGGCAACTAGCCGACGATCCGCAGCCGGGGGTAGCCGACAGTAGCCAGGGAGGAAGCTTTTGGCCGACCTTTGGCGACGTGATGTACGAGAAAACGCGAGTTCCGATTGGCGTTGCCGCAACTGGTTTTGGCGGGACGAGTGTCAATCAATGGCAACCCGACGGCGAGTTATTCCAATGGATGATGACCCGCGTCTATCAGCTTGGCCCCCAAGGATTTCGTGCCCTGCTGTGGCATCAGGGCGAGAGCGATGTCAAGATGGCAGAAGACGAGTACTACGAGAAGCTGCGTAACGTGATCGTCGCCTCGCGTGCCAAAGCTGGTTGGGAGTTTCCCTGGTTCATCGCGCAAGCGTCGTATCACAATCCCGAGAATCTGAAGTTTGATACTGTGCGAGATGCTCAGGAAAGGCTTTGGAAAGATGCGGTCGCTCTGACGGGGCCAGATACGGATACCCTCACTGGCGATCACCGAGATCTCAACGGGCTGGGAATTCACTTCAGCCCAAAAGGCCTGAAAGCCCATGGCAAAATGTGGGCCGAGCAGGTCGGCGGCTATCTTCAAGAGGTGCTGGAAACAGAGCAGCGATCGCCATGACCGGTCGGAGCCGTCTTTCGCTAATTGCCGTCTGTTGGAGCCTGATTGTCGGCTTGGAAGTGAGCCATGCGGAAGAATTTGCGATGCGTGGCGTTGCCTGGCCGGAGGCCGACCAACTCTTTCGTCGTGATACACGATGGCGCGGGTCGGACGCAGCTAACTCGATCGATCTAGGCGAGGGACGAGTCCTGTGGACTTTTGGCGATAGCTTCGTCGACAACAACCCGGTTGCATCTCAGCGGCAGCGGAAGACGGCTCGGTTTATTCGCAATTCGATTGCTATTCAGAGAGGTTACGATCCTACAAGTGCCGAGTTCTTGTCTTATTGGCAAGAAAACCGCGAAGGGGTCCCGACGGCTTTTTTTCGCTCCGAGGGAGAAGTCTTTCTTTGGCCGGGTGGCGGTGTGCTGCTCGACGACAAATTACTGATCTACCTGGTGCGAGTTCGAAACGCAGCAGAAGCGAGACTAGGCTTCGCGGTTGAAGGCTGGGAGGCGGTATTGATCCATAATGCCCAAGACGACCCGAGTGACTGGGAGATGGAGTTCGTTTCTACACCACAGAACTCGATGGGCGTCATGGTCGGCTCGGGAAGTTCACTTCGACAGGGAGATTGGGTTTATTCGTTTGGTTCTGACAATTCGCGTCGCCATAATCTGTTTTTGACGCGCATTCGGGTTGCAGACGCAATGGTAGGCGATTTCGCTGATTTGGAATGGTTCAACGGTTCGGAAGAAGCGTGGTTAAAGCAGGCCCAGATCGACGCACGCCCTCCCCTGCCCTTAGTTAGAGATGGCCAAACGGAGTTTACGGTTCACTATGAAGTGAAACTAGATTCATTCTTGCTGACCCAGTTTCAATCATTCCCCCGGTCGCCGATCATCGTTCGTGAAGCACAGCAGCTTACGGGGCCTTGGTCGAATGGTCAAACGGTGTTTGTTCCCGAGGAAGCCACCCCCTCGAGAGAAGATGTGATGCTATACGCGTCGAAGGCACATCCGGAACAGACTACTGAAGGGCTGGCGGTTACGTACTGCACCAACGCAGTTCGACCGGCTGATTTGCTTACGAGCGAGGAACTATACTACCCTCGATTCGTCCGCTTCACTTTCGAAACTCAAGCAGAGTCGTCAGCCAACTGACGGAATCGCTCGATTTCTTCGGGTTGGAATGGCAAATCCTGCCAACTGGTGACGCCACTAAAATCGATGGTGACTGGCCAGACGAGTCCTCCCAGCTGTTCGATTCGACGTATGCATTCACCGCGGCGGCCAGGTTTGGCGTAGAGGAGCATGAAGCCGCCGCCGCCAGCGCCGCAGGTCTTGCCGCCGAGAATCGTGTCGTCAATCGCCTGGAAAAACTGGCGGTGTGCGGCACTATCGCAACTTTCATGCAGGTTATAGAGTTGCCGACAGCTTTCGCTGAGGGCGTTGGCATAGCCGCTCAAGTTGCCTGATTCCAACGCCCTGGCCATTGCCTGGGCTTGCTCGCGGAGCGAGATCATTGCTTTGACCGTGGGTGAATCCTCAAGCGCGTAAGAGCGCTTGATGTCTTCATGAATTGAACCCGAGACGTGAGCCGCGCCGCTGTAGACAAGCAGAGAGCTGTGCTCAAGACTACGGAGCGTCGAATCACTGAGATTGAGTTTGTGAGGCGTCATGCCGCCGCCGCAATGGTATTCGAGCAGATTGACGCCACCAAGCGCAGCACCAAGCGAGTCTTGATCACCGCCAGGGTAGCCAAGATCTTTGCGCTCGATTTCGTTCGAAAGAGCAGCGGTTTCCAGCGGGGAGCGTGAACGAGAGTAGGCCTGATCGATCGCTGCTACTATCGCTACGCCCAAAGCGCCGCTGCCCCCGAGACCGCTGCCGGGAGGAACGTCGGTTTCGGTGACGAGCAGCAGCGACTCGTCTGCTGGGACCAGGCGATTCACAAAGGCCTGCAGGAACTCCAAGCGGTTCTCATTAGCTAGCTCCACAATGCTGGAAGCAGTAACGCCGCACTGCAGATCGGTCGAGTAAAGAACGATGCCGCTACCGGGAGTTAGTCGCTGGGCAAAGGCATAAGCGTGGCGTTGCACGGCGAAGTTGACTACCGCCCCCCCGTGCTCAATGCAAAACGGCGGTGCGTCGGTCCCCCCTCCCGCGGGATCGACACGTACGGGAGCACGAGCACAACCTCTCATTGCAGATCCTTTCGCCGCGCATCGAAATAGCTTGATGATTCATGCCCGAACATACTCGTGGCAGAGTTCGACCATGTACTTTATGTTATCAGGCGGAGCGGGGGGAGCGACACTGCAAGCGGAGGAAAGGATAAAACCGGTGGTTTTTTCAGCTGCTTGAAGAACGTTGAGGACTTCTTTCTCCACCGTGTGCGAGTCTCCGCGCAGCAAGGTGTTGACCGGGTCGATATTGCCCTTGATAAAGATTGAACCTTTGAGCAGGTCAACCGCCTCGTTGATCTCTACATCACCAAGTGGCGGCGGGTCTAAGCACTCGATA
>JAGQOW010000079.1 GCA_020427155.1 Planctomycetales bacterium | reverse complement strand
AGGGCTGCTTTCTTGTCCGTCGATGTGCTATAGAGCACACACCGTGCCCTTGGGCACACCTGACAGAGGGGCACTATCTATGCCTTCTATCGAGATTCGTATGGGAACGTCAGGATCTAACCAGTAAGGGAATTACGCAGGTCGAGGACAAGGCAGTCGGCAACTGCCTCCTGCTGGACTTATAGATCGGCCAAACGCCCCGCGTTTTGGGCAAACTGTTTTTGGGACTCCATTTCCAGGGCGAGCAAGTTCAGGAATACCTGCCGGACCGATTCTGGCTCCGCTCGATCGGCCAGGTGGCGGTACACCTCCAGCGCACACTCTGAGATTCTCAAGCCCAGTTCGATCACATCTTCTATCGGTTGGTCGGGTTTCAGTTGAAACTCATCGAGCAACTTAGCCGCATCGGTGCAACTGGACGACTGAATCCAGGTGTTCATAATAGAGGCCGAAGCAGCTTCCTCGTAGTCTCGAACGCAGTCGGCCAAACGGCGTTCGTGCTCGCTCATGTAGTCCAAGAGCAATTTTACGCGTTGCCGCTGGGTCGAGTCGGCCAAGTGATGAAAATACTGACTGATTCGCTGATGAAAATCTCGCGTATGGTCGAGAATGTTTCGTGTTTGTTCGGTAGCCATTGCCGTGATCCCTTCAAGAAAGAGTGCAGAACACAGCAGTCAGATCTGAGTAACTACCTCCGTTAGCCTCTCCCAGTGATTCAAAAGGGAAGCCATTGTTATCAACTCAATACCCATACAACGGATAGTGAGTGGGCTCGTATTCTCTGATCTCGTAGTGAGCCTGCAGGAACGCTACCAGGTCGATCAACTGGCTCACGGTCATCACGTCGTTGTAGTTCGTCATCTTGGACTCTCCCTCCACGGCAACTTCTCCCGGAGTGTACCCTTTGGCGAATCGATGGGAGGGATTGATGATTGACGTGACCAATTCTCCGTAGGTCTTGATTTGAGAGACCTTACCGCCCAAGGCGACGACAACTTGATCGCTTGCTGGTCTATCAGGCAATTCTACTCCGGCGACCGAATGGCAGTCGAAGCAGCGATGTGCTACGAACTCAGCCTTACCTCTCTCAGCATCGCCATCGGGCAAGGAAAACCCTTTAGACGATTTGGGACCGGAGCTGCAGCCAACAACGCAAACTAGCACGGAGACAGCGAAGACAACGATTGTGGCACGCATGGGACACCTCCTCCCGAGCCATAGGTAGCGACGCTCCGCGCAAGAAAAATTGTGCAATTCTTGTGCCGTTGAAGCGGTTCGCAGTTGATTCATGTAGGCGCGCGAGTCTGCACACGGTAGCTTGACATGGTTGCTGAAGGCCGGCTATTCGAGAGACGATGACGAAGTGCCTTTTCTTTGCTAGAGAAACATCCCATGGCGGAATGTGCTTTGCTCCGGCATCCTTTGTGATTGAGCCTTACTGAAGAAGGAGTTTCCCATGAAACTTAGCGCGTTTGGACTGGCTGTTGTGCTGGTAGTTGGAGCGAGTCTGGCCTGGGCACAGGGCCGGAGAGATTCGGCAACGGAAGTCCTTGCTGAGGACGAAGACTCATTCAGCTTTTGGATGGAGGCAAAGCTCAAGAAGTCGCAGGATATCTTTGCCGCGCTTACCGAAGGCGACTATCAGGGCATTGTGGAAAACGCGGCTTCGTTGAAAACCCTCAGTCAGGTCGAAGGATTCGTACGTAAGCGCAATCCTGAGTACCGCACTCAACTACGGGCTTTCGAGTTTGCTCTCTATGAGATTCAAAAACAGGCAGAAAAGGAGAATATCGAGGGAGTTGTGCTAGGCTTTAATCAATTGACGCTCAGCTGTGTTCATTGTCACAAGCAGCTTCGCGATGCCGATGCAGAGGCTCCCTGAGGATCAGCAGAGCGGATTTGAGAGGCCATTCTTAGATCCGTCGACGTTCATTCTACCTCGAAACCGGCCTGGCTGACGAGTTCGCGCACTCGCGATTCGGTCACGCTTCCCCGGATATCGATCCGACCGGGATCGAGTGATACGGTTGCGTCTTCGATGTTGGCTTCGGTTTTGAGGGTGGCTTCCAGCTTGGCGACGCAGTTCAGGCATTTCATGCCTCGGACGCCAAACGAGCGAGTTGCCGGGCGGTGGTTTTGCTCTTGAGATGTGCGCTGCTTTAGCCATTTGTTGATGTCGGCCCTGGCGAACTTGGCGAATAGTAACAGCAGTACTACCGCACTTGCGACGCTCCACCACGTCATCGTGTGGTGCTGATGCAAAGCAGCGGCTGAGTCGGCATCGATGACGAAATCAAACAGC
This sequence comes from Planctomycetales bacterium, assembly GCA_020427155.1. Lineage (GTDB taxonomy): Bacteria > Planctomycetota > Planctomycetia > Pirellulales > Lacipirellulaceae > Bythopirellula. The sequence continues at coordinate 17,803 of JAGQOW010000079.1, read as the reverse complement.
CAGCCGCAGGCGACGCTGCCGACAATTACGGTCGCAAGATAGATGCTTAGCGACCGTTTGCCGAGTGTGTGATAAACGGCGCCGAGCGTGGCAACGTTTGTGGCGGGGCCAGCCATCAAGAAGACAAGGGCCGCTCCAGTGGGCAGACCGCTGGCGACCAGAGCCGCAGCAATCGGCACCGAGGCGGTTGCGCAGACATAGAGGGGCAGCGAAATCAGCAGCGTGATGAGCATTGCGGCTATCCCGCCGAGGGGCTCAAGGGCGGCAAAGGCATCGGCAGGAACGAAGATCGTGATTGCCGCTGAGACGACGATCCCAACTGCCACCCAACGCCAGATCGATTGCAACATTTCGATGGCGTGCTCATAGATCGCTTTTGGGCGATTTTTGACGGGAGCAGCCGGCAGAGGAGGTACGATTGCCGCGGTCGTTCCTCGGTATTTCCCGGTGTCGGTCAGCCAGCCTCCAATGATCCCGGTTGCGGCGGCGCTGCAGAGCTTGAAAAGAGCGAAAGGCCAGCCGAGCATCGAGGCGCTGACGAAAATCGAGTCGACTCCGGTCTGAGGCGTGCTGATTAAGAAAGCGACCGTGGCGCCGTGGGTACCTCCGCCTTTTTTCAAGCTCAAGCCTACAGGAATCACGCCGCACGAGCAGAGAGGCAAAGGAACCCCCAGGGCGACCGCCTTGACCACACCCAGCCGACCGGAGAACTGGCGTTGCAGAAAGTCGCCCGGCAACAAGACGTGCAAGATGCCGGCCACGCCGGCCCCGAGGAGAAGCCACGGGGCCAATTCGAGCAAAACGTTCCACATCGCACCCAAGAGCTCAGCCATATGACCATCATAGACGCGGACCGCAGCAAGAAGAAACGGCTAATTCCGATCCAGTTGCATGGCATGAGCCGTCATCGCAACCGTTTTCTGGCTGGCGGCGGTACCTGGCCATCTCGGGCGCTGAGATCGACGCGGACAAAGAACTGCTGGATGGGCTATTTGACGAGCAACACGGGGCACTGGCACATGATCGACACCTGATAGCTAAGCGTAGCCCAGCCTTCCGGCGCCTCATCCAGCTTGATTTTGTGGGAGCTGAGCACGACCAAATCGACATCCCTTTGCAATGCGAAGGCGATGATTTCAGGACCTCGCTTGCCCAGAATCACTTTTTCGGCGACGGGAACATGGACTTCATGAAACCGTTCGGCGCAGGCGGCCATGTTGGCTTGAGCACGGAGTTTCATCGACGCATAGAAATCAGCGATCTCGTTATCTTCGGCATAATCGATCGTTTCGATTACATGCACGAGGGTAACCCGAGAATGGTTTTGCTTAGCCATTCTCAGGGCAGTTTCCAGGGCGGCTTGGTTTTTTTGGGTGAAGTCCAGCGGTACCAGGATATGATGAAATAAGTTCACCAGAACTCTCCTCTTTGGCTTCTAGGGTCAGTTGGCAAGGGCAGCCTAAGTCTCAAACCGGCAAAGCGCGTTCCAAAAAGATTGGGATTTGTGGTCTCCTAAGCCTGTTTTGCACTTCCTGGAAGTCTCGACGGAGGAGTACTTTCGTCTAGGTTTCCGAATTGCCCGAGGCTTTTTGAACTCATTGCTCGTTGCCCCGTCAAATTGGCCATATGTGCGATACCGCCCAGAGAGGCAGTTCACGCCTTGTTTGGCGGAGCCGAGGGGTTGAGGTTTCCATTGGTACGTTTCTTGCACGATTGATCTGCTGACCATGAATACACCGTTGCGAAGAATTCGGCGGGGCGCCCTGGTGTTGGCCTTGATCTTCGTGGTGGCGGTTTGCGGATATCGTTATTTTGGAGGCTACGATTGGATTCACGCGATCTGGATGGTCGTCGTGACAATATCGAGCGTCGGTTACGGAGAGCGCAGCGAGTTGCCGAGCCATGTACAGTTGTTCTCGGTAGCAGTCATTGTTGTCGGGATGTCCGCAGCCTTTTACACAGTGGGAGGTTTGATTCAGCTCATGCTTGAAGGTGAAATACAAGCCGCGATGGGGCAGAGCCGCACAACTCGCGAAATCAAGCGACAATCGAATCACGTGATTGTATGCGGGTTTGGCCGAATAGGCGAAATGCTCGCCCAGGAATTGCGACGTAAAGGCCGTTCGCTGGTCATAATCGATTGCGATCCGACCAGGGTGAGCGAAGCCGATCAGAATCAGTTTTTGGCGATCAATGGCAATGCGATGGAAGAAGATGTGCTGGTCGGGGCAGGCCTGGAGCGTGCCAAGACCGTGGTCACGGTACTTCCCGATGATGCCGCTAACGTATTCATTACGCTCACCGTGCGTAACATCAATCGCGAAGTCCAGATCATTGCCCGTGCGGAGCTTCCTTCGACGGAGAAGAAGCTACGGCAAGCCGGGGCCGACCGGGTGGTTATGCCGGTAGTGACTGGCGCTACGCAGATGTCCCGTATCATCACGCGCCCATCGACGGCAGATCTTTTGGAATTGCTCGCTGAATCGAAGTTTGACGACGTAGAAATGGATGAGATCACGATCAACAGCAAGAGCCGTTTGGTTGGCTCGACCGTTACGGAAAGCGAAACAAGGCAGATTCACGGAGTACTCGTTTTGGCTGTGAAGCAGACCGATGGCAATATGGTTTTTAATCCGGGTTCGCGTTACATTTTTCGCAATCAAGATACTGTGATTGTGATGGGCGGAGCCGAGGATATTGAGCGGTTTCGTCAGCAGTGTGAAGTTGGGTCCGTGTGACGGAGGATAAAAGCGATGACTACCCCTTCCAAATCAGCCGGTGCGGCGCTGGAGCGCTATCTACGCCACTGGCGCGAACGAGGGGCGTTGACAAGGGAATCGGCGCCTAAGAAGTCTCAGAAACCAATGACGATTGCGATCAGCCGTGAGCGCGGGGTTGGCGGGGCTGCCATTGCCAAAGCGATAGGCGAGCAACTGGATTGGCCCGTCTACGATTGCGAACTGGTCGAGCTGATTTCTAAGGACACTGGCATTCAGGCCCAACTCCTAGAGAGTCTAGATGAAAAGTCTACCAATTGGCTGTCAGAATGCTTGGATTCGTTCCGAAAGGAGAAGACCATTGGCGGATCTGCTTATGCGAGTCGACTCGTGGAAACCTTGTTTGCGCTTTCAAGACACGGCAATTGTATTTTCGTCGGACGAGGGGCAGCGCAGGTGCTGCCTGCGAAGCGGACTCTTCGGATAAGGCTGTTTGCTCCTATCGAAGCGCGAATCAAGCATATTGCAAACAGTCAGAACTTGTCTGCCGAGGAAGCCAGTAAACACATTGAAGAAGTCGACAAGGCCCGAGATAGCTTTGTAAAGAAGTATTTTCACAAAGATGTTGCCGATCTGCACGGCTACGACTTGCTGTTTAATCCGCTCAAGTATGGAACTGACCGGTCGGTTGAAATAATTCTGCTGGCCCTAAAGCAACACGTCGAGGTTTTAGGCCAGTAGTCGAACCAAGGCAGGCCTTCAGCTGACCGTTCATAGCCAATGGGAAGGCTTCGATCAGAATCTGTGCAGTTCTCAGCCCCGACGGGTCTTGCAATTCGCGGTCGGCACTCGCAGCAAGCCACGATAGGCGGCCTCTTCTATTCTGCCCGTTCTACGAATCGTAGGAATCTCGGCCAAGTCCCATTGGTAGATCTAGCAATTGTGAGCGGGACCGCACGATGGCTGTGCGGCTTCGAGCCACTGCGATCATCGGTTGGGTAAATCTGCTTGGTTCTAGGGCGATCAGCACAGTCCCCGCTTGCCCACAAGGTTTGGCACGACCTTTGCGGTTTGCCTTGGTAGCAGGTGGATTGCGCGGGTGGCGCGATTAGTGGTTCGTGCCCGCGCTTTCTGGTGCTGGATGAGAGAAGGGAGGTTGAGATGGGAGAGTCACTAGTCAATCGACGTCGTGGAATTCCGTCGCTTATGGGAGGGCCCCGCAGGAGCATGTTGGAAGAGATGGAGAATTGGATGGGAAACCTCTGGAGCGGCGGTCAAGAAGGTTGGTTAACGGGAGGAGCGGTTCCTGCGCTGGATGTCTCGGAAACAGACTCCGCCGTTGAAGCGAAAATGGATCTGCCAGGAGTAAAGCCAGAGGAGGTGGATATTCAGCTCAATGGCAACGTTCTCACTGTGAGTGGCGAACGGAAAGAAGAACAAGAGGAAAAGGGCAAGACCTACCATCGTGTTGAACGGCGGGTAGGGACTTTCTCGAGGACTGTTTCGCTGCCTTGCCCTGTGGAAGAGAGCAAAGTGACGGCAGCATACAAAGATGGGGTGTTGGTCATCACGCTTCCCAAGACCGATGAGGCGAAGACAAGGAAAATAAGGATCAAATCCTAGTGCTATTGCTCCCTCTCTCTGGTGGACCCTATGTGGCGGGACAGCTTGTTCTGGTCCTTGGTACCGGTTGGGCTATGCGGAGAGAGGGCCGTTTTTTGGCGTCTATAACAATCATTAACACTTTAGAGAGTTAGGTGTTCTTCATTTTTGTGCCACTGGTTTACTTGGTAATGGCGCAGGAAATGGGCTGACTAAACGAGTTTTCCCGGGGTAGTCGGTATTCGGCTCGTTTCTTGCGTCAAGGTGGGCGCCGGCCCGCCAGTGCCTTTGTTTGGGAGGGATCGAGATGAGTTCTCGTAGTCCAGCTTGCCAGTCATTCAGCACCATGGCTAACGAGCACCGGGAATTGACTGATCTATTTACTAAGCTTACCGAGGCAGTACTACGCGATGGCCAGGGCAAGGGGCCTGTCGAGGAATTGATCGAGGTGATAGCCGACCGAATCCAAACGCATTTCCAACACGAAGAGAATGGCGGCTATTTTACGGCAATCATCGAGCGGGCCCCCAGGCTGATGTCGAGGGCAGAGCAACTCGTGGAGCAACATGCTTCTATTCTGGAGCAGGTTGAGATGCTGCGCATCTTGGTTCGATCAGGCGTGGAGTCCCCTGCCTGGTGGAATCGTATTCGATCTGATTTGAATGCCTTGCAGCTCGTGCTTTCGCAGCACGAGCGTGCGGAAGAAGAACTAGTCAAAGAGGCTTTTGGCGGAGAACATGCCGCGCGTTAGAGCAGGCGAAAGAGTCATTCGCTCTCCGAAATGATCTGGTGGTATGTTTCACGGGCGTGTTCATAAGCGGCGATCGCGTCTTGCATTTCTGCTGGAGCGATGAAACGCTCTTTTTGACCCCAACATCGTTCGACCCCTGCCAGGCACCACTCGGCGCTTTGTTTCGAAGCCCGGATCGGCTTGCCGTCAACCAGCACAAAGACAGGATTCGTGTGCGAAGAAGCTTCGATCCGCATCGCCACCCAACTGCTCTTTTCCAAGGGCACATCGAAGCTTATTTCCTGCGACGTACCGTCGGCGACGATCGACTTGTTGGCGACCGAGATTCCGTTGACGATCAGCTCGACCGGCACCTCGCGAGATCCCTCGATTCGGGCACGCTCGAGGTGCCAATAGGGCTTCTTGCTGTAGGGAAGTTCTTTGATGCCTGGTTCGACGTTTTCGTTGAGCAGAGCGGCAACCGTAGCGGTTGCTCTGACTGTGGTCGGGGCATCCAACCGGAGTTCACTGCCATCAACGCCAACCTCGACATCGCCAACCTGAAAGTCGATGAGGTGGCTGCGTCCGTCCGAGACATAGGTACGCCCTTGCCGCACTCCTTCGCACCAGGCATTGTAGTTCAGTTGCTCGTCGAGTTTCACATATGCCCGGCCCAGACCTACTCGTTCGCCGTAGATGCAAGGAAAGTCGGTTTCACCGCTCATGCGAGTACGAAAGCCGCAGTTGAGAGTGTGGTACCAAATGTTCATCTCCCAAGTGTAGGGCGTGTCGACGGCGGAAAGAAAATCGACAGCCGGCACTTTGGTGAGACCGGGACCATCGACCATATGCGTCACATCCACAATGTATTCGTTGGCCCCGATGCCATCAAAGGGTGGTATCTCGTAATTGGGCAACTCCTTTCCTTCGAGAGCCAATCCCCAGCCCGTGTGGGCCGGCCCCACAACCGCTCCCTGTCTTTTTGCCCAACGTAGAGTATTCAGGCAGAGTGTCGGCCAGTGTTTATTCGAATCGCCGCCATCAGGAATCTGCTGTTTCAGTCGCAATAGGCAGAGGTGTCCCGAATTGTGCGAACCGAAGCCGCTCACTTCTACGTCGTAGTGCAGTAAGTAGGGGTAAACGGAAACAGGATCGTCTTTGCCGGTAAAGAACTGCTTCTGATAGTCAAAACAGGGTCCCCAAGTAAGATTGCACCCGATTTTGAGATCTTCGCCCAAGCAGTGCCGCATCATGTCGGGTGCGTGCACCCCTTCAGTCGGGCTGGAGTAGTGAGAACAGCCAGCCGCGTGAATGTGATGATCGCCGGACCACCAGCCAAACGCTGCCGGATCGACCCAACGCTCGAGCGAGAAGGAGACTGAAGCAGGTTCGTCGCCGACTTCAAGCACTTGGGTTTGCTCAAGATATTCGGGTCCACGCCGACAGGAGACGGTAAACTTACCTCGGGGCAATAAGACGGTCTCGCCATCGGCGCGATAGATCTGTGGGTGAAACCCAAAGTCGGGAGCAATCCGTTTGGAACGGGCAGGATAGACCCGATCTTGTGCGTCGCGGATGATAAACGAAGCAGTCGTAGGCTCTTGGTTCTCGTCTCGCACGCGAACGGTCACCTCGTTTGCACTGGCACAGCCAAACACTAGCGTCAGATCGCTGCGGAAGCCTAGGTCTTGGGTTCCCTGGCCCACGTCGAAAGACAATACTGCTGAGCGTTTTCCCTCATCGCGGCTATAAAGCTGAATGATCCGATATTCGAGCCCGATGCCGTTTAAGTCTTTTGCCAATGGACGGTCGCCAAATATGTCGAGGTCGAGCCAGATGTCTCGGATCTTATAGGCCTCAGTGTCTCGCACTGGTGCTGCCTGTTCGCTCTCGACTTTTAGGGGCGCGGTAACGCCGGCTTCGTTGCGCACTTTCACCAAAAAGACTCTCCAGCCGTTCTGCACCAGATGGCGCGGAGCGGGGCCCGCCTGGACTTTGACTCTCGATTCGGGGTTGATCTGAATATCGACCAAACAGAGCGGGTCGAGCGCGTCTTGCACAAGTTGGAGCGCCTTCTCTTCGTTCTTTTCCTTTGTGGCTTGATCGAGCAAACTAGCGGCTTCTGCCGGAAGTGGTTCTCCGAGGTAGTCCAGCGCTTCTCGCAGCCGATTGACATGAACTCCAACAGGTTGGAAATCAATGCCACTCACCGAAGGAAGTTCGGTTGCCCAGCAGGTAGCACCGTAGAGGACGAGTAGTATGGTTAACACGGTAGCGTGGTTGAAGAGCTTTCGCAGGACCATGGCAAGATTACTCCCAAACAAGAAAAGGTATTTCAATGCAATCGCATGCGAGCGGACTATCCTAGCAGAACGTCGAATTCCTTGCCTCTAGGGAATCCTAGAGTGTGCAACGGGAGGACGAAGGGTGTATCATCGTTTACAATGCTACGACAAGTCAAGAAAGCGGCGGTAAACTTGCCTGCGTGCGTTCCTGCTCGCAGGATTGCCACGGAGTTTTTCATGCTCACTATCCATAAGGGCCTCAGCGACATCCGGGTGAAAAGGAAGATTTCTGGGATGGTGATTCAACGAATCTTGTTGGCCCTCGTGGCAATTCCGCTGGTCGGCCAGTCTGCTCTGGCTGCGGAGAAGAATATTGTGTTGTTCGTCACCGACGACCAAAGCCTCGACGCCGGTTGTTTTGGCAACTCAGTGATTCAAACTCCCAGTATGGATGCTTTGGCCGCTGACGGCACCTTGTTCACTCATGCCTTCTGTACGACTGCCAGTTGTTCGGCTAGTCGGTCCGTCATTCTGACGGGCTTGCATAATCATGCGAACGGGCATTATGGCCATCAGCATGACTATCACAAATTCAGCAGCTATTCGAATATTGTCAGTTTGCCGGTGTTGCTTGGCAAAGCGGGATTTCGCACAGCGCGCTGTGGCAAGTATCACGTTGCCCCGGAGTCGGTTTATCAATTCGACGTGGTCGTTCCGGGTTCCTCGCGCAGCCCTGTCGAGATGGCCGATAACTGCCGAGAGTTCATCGAAGGCTCCCAGGACCGACCTTTCTTTCTTTATCTCTGTACCTCGGACCCTCACCGAAACAATCGGCGAGCCAAGGAACTTCCAGAACAGCCCGATCGGTTCGGCAATCCGGGCCCCGGTGAGAAAGGCTATCCTGGAGTAGAAGAGATTGTTTACGATCCTGCAGCGGTGCAGGTACCTGGCTTCTTGCCCGATACTCCAACTTGCCGGGCAGAGATTGCTCAGTACTACCAGGCCATTTCGCGCATCGATCAAGGACTGGGACGTCTGCTCGAGATTCTCAAACAGGCAGGGCGTTGGGACGACACGCTCGTTATCTTTATTTCGGATCATGGCATAGCGATGCCGGGCGCCAAAACGACGGTCTACGAGGGCGGCTTGAGATCGCCTTGCCTCGTACGCAATCCCTATGGCAGCCGCCGAGGTGTTGCGTCGGATGCCATGATCAGCTGGGTCGATATCGCACCGACGATTCTTGACTTTGCCGGCGTGTTCGAGGCGGGCAAATCCAAGGTGCGATCTGAGATTCTCGAGCAAATCGCCAGTCCGGAGCCGGGCGCTCAACAGACCAAAGCAACACGTCCAGGCGAGCTTCATGGTCGTTCGTTTCTGTCACTACTTCAAGAAGAACATGCCACGGGCTGGGACGAAGTGTACGCCTCGCACACATTTCATGAGATTCAAATGTACTACCCGATGCGCGTTGTGCGTACGCGTCGATATAAGCTGATCTGGAACATCGCTTATCCTCTACCGTTCCCCTTCGCGTCAGACTTGTGGGCAGCTCCCACATGGCAGGCTCAGTACCGGCAGGGTCTCGATGCGTCGTACGGAGCAAAGACAGTCGGCAGCTATATTCAGCGTCCCGAGTTCGAGTTGTACGACCTCGAACAGGATCCCTATGAAGGAAACAATTTGGCTGGCGACTCGAAGTTCACAAAGTTGTTGGATGAAATGAAAGCGAAGCTTCGCGACTTTCAACAGCGGACCAACGATCCGTGGATTATGAAGTGGCGGTACGAATAGCGAGGGGAGCCGTGCATCAATTTCTTGGCATCGTGGTCGTTTTCTCAATTGGTCTTCTCTGGCAGGCTGCCAGTGCCTTTGCCGATGACACTAAGGCGACTGACCTCTACGCCCGTATAAAGAAGTCGATCGATGAAGTACCTGCGATCGATACTCACGATCACTTGCGTGCTTTCAGCGAGATTCCCGAGCAAGTCGATACCCCGCGCGGCAGGGGCATGACACTCTATAGCTTGTGGTCGGGTAGCTACTACCGCTGGACGAACCCACTTACGCCCTGGCCTGCCAGCGGGGGCTTTGACCCATGGTGGCAGAGCGCGCGTCACGATTTCGACGACGCCAGGGCCACGAGTTTCTACCGATACCTACTGCCGGCCTTTCGCGATCTCTATGGCATTGGTTTTGATGCGATCAGTGATGAGCAAGCCAAGCAACTTAGCGAGCAAGTTTTTGACCACTACCAGGATGACCAATGGTTAATCGAGGTGATCACCAAGCACGCTAATATCGAACTTATGTTCATCGATCCCTATTGGGCGAGGCTGAGTTTTGTCCGCGACTACCAATTCTCTGTCCCGGTGCTCAATGTTACAACTTTGATGCAGGCGAGCCATCCTGCACGGTTCGAGTCGGCTCTGGATAGCCCCTATGAATATGCACGTAAGCACGAGCTTCGTACCGATACCTTCGAGGATTTTCTCGCCGTGATCGATGCAATTTTCACCGAGGCTGGGTCATCGGGCTGCATTTGTCTCAAGTCGACTCAGGCTTATCAGCGTACGCTGAGCTACCAGGAAGTTCCGGCTGAACGGGCAAAGGAACTCTATGGGAGGCCGCCCGGCGAGATTTCGGACAACGAGCAACAGGAGTTCGAAGATTTTATGTTCTGGCATGTCTGCCGGCTAAGCGCGAAGTTCGATTTGCCGTTTCAGGTACATACGGGGCAAGCGCGGGTTCAGGGATCGAATCCGCTGCTGTTGGTCGATGTGATTGCTGCCAATCCAGAGACGAAGTTCATCCTGTTCCACGGTGGGTTTCCCTGGGTTGGTGAAACAGGCGTGATCGCGATGCGGCATAAGAACGTTTGGATAGATTCAGTGTGGCTACCAACGCTTAGCTATACGATGGCCAAACGTGCTTACCAAGAGTGGCTTGAGATCATTCCCTCGGATCGCATTATGTGGGGCGCCGACACGGTCAACGCCGAGGGAATCTATGCTGCTACGGAGTTTACCCGCCAATGTCTCGCTGAAGCGTTGGCAGAAAAGGTTGAGCGAGGCGAGCTGCGAGAAGAACATGCGATTCGCATCGGTCGGCAAGTTATGCGCGACAATGCGTTGAAACTATTCCCCAAATTGAAAAAGTTCTTATGGCGTTAGGCCAAGATACGATACACTGCTTAAGGGTTGCTGCCAGACTGCCGGTAGCTTGTCTTTCTATCTGCCGACGAACGTTCCACACTTCACTTTCTCACCGCGAGTTTTCCATGAATCGACTTCCGCTTTCAGCTGCTCTTATGACGTGTGTACTTTTGGCCCCCATGTCAGAAGCTGCTGACAGTGCAGCAGCGAAGTTTCAGGCGGGCGCCGCCATGCGAATCATCACGCCCGACCCGTTATTGCCAATTTCTGGCGGCGTCGGCACGCCTTCGCCGGCAAATGGAAAGCGGGGAGAGCTTACCGCGCGAGCACTAGTCTTGCGGCATGGCGATACCACCGTGGCAATTGTCGGCCTGGATGTGCTCGGGTTTCCGATGGTGCTTGGAGATCGCATACGGAAGCAGGTGTCTCAGATTCCTGCCCAGAACATTCTGATTGGTTCGTCACACACCCACAGCGCGCCCGACTGCTATGCTTTTCCCGATGGCAAGGGAGGCCATACAGGAGATCTCGACTATATCGATTTTGTTTGCCGCCAATCCGCCGAGGCAATCCAAGAAGCGCTCGACAATTTGCAAATGGCTTCAATCAAGATTGCCACGGACGAAGCGAAAGGCAAGATTGCCTACAACTACTACGCTCCCGAGCTCTACGATCGGCGGATGAGTGTGATTCAAGCCGTCGATGGAGGAGGTATGGCGATTGCAACGCTTGTTAATTATGCGACCCATCCCGAGGTGTTGGGTACTGAAGCCGGATTGGTCAGTCCCGACGCGATTGGACCGATGTGTGATCGGATCGAAGCCGAGATTGGCGGCATGGCCATGTTCATGAATGGCGCGCAAGGCGGTATGGTGACGGCCGACAACCGCAATCTCGACGAACCAAAAGGCGATGGCAGCGCGCATTGGAACGATTCGCGGACTTGGGAGGAGTGTTTGCGTATCGGCGGCACCATGGCCGACGAGGCGATGCGAATCGTCCGAGCTGCCCCGGAGCAGAAGTCCCCGCAATTGTTCTGCGACGCGATTGATGTTCAGATTCCCGTCGAATCGCAGCTTATGCAAATGATTATTCAGGGCTCGCCACTGGGATATCCGATGAACGATGACCGAAGTGTCCCGGCGAGAATCAATGTCGTCAATTTGGGCAATGCCCAAATACTAACCATTCCAGGCGAAGCACTGCCAAACATTGGCTTCTATCTGAAACGAAAAATGCATGGCGAGCACAATCTGCTGTTCGGACTCACCAACGATGCGTTTGGCTATATTCTCACCAAAGTCGACTACAATAGTTTTCCGCGCTACGAATATATTACGAGAACTTCGCTGGGGGAAATGACCGGCGAGATTCTGATCGAAAAGTCGCTCGAGTTTGTCGATCGCTGCCCCAGGCCTAAGGTACTCGAATAGATTATAGTTGGGCGCCGTGTTGCTTCCTTGAACTACTGAGCAGAGGTAACCACGGAGCCGCAATGAGTGGATTTCCTAAGATGCCCTCAGCGGCGGGCCGTCACAATCACTTGGTAGACGCCGCGCTGCTTGCCGTCGAGCAGTTGGACGGCCTGCAGTTTTGCATCGCCGACGGGCAGCAGGACATCTTGGATCTCGCACCGATCAGCCCCTGGCTCGATCGTTTGCTGGACGACGACATCCGCCAGGCGCAACTCCACGACGCCGCCCGGGGAGTCGGTATCGAGGATCACCTCAAAATCGAAGCGAGTCGGTTGCGCGACATGAACGCTCCAGTGGCCCATCGCACCACTTTGCCAGCCCAAGCTTCCACGCCAGTCTTGGCGGGTAAGAGCAGTCGATATCTCATGTTCGCTGCCCAGGATGATGCGAGGCGGCGCATAGTTGTCTGGCCTTGTGCTCGACACGTCGTCGAACCATTCATCATATGACTGTTTCAACCGAGCAAAAACCTCAGGCTCTTCGTCGATCAGGTTGTTCTTTTCTCCCGGATCGGCCTGCAGATCGTAGAGTTCGAATTCTGGAGCAGTTGCAAGTTCCTCTTCGACGGCCGGTCGGTTGTCGAGCAGTTTCCAGCGCGAGTCGCGAATCATAAAATGGCGATAGCGAGTAGGAACGTCTCCCCGGTGCCATTGGGTTGCGATTGTTCGTTCTGGCCATGCGGCGTCTTTGCCTTCGAGCAGCGAGAGGAAGCTGCGGCCGTCTAGCGCGACATCGTCAGGCGGCAGGACCTGACAGGCTTCGAGAATTGTCGGCATCACATCAATATGAGCAGACAATTCGTCGCGCGAAGTACCGGCCCCGAGGCGAGCTGGCCAATGCAGCCATAGCGGCGAGCGAATTCCTCCTTCGAGGACGTCGGTTTTGGAACCACGATACGGGCCCACAAAACGTTGCGAATTGGGCCCATTGTCGACGAGAAAGATGACCAACGTGTTTTCAGTGAGTCCTAGGGCGTCAAGCTTAGCGAACAAGCGACCGACGTTCTGATCAACGTTCGTGATCATGGCCGCTATTCGTGCCAGGTGGTCTAATCCTTCGGGAGACGACTTGTCGCGGGACCTGCCGACCAGAATACTTTCCAAGTCTTTCTTGGAGTAGTATTCACGCAAATCCTCGGGCACGTCGTGGAAAGGCGAATGCGGAGCATTCGTCGGAATGTAGGCGAAGAACGGCTGGGACTTGCTTCGCGACTCTTCGATAAAGTTGATTGCCGCTTCGAAGTAGACGTCAGTGCAGTAGCCTTCTGCACGCACCTGCTCGCCATTGTGAAACAGGATCGGATTGGTATAGCGTCGGCCATTCTCGCGCGGCTCAGAGGGCTGGGCCAATCCCCCGCCGCGATGGACTAGCGATTCTTGAAATCCCTGCTCCATGGGTCTCAGCGGATAGCAGTCGCCCAGATGCCACTTGCCGAAAATGCCAGTCGCATAGCCGGCAGCAGAGAGCACTTCGGCGAGAGTGACTTCCTCAGGATCCATCATCGCCCGACCGATGTAAGTATCGATCGCACGAGTCCGGTAGTTGTAGCGCCCTGTCATCAGGCCGGCTCGAGTTGGAGCACAGACAGGGCAAACGTAAAACGTGCTCATCGAAGCACTCCGACTGGCCATCGCATCGAGGTGCGGAGTCTCGAAGATCGGGTTTCCATGCACGCCAAAATCGCCGTAGCCTTGGTCGTCGGTCATGATCAGCACGACGTTCGGACGATCGCCAGCAGCAGCCTTGAGACCGGAGTACCAAAAACTCGCAAGGAAGAGAACGAGTAGCAAGGAGTGTCGCATAGCCCTACCTAAAGTAATGGAATAAGTAGATTGGAGATTCGAATCCCGTTTGTGGTATGGAAATCAATCATTGGCAATCGAATCGCCATCGGCCTGTGCTAGCGAAGCCATTGTGTCGACAAGTTCAGCAAGTACATCTGGTTTCTCGTCGGCGAGGTTGACTGCTTCTTGAGGGTCCTGAGCAAGATTGAATAGCTCGTGCTTCGGATCGCTGTCGGCATGATGGGTAATAAGTTTCCAATCGCCTACCCGAACGGCAGAATTGCGAGCGCTGTTCCCTACCCAATAGAGCGGAGGAGAGGTGCGCGGGGCTTGCTCGGCCAGGCTCGGCCAAATGTCGGAACCGTCCCAGCTTAAGTCCTTCTCGGGCGAGTAGCCAGCCAAGCTACAAAACGTCGGCATCCAGTCGGTAACGTGGATAGGCGTTGTGCACTTGGCACCGGCGGCAAGCCTGCCAGGCCAGCTGACGATCGTGGGGACTCGAATGCCGCCTTCATACAAATCGCCTTTCTTGCCGCGCAAAGGGGCATTGTTTCCCGGAATCTTGCCAGCGGGGTAGTTGTCGTCTGGGTAGCGGCTGTCGTTGTTCTCTGCGGCACTGCCGCCGTTGTCGCTAGTGAACACAAGCAAGGTGTTTTCACGTTGGCCCGTTTCTTCAAGGACGGCGATGATTTTTCCCACGGCATCGTCCAGGTGCATGATGCTGGCTGCATATTGACGAGGAACTTCTTCGGCCAGTGATTGAGGGACGCGAGCCAGCCACTCATCGGGCTCCTTCACAGGCAGATGGACTGCTGTGAAGGGTATGTACAGAAAAAACGGCTGTTCCCCTTGTCTCTTCAGCCAGGCGACGGCCTCAGCAGTAATCAGGTCGGTAACATGGCCGGACTCTTCTATCAGTTTCTCGTTACGATGCCAGGTCACCGTATAGGGACCTTCTTTGTAGCGATGATTCCAGGGGCCCACGCCGCCAGCCAATGAGCCGTAGCTATGGTCAAAACCAAAATGGTTGGGTCCCCATTCTGGTTGCGATCCCAAGTGCCACTTGCCGGCAAGGCATGTTCGATAGCCTGCGGTCTGCAGAGCCCGTGGCAGAGTAACGGTTGGCCACGGTAGGGCGCGACTGTTGGATGGTGTGGTAACGCCGAATCGGCTCCAGTAGCGGCCAGTCATGAGACCAGTGCGCGTCGGGCTGCAAACAGGCGCAACGTAGTGCTGCAGGAGTTCCAATCCCTCGTTGCATAACTTGTCGAGATGCGGTGTCGGTGCACAGCCATCGTGGAAACCAACATCTCCCCAGCCCAGGTCGTCGGCAATGACGAAAACAAAGTTGGGCTTGGAGTCTTCCGCCCTCGCTGTGAAAGTCCCAAATAGCAGAATTAGCAATGCTTGCGCAAAAGACACTTTCACCAGAGCACCTCTCCTTCGATCGAGCCTGCGGAAACGCTGAGAATTGACTGTAGCACACTTCGAACGGAAAATCGATCTTCCATGCGGTAAGATTCTACTTACCGTCCGATGAGGTGCAGTACATAGAAGCTCGGTTCACTTGAGAAGTGGGGAGAAATGATGTCCAGATTTCGCGTGAACGCGGTCCTGCGCGCCAGCTTTTTTCAGTTTCTGGTTTTTGCCTTTTGCTTCTTCGAATCCCAGGCAGTGGCGGATGAGTTGCAAGCTGTGGAAGTTCCAGCAACGGCACAGCTTCGAGTGAACAGTTTGATCGGCCAGGAAATGGCTTCAGCGGAATTGTCGATGTTGTTTCAAGGTACAACGATAGTCGAGTTCCAGGCCTGGAAGGAGAGATTTCGGGCAAAGCTGAACGAACTGTTGGGAAGCCACGAACCACCTGAGAATTGGAAAGCCAGACAGCAAAGCCGAACCGAGTTGGCAGATCATACGCGGCTTGAATTGCTTCTGGAGTCAGCGGGCATCCCCTCAGTGCCTGTGTACCTGCTGATTCCTCACGAGATTGCCGGAGACCAGCGGGCACCGGCAGTCTTGTGTCTTCATGGACACGGGCCCTTTGGGAATGAGCCGATTGTAGGCCGTCGCGACTTGGAGGGGATTGAAGAGAACATCGAAAAGCACAACTACGACTATGGGCTCCAGTTCGTTCGGCAAGGTTACGTGGTTGCTGCTCCATGCATGATTCCCTTCGGACGACGGGTCGATCGCGATCAGTACAAGGGAAACGACCCTTGCGCTGTAACGTTTGTTCGGATGCTGGCGTTGGGAAAGGTGCCGATGGCCCACAACCTCCGAGACCTGCGCTGGACGCTCAGTCTGCTGGAGAGTAGGCCAGAGGTTGACTCCCAGCGTATTGGCTGTGCAGGCTTGTCGTACGGGGGGCGGATGACCATGTTGGTTGCCGCCATGGATGATCGCATCCGAGTGGCTGCTATCAGCGGTGCATTGAATCTACAACAGGAGCGATTCACAGATCGCCACAGTTGCGGCTCGCAAATCATACCGGGCTTGCTGAATTTCGGAGATTATTCAGAGATTGGTTCGCTGATCGCTCCCCGACCTTGTGTGTGGGAGACAGGCTCAGTCGATACGTTGATCGTGCCAATTTGGGACGAATTGTTCCGAGACCGTTTGCGCCGGGCTTACCAAGCAGCTGGTGCAGCGGATCAACTATACTTCGATCGATTCGAAGGGGGCCATCAATGGAGCGGGAGGGTTGCCTTGCCGCTCTTCGCCGAACATCTGAAACCCTGAGCAGCCAGGGCCGTCTATTATTTCTTGCCTTCCCAACGCAATTCTGCTGCCACGGCATTATGGTCTGAAAGCGCCACGACTCGAGGGTCCTGGAACAGCAGAACGTCTACCGAAATGGGTACCAACTGTGGATTTGGCTGGGGCGGATTGAGGACAAACAGGTAGTCGATCCGCTTGCCGATCTCGTGCGACTCTTGTTCCGTGGTACCCCCTAGTGCATCGCCTTTCAGGTAGGGCCATACATCAATGAGTCTGCCCTCGGGGCGAGTGCCTTGGAGTTGCTTTACGAGTTGCGAGTACTGCGACTCGGGGTCATCGCGATACGGTTTTGCTCCACGAGTATTCATGTCACCGAGCACGATTGCGGGATGGGCGGCGCTGCTGCGAGACCCAACGAACGTCGCCAATTCTCCGTATTGCAGGGGCCGCAGATCATCGTCCCTGGCTTCGAGATGGGTAGCAAAGACGTCGATGAAATCTTCGGGGGTAGATTCAGAACGGGCGACGCGAGCATGGATTACGCCTTTGGCGGCATACCCATCGGCGCGCAAGCCGAAGTCTGACGGTTTGCTGAAGTGTTTGTAAACGGTTGAATTGCTACACAGGATTGGCAATCGAGTCGCTATGAGGCAGCCGCCACTGGTAAAGAAACCCTCTGGCGTTGGGCTTTCGACCAAGTGGAACACATCGCGCCAGCGCTGGCGAACCTGGTCGAGAATCTGGCGGCGATGCTCGGTGTGAAATGTCTCTTGCAAGCCAACGAGGTCAAAGCGGCTTACCTGTTCTGCGATCTGTCCGGCGCGATACGCAGGGTCGGGCCTTTCGTTCTTGGCACTAGCAGGTTCGGGCAAGAACTGGACGTTGTAGGTAAGCACGCGAATCGTGGCGTGAGGCAGCTCGTTAGCGATACTACAGGCCCCCCCAGTCGCCAAAACTGCAGACGATAGGACTATCCAACGGAAACTCTGGAACGGGATTGTTGAGAACATCGAAAATACCGGGGTCACGAAGGCGGTCCTTGCCAAGCATTGTACCAAGCAGCATGCCGAGCGACTTCCGTAGCTGCTTCTAACCAGTTTCCATTGGGCCAGGCTCGTCC
Organism: Planctomycetales bacterium; assembly: GCA_020427155.1. Lineage (GTDB taxonomy): Bacteria > Planctomycetota > Planctomycetia > Pirellulales > Lacipirellulaceae > Bythopirellula. Next base: position 217 of record JAGQOW010000079.1, on the reverse strand, counting down.
GCCTGGCGAGTTGGTGAAAACAGAAGTTTGCTATTGGCTATTCGCGACTAACCCATGATGGTCTTTGTACTTCCGGCTAATGGCAAGTTTGGCCAGCTGGCTTGATTCTCCAACCGCGAAGCTTAGACTGAGTTTCCAGTGCCGTCGTCTTTTCGAATCCTATTGAAAGTGACCACCATGCCTTTGTCTTCTCGGAATTGTTTCAGTCGTTGGCGCT
>JAGQOW010000078.1 GCA_020427155.1 Planctomycetales bacterium | reverse complement strand
GCAGTGGCAAGACGAGCCTCGCCCTGGATACCCTTTATGCCGAGGGCCAGCGGCGCTACATCGAAAGCTTCTCCACTTATACGCGCCAGTTTCTGCAGCAACTCGACAAACCCGATGCGACCAGCATCGAAGGCATTCCCCCCTCGATCGCCGTTACCCGAGCGAACAGCAGCCGCTCGAGCCGGGCAACCGTCGGCAGCTCTACCCAGATTAACGAGCATCTCCAGCTACTGTTTGCCCGCATCGGCGAAGTCGTTTGCCACAGTTGCGGTCAGTTGGTCGAACGCGACTCGGCCGAGTCGGCGTCTGAAAGATTGTCGCGACTGGCCGAAGGCACCCGACTGATGATCGGCTTTCCCTCGCATCGCGGTGAAGATCGTACGAATCAACAATGGATCGCCGATCTCGTCGCCCTGGGCTACCGCCGCTATGTCAAATCAGATCAACTGGCCGAGCTCTCTGCTGATACCCCCAACGAATTGGCCGATGGGGAACTGATCGAAGTGGTGCTCGATCGCTTAGTCATCTCTGGCGACTCGCTCCCTCGGCTGCGCGAATCCCTAGAAGCGGCACTCGAGGCGGGGCGTGGCGCTGCGGTGGCTTGGGTCGAACTTGCAGCAGAAGGCAACGGGGTAGCACATTCTCTTGGTCCTGCCACACCAAAAAATGAAGCGCTCCAACTGACAGGAAAAACGTGGCAACGGCAGCGCTTCAGCCAGTTCTTTCGCTGCGACGCCTGCGAGCTTGACTATCCTACCCCCGAGCCGCAACTACTAAACTTCAACAATCCGCTCGGCGCTTGCCCTACCTGCGAAGGTTTTGGCAATGTCATCGGCGTCGACATGGAATTGGTAGTACCCGATCCCAGCAAGTCGATCCGCGAAGGCGCCATCGCCCCCTGGAATACGCCCGCCTACGCCCACGAACTCGAAGAGCTTCTCTCGCTGGCATACGACTATCAACTGCCCGTCGATGTGCCTTATAGCGATCTGCAACCAGAACATATACAGCTAATCGTCGAGGGTGTTCCCGATCGCAAATTCGGCGGCTTGAACGGGTTCTTTCATTGGCTCGAACGTCGCAAGTACAAGATGCACCTGCGGGTGTTTCTCAGCCGTTGGCGGAGCTACTACCCTTGCGGCGATTGCCAAGGCACGCGACTCAATCCGGCGGCTTTGGCCGTCCAAATCGCAGGGCGGAGCATTGCCGATGTCTCCAGGCAGCAAATCCGGGCTGCGCTCGATTGGTTCCATACAGCCGAACTGACCTCTTGGCAGCGCCAGGTGGGGCGTATGCTCTTGGAACAGGTGACCGCCCGGCTGCAGTACCTTCAGCGCGTCGGCGTTGGCCACCTGGCCCTTGAAAGGCCCCTGCGTACACTCAGTGGCGGCGAAGCGCAACGCGTCGCGCTCACTTCTGCTTTGGGCTCTAACCTGATGGGCATGCTCTACGTACTGGACGAACCCTGTGTCGGCCTCCACCCAGCCGACATGCCCCGGCTAGTTGAAACGATTCATAGCCTCCGCGACCGGGGCAACACCGTGGCCGTCGTCGAGCACGACCCAGCGCTGATACGCGCCGCCGATCAGGTCGTCGAACTCGGACCCGGCGCAGGCGAATTCGGCGGTCGGCTCGTCTTTCAAGGCACCCCTGCCGAACTGCTCGAGTCGCCCGACAGCAGCACAGGCGACTGGCTCGCTGGGCGTCGTACCTTTGCCCAACCCGAGACGCGCCGTCAAACCGATCAGGGGTGGCTGCGGCTTGTCGGCGCACGCGGCAACAATCTGCGAGAGCTTACCGTCGAGTTTCCCTTGGGGGTTCTCTGCGTCGTGACCGGCGTCAGTGGCGCCGGCAAGAGCACATTGGTGCAACATACCCTCTATCCCGCGGCAGCCCAAAGGCTCGGAATCGACGCCGACAAGCCCGCTCCCTACGTTGACCTGATCGGCGCTAGCCAGGTCGAAGACGCGGTCATGATCGACCAGACCCCGATCGGCCGTACCCCGCGTTCCAATCCTGTAACCTATATCAAGGCGTTCGATCCCATTCGAGCACTCTTTGCCGAAACGACCGAAGCGCAGTCGCGGGGATTCAAGGCCAGTCACTTTAGTTTCAACGTCGACGGCGGCCGCTGCGAAGCCTGCAGCGGCGATGGGCACATCCAGGTCGACATGAAAATGATGGCTGACGTCTATATGCGCTGTGCCGAATGCCACGGCCAAAGATACCGCCGCGAAGTGCTCGAAGTGAAACACCGCGGCCTCAACATTGCCGAAGTGCTCGATTTGTCGGTCCGCGAGGCCTTCAGCTTCTTCCGCGGCCATCGCAAGATACTTGCCAAGCTCAAGTGCTTGATGGATGTCGGGCTCGATTACCTGCGGTTGGGTCAACCAGCCAACACGCTATCAGGCGGCGAGGCCCAACGGCTGAAAATGGCCACTTACGTGGCTGCCGCCCGACGAGGTCGCACACTGTTTGTGCTCGACGAACCCACAACCGGCCTCCACTTCTCCGATGTACTGCAACTCTTAGACTGTTTCGACTCGCTCATCGCCATGGGACACTCGATGATCGTGGTCGAACACAACTCGCTGATGATGCAGGCGGCCGACTTCATTGTCGACCTGGGCCCCGGCGCCGCCGACCTGGGAGGCCGCATCGTCGCCCAAGGGACGCCCGAAGAAGTAGCCAGGCATCCCGACTCGCTTACGGGGGGATTCCTGGCGGGTGAATTCCGGCGTTCAGCCGACGCCGCCAAACTTTAGGCATCTATCATGTGGCAACAGCAAGTAGATCTGTTTCTTGGCCACGCCTCGGATTCTGAAGCGCACATCTACATTCGTGCCTGCGACAATTCGACAATAGCGAGGATTGAAGGTACGCTGCGTGGTCCGAGCTGCGACTATGCTCGCACACTACCAGGCGAATGTGCACTGCGCACACTACCAGACAGGCTCGACCATGCGTGTCTGGCGGAGGCCCTGCTCGTCGACCCCTGCTACTGGACCCCCGATCTACCGTTTCGTTATGAGTTGCACCTGACACTTACCCGGAGGGATGGCACATCGCACAGCGTGAGACAAATTGTCGGTTTTCGGCGCTGGGCGGCCGACAACGCAATCTTGCGATTGGAACGAAAACGCTCCGTCATTCGCGGTTGTCAAGCCCTGGCGGTTACTACAGAGCGACTCCAGGAGGCTCGCGATGTCAAGTCGGCACTGCTGATCGCCCCCCCGCATGAGCAGGTCGCCGCAGCAGCAAGTCGCCTGGGTGTCTCTCTAGTGGTTGATTTGTCACGATGCAACGGTTCCTTGTCCTCCAATCTCCAAAGGCTCAACTGGCAGACTGCCGCCATGATTGCGATCCTTTCGCCCCGTCAACTCGCAGACCAAGGCCTACGAAGGGCCCCCTGCTTGTTAGCAGCTCAGGTTTCTGCCAACTCCTTGGTTTCCGAATTTAAACTGGCCGACTGCGATCTGCTGGCCGTCGATCTTGCGCCAGGCGAAACTCCTCCCACATGGATCGCCAACTGCGGCAAGCCAGCGATTGCGATTCGCCATGGCCACCCCTACGCTAACATTGCCCAAGGCAGGGCCGCTTGCGATCGATTGCAGGCCGAGCTGGCGCCGCAATTTGATCTTGCCGGGTACTTTGTTTCGCCATGAGCACTAACGATCCAAAACTCGAACGTTATCAACGCCAAGTCCGCTTTGCTCCGCTGGGCGAAGCAGGACAGCAACAGTTGTGCGCAGGCCGCGTGCTCATCTGCGGTTGCGGAGCCCTTGGCTCGGTCGTCGCCGATACGCTCGTCAGGGCTGGCGTCGGATTCGTCAGAATTGTCGATCGTGACTTTGTCCAAACCGACAACCTGCATCGGCAACTTCTCTTCGACGAGCACGACGCGGACGAGCAGCTTCCCAAAGCAGTCGCGGCGGCACGGCGTCTGGCTCGCGTCAACAGCCAGGTTCAGATCGATCCGATCGTTGCCGATGTCAATGCTGCGAACATCCTTCAATTGGCCGGCGATATTCAACTGATCGTCGATGGAACCGATAACTTCGAGACCCGCTATCTCTTGAATGACTTTTCGGTCGCCAACAGCATGCCATGGATATTCGCCGGCTGCGTCGGCGTAACAGGGCAGACGCTAGCGATTGTTCCAGGCGAAACTCCCTGCCTCTCGTGCATCATGCCCGAGCCGCCTCCGGCGACAGCCCTGCCCACCTGCGAAACCGCCGGCGTGCTCGCTCCGATTGTCAACGTGATTGCTTCGCTGCAAGCGATCGAAGCGATAAAACTGCTCAGCGGAAATCGCGGACAGCTCAATCCAGCACTTACGGTCGTCGACTTGTGGAACAATCAACTCCGCTCGATTGAAATGTCGGCCGGTCGCGCCGCCGACTGCCCCACCTGCGTCCAACGGAAGTTCGATTGGCTAGAGGGTCGTCGCGGCTCGGCGGTTACACGGCTCTGCGGACGTCATTCGGTCCAGATTGCACCCTGCGACTCCGAACCGATTGACTTAACTTCGCTGGCAAAGAAACTTGCTTGCGCAGGCCGGGTTACCGCCAATCCATTTCTTGTTCGGCTAGCCGTCGAAGACTATCTGGTCACCGTATTTGCCGATGGCCGGGCCATCGTTGGCGGCACCGACGACCCCACGATTGCACGAACTGTGCTGGCAAAATACGTCGGCAATTGACCGCAAAGCTGCCGCGGCTTCTCCAAGTTATCAGGCAGATTTCTCAATGCTGGGCGATTCGTCACGTTGAGCATCAGCCTGAGGGCTACCTGAACCGATTGACTATTTAGCCGTGCCCCCACACTGCACAAGGCGCCCCGGCGCCAGGTGCCAGCACGGCGAACGCTACCCCGTACAACTGACCCTGTACCCCGCGATCTAGCACCCAGCATGGCAACTGTCGAACAAGCAGCACCTCTACGCGCAAATTTCGCCGCAACTAGTTCATCTGATCACCACAAAGCGGTAGGTCGTATTGGCCCCTGGCAACTCGTGCGCCTGCTCAGCGAAAGCGAGCTGACACGTGTCTATCTCGCCCGTCCGCTGAGCGCCTCGCCCAATCAGCCGGCCTCCTACGTTGTAAAAGTGCTTCGCAAAGAGTGGTGGCGCGACCCGCAAGCCATCGAGATGCAGCGCCGCGCTGCCTGGATTGGTCGACAACTATCGCACCCGCACCTCCTGCCGGTACTCTCGGCCAATGTACAGGAAGCACCCTATTACCTCGTGTCACCCAAGCTGACTGGCGCTTCGTTAGCGACGATTCTAGAGAAAGCGAATCGCCTCCCGCTGCCTGTCACGCTTTGGATTGCCCGGCAAATCGTCGAAGCGCTCGCCGCCCTCCACGAGTCGGCCGGTATGATCCACTCCGACATCAAACCAAGCAACATCATCGTCTCGCCCGAGGGACACGCGACGCTCATCGATTTCGGCTTCGCCCACGCCCCCTCCGAAGCGCGTCACTGGTCGACTCGTCCTGTGGTGGGCACACTCAACTACATTGCGCCCGAGGTCGTTACCTCTTGCCTGGTAGCCAGTGTTTCATGCGACCTCTATAGCCTAGGCGTCACGCTCTACGAAATGATCACCGGCCGCCTGCCATTCTGTGCGACCGCCCCCGACGAGCTCGTCCGCCTCCATCGAGAAGCAAAACCCGAGTGTGTACGTCACCTCGCTCCCGGCCTTCCCAAGCCGGTCGCTTCGCTCGTCCACCGGCTCTTGGCAAAAGACCCGTTGCGCCGCCCCGACTCGGCCGCTCGAGTCGCTGAAGAACTCATGCGGCTGGAGATCGAGTGCTTTTCTGCCAGATAAGCCATCTGGCTCAGCCGGCACTCTCCCACCGCGCCAGTGCGCGTCTCTGCCGTGGTCGAAATGCGGCGACTCCGAGCAAACCAATGCAGGTTATGGTCGCTGGTTCAGGCACAGTGATAAGCTCAGAAAGCATCACTTGCGACTGCGGCGAAAACCTACTGGAACTAAGAACAATCTGCTCTACGTTCTGGAAATCGACGTCAGCAAGAAACTGATCAAACGGCAGAACAAATCTAGTGGAACCATCGGCCAGCGTCTCTGAATAAACTCCTGCAGAGTAAGTCCCAATCGTAGAAGTACCGGTAGCGCTAACAACCATCACACCGATTCGAGGTTTTTCAGGCGTTGGGTCATATGTCAGCGCAAATGCGTTCGCCCCATCCGCAAGTAGATCCAAGTTCAGTGGATTCGCTGGCGAGCCATAGGCAATGTCAAAGTATCCATGGGTATCGCCAGTTACAAAACTCATCTGTCCCGCAGCTGCATCGATCGTCAGCGTCTGCTCCGAGGTTCCATATTCACCTACGACAATCGAGCGACGCCCCCCTAGTACGCTGGCAGGGTCCAAGCCAGATTGCTCTGCCCCAGCAACCGTGTCGCCCAATCTGGCAACCGTGATGCTGCCAACTTGAAAGTTGTCAATCACTACCGCGGCGGAACCGCATGCACCGAACTCAGCTAGAAACAGAAAGCCCATCACGATTCGAAACAAAACTGCTCTAGCCATCTCAGTTCTCCCAAGCTCGCAGCCCGCGCTCTCCAGAATGTACCCCAATAGCACTCAATCGGCAAGCAACGTTGGCTGCCGCCAATCCCTGCGAAAGCCCTAGCACAGCCAAACTCTGCTGCTGCAATATGCCTCCTGAACCCAAAACCTGGTCACGCTCCCGCTGGATGGCATGCCGATTCACTTCGCAAAAACCGTGTCTTTTGAGTACAATGGCATCTATAGTGAATTCTCCAAGGAGTAGCTCCTTGGAGTTGCCCGAAGAGTTACCTTATGCTTCTTTCTCGAGGTCTAAACCCATGCGCTGGCAATGCATTCCGCTCATGATTACTTTGCTGGCCGCGGCTTGTACCGCGCAAGCTCAGCTGACTTCGCCACAGATTGGCTGGGAAGCAGAGTTCAACGGCATATTTCACAATGTGGGCGGACGCGTCACTATTCTCGACGAAGATACTTTGCAGTTCGATAACTTCACCTACGATGGCCAGGGAATTGACGTTTTCTTCTATTTGGGGGCCTTCGACAGTTATGCCGCTTTCGTCGCAGGTGAAGCAATTGGAGAACAACTCGTCGGCACCTCGTTCGATGGAACGCAGCCCGCCTTCACCATCGACCTTCCCGAGGGGCTCACCATGGAAGGATTCCACGCCATCTCCGTCTGGTGCGTAGATGTTCCTGTCAACTTCGGCTCGGGTTCGTTTACCTATTCAGCCGATTTCGACGTCGATTTCGACGTCGACGGAGATGACCTGACCGACCCTTTCGACGGCTGGGAAACTCGCTTTGGAGTCGATCTGGACGGCATTGACTTTCTCAAGTGGCAACAGCAATTCGGCAGCGGAGTGGTGCCCTTGGCCGGCGCGCCATCGGTAAGCGTACAGACAGTCCCCGAGCCCGCTACTTGCGCGTTGCTCGTCGGACTAGCCGCTAGTGGCTTGCTGGTCCGACGCAGATCGAGCGCCCCAGAAACGATCCAATAGAAACAGGCCCTAGCAATAGGGCCTGAGACACAAAAAAGGCGAAATATCAAGGAGAAAACGGCAAACTGCTCAGTTCCACCCGTCGTTCTTTCGTCCGCACAGCCGCTTTTCCTTGGCCGTCAGCTTGTCGTTCATCGAAGTGATGCGATACTTCAGGGCCAAGCGGGTCATCAGCACAGCTTTGTTCGTGCCAAAGGCTTCCATGGCGCGAGTCTTGTGGTTATCCACGGTCGAGGGCGAAATCTTGAGGATAGCGCCCGCCTCATCATTCGTGCAACCAAGGCTGACAAGTCGAATGATTTCTGTCTGACGAGGGGTTAGATGGGGCTTCATTACTAGTGTTCCTTTCACACGAGGTCGAAAACTACCTCTGGATTAAACACTAGACTGCCACAGCGTGAAATACCCAATACTACGTAGACCACCCCCATTAGACGGGCAGCGAACCACTTTCTGGCCTCGCCGTGAGAAATCTTGCGGACCCCACGCCCAGATCTGCCCCAAAGCTTGATCCTGCCCTGACACAATTGCACTCAGATCAGGGCAATACTACTGATCAAATACTTGAAGGCGCGTATACCCTGCAAACTTTCCTTATTTGCAGGTAGGTCTTTCCCAATATGTCTTAAAGTTCGGGAAGCCTACAAACTAACCTCCTTGCGGATAAGTATCCCCAAAGACGAGACTCAGTTTCATTTAGCATCGACCGGAGCCGGTTCGTGCCCATCCAGAAAGCCAGTCAGCGAACGCGAACGGTAGGGAGATTGCAGTTTGCGAACCGCTTTCGACTCGATCTGGCGAACTCTTTCTCGTGTCACCGAGAAGATCTTCCCTACCTCTTCCAGGGTATACGTATAGCCGTCGGCAAGTCCGTAGCGAAGCCGCAATATCTCCCGCTCCCGGTAGGTCAGATCTTCCATGACCTCTTCCAACCGCTGTTTCAAGGCCTCCAAATTCGTATCGTAAAGTGGGTCTTCGACACATTTCTCCTCGAGAAACTCGCCAAAATAGTTCTCCTCGTGGTCACCCACGGGCTGGTCGAGCGACAAAGGTTGACGTGTCATTTTGTGTACACATTTGGCATCCTCGATCGTCAGTCCCGCCCGTTCGGCAATCTCCTCCGGATTGGGCTCGCGGCCGAATTCCTGAACAAAATCAGCCGTAACTGAGCGAATTTTGCTCATCGTGTCGATCATGTGCACCGGAAGACGGATCGTTCGGCTCTGGTCGGCAATGGCCCGGGTAATCGCTTGACGAATCCACCACGTCGCGTAGGTCGAGAACTTATACCCCCGGGCATACTCGAATTTGTCGACCGCTCGCATCAGGCCCGTGTTTCCCTCTTGAATCAGGTCCAAGAAGCTCATGCCACGGTTGCGATAGCGCTTGGCGATCGAAACAACCAGCCGCAGATTGGCGGCCGAGAGGTTGCGCTTGGCCGCATCGTAGGCTGCCTTACGACGCAGGCAACGGTGCTTCAACCTTGCCAAAGTCTGAGGAGTCTCGAGAGTAATCCGCATCAGATAACGCAATTCCTCGGTGAACTCGTTCTCCAGGCCCGGGTGCAAGAGCTGCTCGGGATGATCCAGCTGCCTTTTGACCGTCGTCATCCGGTCGGAGATGTTGTGCAGTTGCTCCATGATCGGCAGCAAGCGTTGGATACGCAGCTTGAGTTCCTCGACCAACCGAACTGCTTTATTCCGCCGGCAAACCAGGCGACGCCAGGCAGCATGTTTTTCCGCTTGGCTCGCTTGTCGATTGACTGTGATACGAAAATCGACCTGATTCTGCGCCAACAGGTGGCGGATGGTCGCTAAGTTCGGGCTAATCCGCTTGAGAGTGCGCTTTTTCTCCCCAATGTTGGTCACCGAGATCTCAATTGTCCGATCCAATCGGAGGTCACCGTCGGCAACCTTCTGCAGCAACTCTACGGCGCCATGGAGAACAAAATCGTTTGCCAGCATAGTCCTGCGGAAATTCGAACGCGTACTCTCGATTTGCTTTGCCGATGAGACTTCCATGTCCCGCGTGAGCATGGGAATCTCTCCCATCTGCATCAAATACATCCGTACCGGATCGTCGATCGCCGTGCTGTCGCCCGATTCGCTATCTTCAACAGAACCGGCATCTTCGTCTTTCAGCTTTTTCTTGTCCGACTGCTCAGACGCATCTTCGCCAAAGCGATTGATGGCAGGGTTTTTGATGCCGTTCTTCTTGCCCCCACCCTGGAGTCGGCTCTTCTTCGTTGCAACGCTGTTCTGCTTGGTAGTCTTTCGTGACACGGCTGCTTCCTCGGGGCCTGCGTAGATGGTCTGAGTCGCCGTCTTGCAGAGCCCGTGCCGGGTCACCTGGTGCTGTCAAAGGAATCGCTGTAACCTTTGTAATGGAGTAGGGTTACATTCGCCCGCCCAGAACTGTGCGCGGACTTCTTTGCGGCCATCGCGGTGATTCTTTGCCACGCCATTCGAGGAGGACGGTGACAAAAGGCATCTCCATCGCAGGAAGTCAACCAGTCAGATACGCAAGCTCCCGACGCGTCAGAATCCCAATTTCCGCTATAACTGAATCAGGACCTTCCAATCTCCATGCCAGCAGATGCCCGGGAGGGCAGGCTATGTATATGCAAAGCGATTTGGTCGAAGTGAAAGTCGTTGGCTGCAGCGGGACGATCATCATCAACCGTCCCGGGCACCAGAATGCGCTGACCAGGTCAATGTTCGAGCAATTGACCGAAGCGCTCGACGACCTCTATCGCGAGAGAAGCGTCCGTGCGATCATCCTCACCGGAGCTGGCGAAACGTTCTGTACCGGAATTGATCTGCAGGAGCTTCAGGACGACCAACCGCCTCAGTCTCAGCAACAGTGGGGCGAAGACGCGGCCAGTTTTCGCGACCTGCTCATCCGCATGCTGGAGATTCCCAAGCCGATTATCGCCGCTGTAAACGGGCCTGCCTTGTCTTGTGGTGCCGGCCTCGTCTCTGCTTGCGACATTGTCGTCGCGGCCGAGCAAGCCACGATCGGGCTGCCCGATCCTCGTTTCGGCCTGGTGGCAGGCGTTGTTGCTCCGCTCCTTTGCCACCGCATCGGAGCAGGACATGCCACGCGGTTGCTGCTCTCCTCTGTCACGATCGACGCCGCCGAGGCCCAGCGAATCGCCCTCTTCCACGAGTTAGTCGGGCAAAACCAGGTATGGGCGCGGGCGGTCGAGTTGGCCGAACAATGTGCGATTGGCGCTCCCGAAGCAATTCAGCTCACCAAACGCCTGCTCTACGAAAACGTATGTGAGCAGCTCGAAACCCAGCTCAGTACCGGGGCCATCATGCGGGCCACCTCCTGCACCACCGAGGCAGCCCAGGAAGGCTTAGCCGCGTTCTTCGAAAAACGGCCTCCAGAATGGAAATGACCGGACTACCCATTCGCCATCCACGGCTCTGCTACGGCGACTCACCCACAAACGCCTCGCGGTACATCGGCATATACCGATAATAGACTTCCAGCGTCAGGATGGATAACGCCGTGCTGTACAGCCGGCCGCCATGGTCGCTCCACTCCTCGTCGAAGTACCAGCTGCCCGCCTCGTGCCCTGAGGTCGCTTGCGAGTCCACCAGGTATTCTCGCATCTGCGGGTTCCAGCGTTTCCAACCCGTCCCGCCAACATGAAACAGGACCTGAGTGGCATAGTAGTTGAAATACATGTGGTTTTGATGCGGCCGCTGCTTCGCGATCTTTGCCAGCCCCTTTACCAACGGGGGATGATGCGCAGGCCAACCCAGGATCATGCGGCTAAACAAACCGACCACTGTCGTCGATTGCCGCGTCTTCAAAGGCGATTGATAGCCGTAAGTTGAACCCCGATCATCTTGTACACTGTCAAAGTATTCGGAGGCCCGGTACCAAACTTCCCGCGGCACTTTCAGTTTCCCCAGCAACCCGCTTTTCAAGGCCGTTAATTGCCAACCGCTCACCGTGGTATCCCCTGGCTGTTTCGGTTCGTACCTCCAGCCACCCTGCTCGTGCTGAGCATAGACGATGTAGTCGATCGCATGCTGTGCCAAGCGACCGATTTCTTCGTCCCCAGTCATGGCGTAGGCTTCGCAAATCGCTAGTGTCGCGATACCGTGCGAATACATGTCACCGCTCTTGCGAAACGTCGGCAACTGCTCACCAAGTTTGTCGAGCATCGAGGTATCGCGCAGGTCACCGCCATGCTCGGTCAACACCATCCTTTCTCTGAGGTAATAGAGTCCCTTGGCGACCGTCTCCTGGTACGGCCCTTCCTGCTGTGTGTACCCTGCTCCCAAAAAGCATAATAACGCCAGTCCTGTCGGGGCGGTGGTTGTGTCCAAAACCCCCGAGTTACGGCACGCGCCGGCGCACTCCGGACATAACTTCAAGTTGAATCGCCAGCCGCCATCCGCCCCTTGATGTGCCGCCAGCCAGGCCAGCCCCTTTTCCACCGCCGACTCGCTCGCGCCATTGCCGCCATTGCCAAAGGCCAGCGCGCGACGATTCTCCAGTCGACGCCCCTCCACTCCTCCGCCACGAGCTGCCAGGGGATCACCGTGCAACTCCAGCGAAAGACTGCCCGTCGGCCGAGCACTGGTTGTCTCGAACGTCTCCAACCGCGGCGGCGCCACGATCGAATCGGTCCCCAGCGTCCCTGTTTCGGCAATCACCGCAACCTGCTCCTGCGTTGCATTCATCTCATTCCCGGCAGCCGAGAGCGTCTCGAGTTCCAAATCGAGCGTCTCGGCCGGCGCCGTTTCGACCGATCCCTGCAGCCAAAGCCGGGCTCCCTCGCGTGGTGGGACAAACATCAACAGCGAAAGCGCCAGCACGATCCCCCCATGAATCAACGAACTGGCCAGCCACGAAGAACTCTGCCCAGCCATGACCCACGCCACAGCCGCCTTCAAGAGGCTGCCCAATCGGCGTCGGCGGTCGCTGGCCTCCTGCTGCCCAAGCAGCGCTGCCGCCTCCGAAAGTGCTGCCACGGCCTGCTCCGGCTGAACACCCGAGATCACAGCCGGCGAATCGGCGCGGGGAGTCGGATTGTCGGCTTGCAACGGGTTCACGATTACGCCCACCAGGCTGGGAGCAGCAACGGTGCTCCGGCGGTCTCTTGTTCCGATTGATGGACTCTCGGCAGGATGCAAGGCTCGGCCTCGCCCCGCTGGGTCCGCATCTCTTGGCCCGAAATCTAGTATAACCCCTTTCTCGCCCCGCTACGGAGCCCGATTTCACCACTGGAAGAAACCGACAAAAGGGCGTAAAATCGTCGCTCCGAGGGCTGACCGACCTTGCGCCAGCCACCCACGGCAACTGGGCCGATGGGCATCTCCCGACCTGTTTGAGCAAGAAACGATCATGGCCAAGAAAGCAGGCAAACGAAAGAAGAAGGTCGAGTCGGTCTTCTTGGTTTGCGAAGAAACCGGCGACTACAACTACACCATCCGGCGAAAGCTCGGGGGCGAAAAGCTACGAATGAAGAAGTACTGCCCTCGTCTCCGCAGGCACACCGTGCACGTCGAGAAGAAAAAGTAGTTCAGAGAGTCCAGGGCCCTGGGACTCGTGCTCCGGGCAATGTATCTGGCTCTCGACTTTTGCCCCTGGACACTCACACCGATCACGGACGACATGCCCAAGCGCTGGCGCATTGCCAATTGCGACCCTCTCGACGTTGCCGCCTTGGAACGTGCGGCGGGCATCCCGGCCGTCGTGGCCCAATTGCTCATGTCCCGAGGCATTCGCGACCCTCGCGAAGCCAGGCAGTTTCTCGATCCCAAGCTCAGTGGCTTGCGCGAGCCTGCAGAGCTTCCTGGCGCTGCCGCTGCTGCTCAGCTTATCTTCGACGCAGTCGAGGCAAAGCAGCGCATCACTATCTATGGCGACTACGACGCCGATGGGATGACCGCGACCGCCATCCTGCTGCGCTGCCTCCGGCTGCTCGGTGCAAATGTCGATTTCTACGTTCCCCACCGCGTCGACGAAGGCTACAGCCTCAACGACGAAGCACTTCGACTGCTTGCCGAAAAAGGGACCAAAATGGTCGTCACGGTCGATTGCGGTGTCGCCAGCATCGCCGAAGCCGAGCTGGCCAAGGAACTCGGCCTGACGCTGATCATTACCGACCACCACCAAACCGCCGCAACTCTGCCTGCCGCCGCGGCGATCGTCCACCCAGGTTTGCCCGGCAGCAAGTACCCTTTCCCCGGCCTTTGCGGGGCTGCGGTTGCCTTCAAGCTCGCCTGGTCCGTCTGCCAGTGCGCCAGCGAAGGCAAAAAGGTTTCCGATCGCCTCCGCGCATTTCTCCTCCAAGCCGTGGGGCTCGCAGCAATTGGCACCGTCTGCGATGTCGTCCCGCTGATCGACGAAAACCGTATCCTTGTTCGTTTTGGTCTCAATTCGCTAAAAGCCGAACCAACGGTTGGAATCGAGGCCCTGCTGCGCAAGACCAAGCTCGACGAAAAAACCTTTCTCGAAGGCGAAGATATCGGATTCGTAATTGGCCCGCGCCTCAACGCCGCAGGACGTCTGGGACAGGCGGAAATCGCCATCGAGTTGCTCACCACCGACAGCCAGCAACGCGCCGGCGCCATTGCCCAGTACATCGACGAGCTCAACTCACAACGCCAATCGCTCGAGCGCAGCATCATGCTGGCCGCCTCAAAACAAATCAAGGCCCTCGACGACCTCAACTCTGCCCCCGCAATTGTCCTCACCGACCACCAATGGCACCCTGGCATCATTGGCGTCGTTGCCGGGCGATTAGCAGAAAAATTCCATCGCCCCGTCGTGCTCGTCGCCGCGGATCCACTGGGCATTAAACCCGGCATCGGCTCGGCCCGCAGCGTCGCAGGTTTCAACTTGCACGCGGCCCTCGCCGAGTGCGGCCACCTACTGCAGAGCCACGGCGGCCACGCCGCTGCCGCCGGCTTGAAAATCATGCCCGGCAAGTTCGACGCCTTCCGCGACGCCTTCTGTCAGGTCGCCCGCGAGAGAATCGATACCGAAAACAATTCCGCCGAGCTGCATATCGACGCCGAAGCTTCATTGCAAATGCTCACCCGTCAAACAGTCGAGCAGATTGAAAGTCTGGCCCCCTTCGGCCATGGCAATGCGCGCCCCATGCTTTGCGCCAGCAAGGTACGACTCACTGGCCAACCCAAACGGATGGGCGCCACCGGACATCATCTCTCGATGACTTTCGATCAACATGGCGTAAAAATGCGCGCTGTCGCCTTCGGCGGCGGCGACTGGCAGGAAGAACTCGCCCGCATCGACGGCCCGCTCTCGATTGCCTTCCGCCCCGTCATCAACCGCTATCGCGGCCGCGTCTCGGTTGAAATCCATCTCGACGACTGGCATGTCGAAAGCTGACGACCGAGCCGTAGTGTCTCGCATCACGCAACGCCGCTTGCCGAGCACAACTTCCCTGGCTTAAGATCAAAGATAGCCCAGCGTAGCGAAAGCTTGCTCGCAACACCACCGAGCGGAGGAGCAACCGATGACCAGGCGATCGACCCAACTTCTGATCCAGCGACGAGAATTCCTGCAAGCCGCCATGGCCACGTTGGCCTGCGGCGGCTTCGGCGCACAGGCGCTCGCGCTGCAACAAGACAGCTCCACCGGCATCGCCACCCGGCCCCTCGGCCGCACCGGCGAGCGCGTCCCCATTGTCGGATTGGGCGGCTACCACATCGGCGTGCCCGACCAGCAGGAAGCGATCGGCATCATGCACGAGGCGATCGACAACGGGATGACTTTCTTCGACAACGCCTGGGACTACCACGACGGCGGCAGCGAAGAAGTCATGGGCAAAGCCCTCGCCACCGGCGGACGTCGCGACAAGGTCTTCCTGATGACCAAAGTCTGCGATCGCGATTACCAAGGCGCCAAACGCCATCTCGAAGACAGCCTCCGCCGCCTGCAGACCGACCGCATCGACCTCTGGCAATTTCACGAGATCAATTGGGACATCGACTCCCAATGGCTCTTCGAGCAAGGTGGCATCAAAGCCGCGCTCGAAGCTCGCGAACAAGGCAAAATACGCTATATCGGCTTCACCGGCCATCGCGACCCAGCACATCACCTCAAGCTACTGGCCCAGGACTTCCATTGGGACACCGTCCAGATGCCCATCAACCTGCTCGACGCCCACTACCGCAGCTTTCAACACGACGTGCTCCCTGTTTGCCGCGAAAAGAACATCTCGGTCATTGGCATGAAAGCCCTCGGTAGCGGCAGTTATCCACAGCAGCTCGGCATCTCTGCCGAAACCTGCCGACGCTACGCGCTATCGCTCCCAATCTCGACCCTGGTCTGCGGCATCAAGTCGAAGGCCAACCTGCAGCAAGATCTCACCATGGCCCGATCGTTCAAGCCGATCACGCCAACCGAAATCAATCAACTGCTGGCCGATACCCAACCGCAGGGCAGCGACGGCCTCCTCGAACCCTGGAAAACCACCGACTACGGCAGCCGCCACCACCGCGAGCAACACGCCAACTCGTAATGGCGTCCTGCGGCGAGATACGACTCGGCAGCAGCACTAGAGATGCACTGCCCACGGACTTCCTGAAGCGATCTGCTGGGCGTCAGATTCTCAGCTGTCTACGGGTACCACCCAGATTCGTATAGTTTTACACGCTAAGCAGCTAAGGAGGGTCACTCCGGGGTTTGGAAGCCAATTGGTCTTTGCTGCTCAGGACAAAGTGCCATGTGCTTCTTAGCGGGGCTTCGTTACTGCCTTTTTCAGAGTTGGCTAACTTCCGTTTCTGGCGTCGGTTGTGCACTCCGCCGCACCTAACGCCGTCGCCTACCAAAGTAAAAGAGTGTTGCGGCTAGGGCGAGTGCTAAGTTGGTGGGTTCAGGAACTGGCGTGAGAAGGACCATCGCATCACGTTCGTTGGGGCCCTTGGCGACCGCAGCAATCCAGCCAAGTTCGTTGATCGCCAGAGCTGATCTAACGTGCCAGCCAGCCGCGTCGTTCAGCAGGCTGTCGAGGATGACCATCTCGCCTGCGGGACTGTGCCAAAGTACACCGTGCGATTCATAACTGGTGGCGCCAGTTGGGAGCCCTATAAACGATCCAACTATAGTGCTCGAATCATTCATGTCAAAAGCTCGTACATTGCCAATATCGTCGAAGCCTACTTGGGGAAGTGGTAGAACCGTGACGTCACTTTGACCCGCAGCCCAGAACGCCGCACGTTCGCCGATTCGGTATCCGGTGGCGTCGTAGGCCATCGAATAGCCTGCAGTATCGCCCGCGGAATTGATAGCCAATGCACTGCCTGCGGGCACACCGCTAGTGCTCACACCCAGGTGCGCCAGGTCTGTACGCGACCCATCAGCTTCCCATCGCACAGGTTGGAGCCCTGAGGAGTTTCCGGGCTTCACAATGATGAAGCCGCCCGCCTGACGTGTCTCATTTAGCGAATCTGCGCGACCTAATCCCGAATGAAGTTCCACGGGCGTCGATGTAACCGAATTCCAGATTACCGGGCGGCCTGAGGACTCGCCGGCAACGAGTCCACCATCAGTGATCGACGTCGCACTAGAGAACCAGTTGCCTTGAGAATCTACACGATCGGGTGCGGGCGGCAGTTCGACGGGGGTTGTCGAGTTTGCCAACCAGTACACCGCACGGATACCAACGTTTTCAGCGTTCTCAAACTTGGTTGACCGTCCAACTGTTATCGAAGAATTATTGACCGCTTCGGCGTAGCTATTGGGCAGTAGGGAGCCGGGAACACCGGAACTCAGGCCATCGAGCACCACTCCTTCGGACGTTGGGCTATCCCACCGTACCGGGCGGCTCACTGACGACGGACCAAAGAAGAACCCAGCTGGAGCGCCGGCAATCACACCGTTTTCGTTCACGTCCATCGGGTCGTTTAGATGAACCAAACTATGATTCGGTGCCCGATCGAGTGGCGTTAGATTGTACGTCGGTAGTGTTGCCTGCGCATTGGTCGCTAGCAATGCGACAGGAAGAAATGCCAACCCACCCAATAGCTTTGTATTCAATGCACAATGCAGACGATCCATGATGCACTTTCAATCTGTGAAGAGTTTGTGACCACCTTGCATGAGACTCCAAGTAGCATGGAAGCTCGGCCTTACGGCACAGAAATGGGTTACCCACTCGATCACTCTGGAACATAGCAGTAAAAAAGGCGGCACAAGCCTCGCACAGTAACTGCCAGAAGCAGCTAGGTGCTGAGAATCGTGACGCCTTTGCGTTAGTTCTTACTCGTAGCTAGAGGATATTTTACCTCAACCTTTGCTTACCAGTGTACCCGTCCATCCCCTGGGGTGCAAGCACTTGGCGGGCCAGAGTTAATGACATCTGCTAAGGCGATTTCAGAGTTTTCCGAAGTGCGGAGGGGAATCTGCCCGACGCCAGAAACTGCACGTTAGCGAAATTCCGATTTCTCCCCCGAAATGAGGGTTTTTCACTGCTAAAAAACGGTCCTGGTCCTCCTTCCGTCGCATTATCTGGGGAACAATTCTTGCCTTGGGCGGTCAAAAGCATTTTTCACTAAGGTCGAATTGTCCTGAGTCATTTGCCAGACGGCCTTCGTGCGTAAGGAGGCATCGTCCTGGCTGAGATAATGCCCCACAAACGAACGGTTTTGGGACTCCCGGGGTATGGTCTTCGCTAAAGCACTTACGACGAGTGGGGTATGCCAATACCCGTCCCACAATCAAGGTTCCAAAGCTGGCGGTGATTCAGGTTTTGGTTCCGTCCTTAGCGCATATTTTTTACATCAATCTGGGCGGTACTCTGTCTACGCTCGCCGCAATTCTTCAGCAGCAAATCCCTGTCGGTTGCGGCCAAATGACAGTCGTAGGAAACCAATCCGCAGGCGAAGCAAGGAAGAAAATCCGCATCTGCAGGATACCTCGGGCGAGGGAGTTGCTAGAATAGCCACCTTTTCATACCCGCATCGGCTCCGGGCAAGCACCGGCGAGAAATACGGCTCCAGGAGACAATATGAACCAGGCAACCGGGTTTCTGAACAAATACGTGGTGCCGCCGCTGACGGTGCTGAGCGAGAACACGTACATGAAAGCCATCCGCGCCGGGATGGTGGCCATCGTGCCGCTGACGATCATTGGCGGCTTCTTCATGATCGTCGCCTACATGCCGATCCCCGGCTGGGAAGAATGGGTCGAGCCTTATCTCCCGCTGCTCGAAATCCCCAACAAGGCCACATTCGGCTTGTTGTCCATCTTTGTCTGCTTTTCGATCGCTTACAACTTGGGCAAAGAATTCAAGCAAGAGGCGGTCGTCAGCGGCTCGATGGCCCTGCTGATCTTTCTGATGATCCAGATCGACATCAACTCCGAAGAACTGCTATTTACCCCAGGCAGTCTCGACTCGGGTGGGCTCTTCACCGCCATCCTCATCGCGCTGATCGTCGCCCGCGTGCAGAAGTTCTTTACCGATAAGAGCCTCATCATCAAACTGCCCGAAAACGTACCCTCGGTCGTGTACGAATCGTTCGCCTCGCTGATCCCCCTGTTGTTTCTGGTGATCGCTTTCTGGCTGATCCGTTTCGTGCTGGGCGTCGACATCAACAGCCTGATGCAAACGGCTTTGAGCCCGCTGGTGGTCGGCCTGGACACCCTCCCCGGCATTCTGCTGTACACCTTCATGGTCACGCTGTTATGGTCCGTCGGCATCAATGGCGACAACGCCATGGATGCCATCGTCGCGCCCATCTTCCTGATGTACCTGGGAGCGAACGTCGACGCGATCACCCAAGGCGAACCCTTGCCCTACGTCACCGCGCTGGGATTCTTCACCACCTTCGTCAACGTCGGCGGCACGGGGGCAACCATCGCACTGGCCCTGATTCTCTGGAACTCCAAAGAGCCTGGCCTCCGCAAGGTTGGCCGCGTCTCGATGCCGACCCAGATCTTTCAAATCAACGAACCCATCTTCTTCGGCATTCCCATCGTTCTCAATCCTCTGCTGATGGTCCCCTACGTCTTCAGCGCCATGGCCCTCACTACCGGGACCTATCTGCTGATGTATTGGCAAGTCATCCAGCGGCCCTTTGTGCCGGTGCCCTGGACCACGCCGCCGATTATCGGCCACTACCTGGTCTCTGGCGGCGACTGGAAAGCAGCCGTCTGGGGCGTGGTGTCGATCTTCATCGCCATCGCCATCTACTACCCGTTCGCAAAGATTCTCGAGCGGCAGCGATTGCAAGAAGAGGCCGCCGCGGCCACCGAGTAACGCTCGTCCAGCTACCCGATCGAGCAAACGAAGCCGCTCGTCGCTCAACAGCAATTGTTTCGGGTCGAATCCTCGGCAACCACCTTCGGCCAATCCGTCAGCCCCAGCATCGCCCCCCCGTCCCCGAACCCTCGACGACCGTGTACCTGGTGCTTGCAGCACTATTGCTGCTCAGGGGGAATCCATCTCGTTGGCTGACTTACTGAAGGTCAAAGGCCACTCGCCAACTCCTCAGGGCGAGCTTTGACGAAGAGGCTACAGGTTAGAGTTGCCCCTATGATTTCGACTCGGAGAGAGTCGCAGGGTGGTGTACGCCGACTAGTTCGCACTTGTTTGACTAAAATAGGCTATGGCTTTCTCGGAATACAAGAGCCTGTGCAAAACATACAATAACGCAGCATTTAGTGTTATGAAAAGCAAATCGTATGGCACAGCGGAGGATCCTCTAATCTCACGTCCGAACCAAATCACATGAGAACTTCCTGGCGACACAATTACCATCTCAACTAGAACAACGCAGAGTATGTAACCAAGAATGATCCAGAATCTCGCCCACCATTGTGAGCGCAAGCTTCCTCTCAAGAGTCCAATTCCTACAGGAAGCAGGAATACGGCAAAATTCAGATTGATGTGCGATTGAAGAATATCTGCGAGAACATCCCAAATCGCAAGCACCCCACTCAGGCAAAAAAGAACGCCGATTATGAAGATTCGTTTTGGCATCTTCTTTTCCTTTCT
>JAGQOW010000006.1 GCA_020427155.1 Planctomycetales bacterium | reverse complement strand
ATTCTCCTGAATTAGGGGCCCTCAAATCCGGATACGCCACCCCGTGTCGACGTGAATCCTCACAAGCCAAACTTAACTTCTGTGCCCTGTTTTCTCTGCACCTCAGCAGACCCACGGCCCGAAAAAAACGCACCGGGAACCCCAGCAGGCCTCCCTGCTCACTTTCCTTGCCACACTAATTGGCAACTTGTAAACCTGCCTCGTCAAGAGGGCCGCAACTCTCGTGCCACGATACCCGTTGCGTATGTCGTAGAGAAGGCATAATCGGCTTGCTTGCGCAGTTGCAGCAATTCCAAATATTGAGCCAACTGTAGACGCTCTAAACGATACTGCCCGTGCGAATCGGCGCACCACCGGCATCTGCATGGGCTGATTCGCACACTTGACTGCAACGTACGTATTGAGCTCCTCTCGATTGCTGAGTCATCTTTAGTCGAGCAAAGTGACTGTACCCGCCAGACATCGTAGCGGACCATTTTCGGTTTGCAGAACCAGGGCACCCTCGTCGTCGATTCCGCGGCAGATGCCCTCGGATTGCCCATTGACCGTGTCGATTTGCACTCTGCGATCGGTGAGCAGACAACGCCTCCGCCAGCGATCGCGCAACTCATGATCGCGCGAACCGATCCAATTCAATCGTTCCATGAGTTTGTCAAGCACGTCTACCAGTACTTCTACCAACGAGAAACGCTTGCCCGCCACTTCGCACATAGCCGTCGCCAGTTGCAAGATATCGTCGGGAGCAGCTGCCAGCGTATTGTTCACGTTGATACCAATTCCCAGGACGAGCCTCCCCGATTGCAGCCGGGGAGCTTCGACCAGGATTCCACTGACCTTGCGACGTTGCGCGAAAACGTCGTTGGGCCACTTCAGATGGATCTCAGCGTCTGCCAGTAGTCCTTCGAGAGCTTCGCAGACGGCAAGGCCAGCCGTCATCGAGACTTGCGGCCAGCGAGCGGGCGGAAGTTGGGAATTCTCGGTTTCCAGGAGGAGCGAAAATGTCAAAGCGCCGCTTGCCGACCACCAGCGATTGGTCCTTCGTCCTCGCCCTGCCGACTGGGTTTCTGCCAGTACCAGCAGGGGGAGTTGGTGCTCCTCCTGCAGAGCATACTCCAACGCGAGATCGTTGGTCGATGCGAGGTCGCGGTGAAACTCAACCTGCTGAACAAACGTTTCGGAACGAATGCGGTCCAGGTCTGCTTCGCTAAAGCCCGTCAAAGACTCTTCAAGAGGGTCTTGTTTCATAGGGATCTGTACCGGGTAAGAAAAAACAAAGCGGAAAAAATTATTTGCGGATCGCACATAGTTTATATGCAGATTGCACAAAGAGCCCACGGGCTTCAGGATCGGCCTAGAGTTTATTCTTGGAAATGATTCTAACTGCTAAGTTGAGCCGGATCATAGTTTAGCAGTCGCTGGGCAGATAAACCGCTCGGCAATGGTACGTTGCATAGTGCGAGTGCAAGAATCGCCAGTGGCGGCTTGGCTGGAACAGGATTTGCCCATGGCGGGTCGTTGATAGCGTTGGGTCTGACGCGAAGTTCCCTGGCATGGGGCCAGGGCAGCCTGCGATCCGATCGGCTGCGATGGCATACCCTGGTTGTGATTCGCACGGCTGCTCGCCCGATTGCGAAGTCCTTGCACTCGAAGTTTTTATGAAGGCGACTAGCTCTCGTTGCCGAGTGCTTCGAGAGCGGGTACCTTGAGACGAATTCGGACTTGTCGTGTAAGCCAGTCGAGTTCTTTCCGTCGATATGCATGATTGTGATCGCTGTGCTCGAAATGGCCCCGTGCCACCGCCACAACGCGCTGCCTCCGACCAATAAAAGATTGTGGCGGCGGCTCTTTCGCCGCGCAAGGTTCAATTGAGTGGGTATGCCAACGGAGATTGATTAAGTGAGTAATCGTAACTTTGTCACAGTCGACGGCAACGAGGCCGCTGCACATATCGCTTATCGGGTGAATGAAGTCATAGCGATTTACCCGATCACCCCTGCATCGCCGATGGGCGAACTGTCTGATGCCTGGTCCTCGGCAGGCAAGGAAAACATCTTCGGCACGGTTCCAGACGTCATCGAAATGCAGAGCGAGGCGGGCGCTGCTGGGGTGGTTCACGGATCGTTGCAGGCAGGCTCGCTCACGACGACGTTCACGGCGTCGCAGGGTTTGTTGCTCATGATTCCGAACATGTACAAGATCGCCGGCGAACTTACGCCGACGGTTTTCCACGTCTCGGCTCGATCGTTGGCCACTCACGCCCTCTCGATTTTTGGAGATCATAGCGACGTCATGTCTGTTCGGGGGGCTGGTTGGGCGATGCTCGCCTCCAACTCTGTGCAGGAAGTGCACGATCTCGCCATGATTGCCCACGCGGCCACCCTCCAGGCGCGAGTCCCGTTTCTGCATTTCTTCGATGGATTTCGCACGTCGCATGAAGTGAACAAAATCGAACAGCTCTCGGACGCCGATATCCGTTCGATGATCGAAGACGAATGGATCGAGGGGCACTTTAGCCGCGCGATGGATCCCGATCGGCCGGTCTTGCGAGGTTCAGCCCAGAACCCGGATGTCTTCTTTCAGGCCCGCGAAGCGGCGAATCCGTTTTACGCTGATTTGCCACAGATCGTTCAAGACACAATGGATCGCTTTGCAAAGCTCCTGGGCAGGCAGTATCACCTGTTTGACTACACCGGGGCGCCGGATGCCGAGCGAGTGGTTGTCATGATGGGTTCCGGCGTCGGGGCCGGTGAAGAAGCGGTAAAGGCCTTGCTAGACCAAGGCGAAAAGGTTGGGCTGTTGAAAGTACGACTCTATCGTCCCTTTGACTGTCGGGCCTTTCTAGAGGCTTTGCCGACTTCGGTACGACGAATTGCCGTGCTCGATCGCACCAAAGAGCCCGGCGCGATCGGCGAGCCATTGTATCAGGACGTGGTGACTGCATTGGCAGATGACGAAGCATGGGGAACGGATTCCAGCGAGTCGCGAGTGCGTCCCAAGGTCATTGGAGGTCGCTATGGCCTCTCTTCCAAGGAGTTTACCCCGGCGATGGCTGCCCGGGTTTTTGAAGAACTCAAATCGGAATCCCCGAAGCGGCGTTTCACGGTCGGCATTATCGACGATGTGACTCACCTTAGCCTTGCTTGGGACCGTGAGTTTTCGACCGAAGCCGAGGAAGTGACGAGAGCGGTCTTCTATGGCCTGGGGAGTGACGGCACGGTCGGCGCCAGCAAAAACTCCGTCAAGATTATCGGTGAGAATACCTCGATGTACGCACAGGGGTACTTTGTCTACGATTCGAAGAAGGCAGGGTCGGTCACGGTATCTCATCTGCGATTCAGCCCTCGGCCCATTGATTCAACCTATCTGGTCGAACGGGCAAACTTTGTTGCTTGCCACCAGTTTCAATTCCTGGAACGCATGGACGTGCTGGCGACTGCCGAGCCTGGCGCTATCTTCTTGTTGAATGCGCCTTTCGAGCCAGACCAGGTTTGGGACCAGTTGCCGCAAGAGGTGCAACAGACGATCATCGACAAGAAACTAAAGTTCTATGTCGTCGATGCCATCAAAGTCGCCCGTGAAGCGGGCATGGGCAATCGCATCAACACGGTAATGCAAACCTGTTTCTTCGCGATTTCAGGGATTCTGGAAAGCCAGGAAGCGATCGGGCATATCAAGAAGGCAATCGAGAAAAGTTATGGCAGACGTGGCGAAACCGTCTTGCGACGGAACTTCGCTGCCGTCGATGCAGCTCTCGACGGACTCACCGAGATTAAAGTTCCCGCAAAGGCAACGAGCGATTTACGCCGCGTTCCGCTACTTGCGACCGAGGGTACCGATTTCGTAAGCCGAGTCACTTCGATGTTGCTGGCCGGACGGGGCGATCTGTTGCCGGTCAGTGCGTTGCCGGTGGATGGGACCTTTCCGACCGGTACCGCGAAAGTCGAAAAACGCAGCATTGCCCAGGATATTCCGATTTGGGATCCCGATATCTGTATCGCCTGCGGACTATGCGCACTTGTCTGTCCCCATGCAGCGATACGTACGAAGGCCTATCCGACTGAATCGCTCAACGGAAAACCCAAGGAGTTCCAGACATTAGCCTGGAAGGGCAAAGATCTGCCCAACCATTTGCTGACAGTTCAAGTTGCTCCCGATGATTGCACCGGATGCGGAGTCTGCGTCGACGTTTGTCCTGCCAAGAGCAAGGAGGTAGTCAAACACAAGGCAATTGATATGTTGCCTAAGCGGGACCATCTCGAGCGAGAACGCGCCAATTTCGACTACTTCCTTACATTGCCGGAGCTTGACCGACGCGAATTGAAGACCGATACCGTCAAGGGCTCGCAACTCCTACAGCCGCTGTTCGAGTTCTCGGGGGCATGTGCCGGTTGTGGTGAGACACCCTATCTCAAGCTTTTGAGCCAATTGTATGGCGACCGCGCCTTGATTGCGAATGCTACCGGTTGTTCTTCGATTTACGGCGGGAATCTGCCGACGACCCCTTGGTCTACCAATTCGGAGGGGCGGGGGCCCACCTGGTCGAACTCGCTGTTTGAAGATGCTGCCGAGTTTGGGCTCGGCTTCCGAATGTCGGTCGACCAAAAACGCTCTTATGCCGAGTACTTGCTGAAGCAATTGGCAGAGGTCGTGGGCCACGATCTGGTCGAGGCGTTGATTAACTCCAGCCAAGAGAGCGATCGAGACATTGACGCCCAAAGAGAGCGGGTTGGCAAGTTGCGCAAGCTGCTGGAGCGATGCGATCGTCCCGGAGCACGTCAATTGAGTGAAATTGCTGATTCCTTGGTACGCCGAAGTGTTTGGATCGTGGGGGGAGACGGCTGGGCCTATGACATCGGTTTTGGAGGCCTCGACCACGCACTGACGACGGGGAGAGACGTAAATATCCTCGTACTCGATACGGGCGTTTATTCAAATACCGGCGGACAGGCGTCGAAATCGACGCCTCGTGCCGCTGTCGCGAAGTTTGCCGCTGCAGGCAAGACCGTTCGCCGAAAAGACCTGGGAATGCTTGCGGTCTCGTATGGCAACACCTATGTAGCTCAACTGGCGATGGGGGCCAATCCGGCGCAAACCGTGCGGGTATTTCAGGAAGCCGAGTCATACCGAGGGCCCTCGATTATCCTGGCATACAGCCACTGCATTGCCCAGGGAATCGACATGTCGACAGCCATGACCCACCAAAAAGATGCGGTGCAATCGGGCTTCTGGCCTCTCTACCGCTATGATCCGCGGCTCGCTCACATCGGCGAACATCCCTTCCGCTTGGACAGTCACAAACCGAAGATACCATTTGAACAGTTTGCGATGAAGGAAGGACGCTTCGCTATCCTGGCCCGTTCCGATCCTAAGCAAGCGGAAGCTTTGTTCCGACTTGCTCAGAGCGATATCGACGACCAGTGGAACTACTACGAGCAAATGGCTGGGATCGAACGAGAGATTTCCAGCAGCCCAGAAGGGAACAATCATCATGAGCCTTGATCTAACGACGCGCTATCTGGGTTTGAAGCTAAAAAACCCCTTGGTCGCTTCTGCGGGGCCGTTGACAGGCGATCTGGACACGCTGCGCCGGCTGGAAGATGCCGGGGCTGCTGCAGCGGTGTTCCCCTCGCTCTTTGAAGAACAGATTGAACACGAGGAAATGGAGATTCACAACTTCTTCGAGTTTCATGCCCATTCGAACGCAGAATCGCGCACCTACTTTCCTGAAACTATTAGTTACCAATCCGGTCCAGAGGAGTATCTCAAAAAGCTGGAGCTGGCGAAGCAGTCGGTTTCTATTCCGATCATTGGCAGCTTGAATGGCTGGTCGGACGGGGGATGGGTGCGATATGCCCAGGCGATCGAACAGACGGGCGTCGACGCCCTGGAACTGAACGTCTACTTTGTGCCAACCGATCCCACGCTTTCGGCGGCCGACATAGAAAAACAATACATCGAGTTGGTTGCGAGGGTCCGAGAGTCGATCTCAATTCCATTGGCGGTGAAGATTGGCCAAAATTTTACGAGCCTGCCTCATTTTGCCAGACAACTCTCGACCGCTGGCGCCGATGGCCTGGTCCTCTTCAATCGTTACCTGGAAGCAGATATCAACCTGGAGACTTTGGAATATCACCCCGACCTGGTGCTCAGCAACCGGCATGAGGCACGTGTGCCTATTCGCTGGATCGGGATTCTACGCGACGAACTGGACTTATCGCTTGCCGCCACCAGTGGGGTGCACCGTTCTCAAGGGATTCTCAAGCTGCTACTGGCAGGCGCTGATATCACGATGATGACCAGCGTTTTGCTCATCAAAGGCCCTGAGTTTTTGAGCACTTTGCTGGAAGAGGTTACCCAGTGGCTGACCGACAACGAGTATGATTCGGTGGAACAGCTCAAAGGAAGTATGAGCCGAGGCAACTGCGCTGATCCAAGCGCTCTGGAACGAGCGAATTACATGAAGGCCCTGGTGAGTTATACCACCCAAGATTGAAGCTGGCAGCTGAATCGCACATCGGCAAAGAAACAGGCGGTAAAAGTGTTCGACTTAGGCGACGCGAGCCAGGACTACGATCCGCTGCTGCGAAGTTTTGTGGCTGCCTGGTCGAGCTATCTCGAACGATCGATGAAGCCAGGCCAGGAGTCGCTTGCCGCGGGTCTTGAGCAGCTAGGCGAGCGGGCGGGAAAACGCGAGTCGTTTGCCGTACTTGGTAAGACCTTGGACGGCTATCTTCGCAGCCGTGAGTATCTGCAGGCCATGAAGCAGCTGATTGATTCGCTTATCCAGGCGAAACAAACCGGCGCTTCTGCCCCCTGGGACAGTTATGCTCAGGCTCTCGAGCCGGAACAATTATCTGTATTCGAGCGAACGGTCTGCACTCCGCACGAAGTCGTTTATCGTCACGGAACTCTTCAACTACTACGGTTCCGACGCACGCAACCCTCCGAATTCGTCGAGCCGGTGCTTATCTGCTTCGCCCTGGTAAACCGTCCCTACATTCTCGATCTGCATGAACGCCGCAGCGTAGTGCAGCAGCTGCTCAACCGAGGATTTGAGGTCTACCTGATTGATTGGGGAGTCCCCGCAGCGACCGACTGTCAACTTGGCTTGCACGATTACATATGCGGCCTGATGAAAGACGCGGCCGCGGTCGTCTGCGAGCAGTCGGGCTCGGAACAGCTGAATTTGCTGGGATACTGTATGGGCGGCACCATGTCGACCATGTATACCTCGCTCTATCAGGCCCAAGTTCGCAATCTCATATTGCTGGCTGCACCGATTGACTTCAGTGGAGATGAGAGCTTGCTGAATGTGTGGACCCAGGAGCAGTATTTCGACGCCGACGGGCTCATCGCAGCCTATGGGAACTGTCCAGGTCTATTCCTGCAGTTCAGTTTCCAGCTGATGAAGCCTGCCACGAACTTTGTGGAAAAATACGTGGCCTTTGCCGAAAACCTGGATAACCCAGCCTACTTGAACAACTTTCTGGCGATGGAGCAGTGGTCGCAAGACAATATCCCCATCGCTGGCAAAACCTTCCTGGAGTTTGTTAAGATGCTGTATCGGCAGAACAGGCTGGTCCAGGGAGATCTTCGATTAGCTGAATCGCCGATTCGATTAGCTGCTATCACGTGTCCCGTCCTGCTGCTTGTTGCAGAGAACGACCACCTGGTACCTGCCAATTCGACTCGGGCGATTGCCAGGCACCTTTCCTCCGCGGAAGTGCAGACGATGTCGGTCGACGCAGGCCATATTGGCCTGGCGGTGAGTTCCAAATCGCATCAGAAGCTTTGGCCCGAGGCAACCGCTTGGATAGCCGACCACTCAACGCAAAGAAAAGAGACGTAGGTTAGAATCGTCCATCGTAATAAACAATCTCGAAGCGACAACATTATTGTAAGCCTGAGTTGCTTTCGATTCCGAAGAAGTGAATATGGGCTTGCTTAACCACTGGAGAGATACATGGCCGTCCAAAAGATGATTGATACACTGAAGAACAGCAGCTTCTTCAGCGACCTGCCGGATGATCAATTGAGCCACCTGGCGGAAATTGGACGAGAAATTGAGTTCAAGGAACGAGTCGAGATTTTCAACGAAGATGAGCCTGCCAAGGAAGTCTATCTAATTGTAAGCGGCAAAGTCGCGTTAGTGATTTGCGTTACTGGCCTCGGCTGCCGCCAGATTATGGAAGTTCAAGACGGTGATCTCATCGGGTGGTCTCCCTTGTTGGGACAGGCCAAGCTCTCTGACACGGCTCGTACGCTGACTCCAGTGAAGGCCATAGCGTTTGACGGTGAAAAACTACTTGAGATCTGCGAGCAGAATCCCCAATTCGGCTATCGGTTTATGCGGCGCACGGCAACCGTGCTGTCAGAGCGATTGAACGCTGTGAGATGGAAACTTGTCGACGTCCATGGGGTCCACCTGCCGACAGTTCCCCTTGAATCTGACTAGGACTCCTTGGTTCCTACTGATTCCGCAGCGGTTTGATTGTGCGAGCAGGCCACTCGAAAGCCTGTCTCGCAGCTGCCCTGGCGTAGTAGTCTCAATTCGTCGGACCCTCTTCTTGCTTGGTCGTGCTTCTTAGACGACTAGCAGCAGCCTTTGTTGCGCTCGTTCCTCTCAACGCGGCATAATCGGTTCAGTTTGGAGAGCCGTCACTGTGTTGCCTGATGGTAGCAGCTTTCTCTGAAATGGCACGAATGTTGCTCACCCTTCAACGGTGTCGTAGGCCCGTTTCCTGAGTGGAACCGATTGACTCGATACTTGTTGCCAGCGCGGCGACGTCAAGCAACGGAACGGGCTTATGTCCTGGTAGAGGCGAGGTTTTTGAGCAGCGAGGCTCGTAGTTCTAGCCGCGCTAGCGAGCGATTCTGGCACACTATTGGTCGTGTGTCTGTGCGGATACGTCAAACTTCAGCGGAGGGTTATCTCATGGAGCGGATTGTCGAGTTGCTGGGCAAGGAGGCAGACTCGTTGCTTGGCCATAGCTGTCAGGGTGTAACTAAAGAGTCGTTGCACTTGCCGTCGCCAAATTCGGTGGACGAGATTTTTGGGCCTTCGGACCGAAGTATTCGAGTCTTGGGCAACTTACAGCGGCTGATTGGCCACGGGCGGCTAAAGAATACCGGATACCTCTCCATTCTCCCTGTCGATCAAGGGATTGAGCACTCCGCAGGCGCTTCGTTTGCGCCGAATCCCATCTACTTTGATCCCGAAAACATCGTCAAGCTGGCCATCGAGGGCGGCTGCAATGCTGTGGCTTCAACATTTGGGGTGCTAGGAGCTGTGGCCCGAAAGTACGCGCATAAGATCCCGTTCGTGGCAAAGATCAACCATAACGAACTCCTAACCTACCCCTCTTCGTTCGATCAAGTCATGTTCGGGCGCGTCCAAGAGGCTTACGATCAGGGCGCAGCAGCCGTTGGCGCAACGATCTACTATGGCTCGGAAGAATCAAATCGCCAGATTGTTGGCGTCGCCGAGGCCTTTGAAGAGGCCCATCAACTTGGCATGGCCACGATACTCTGGTGCTATTTGCGCAACAGCGCGTTTAAGACCGACAAAGACTATCACGTGTCGGCTGATCTTACCGGTCAGGCGAATCATCTGGGCGTAACCATCAAAGCCGACATCATCAAGCAAAAACAAGCCGAGAACAATGGCGGCTATCTGGCGCTAAAGTTCGGCAAGACTTCGCCACTTGTGTACGAGCAACTGACTACCGATCACCCCATCGACTTGTGTCGATACCAGGTGGTGAATTGCTACATGGGGCGCAGTGGGCTGATAAACTCGGGCGGAGCGTCGGGGGGAGCGGACGACCTGGCTCAAGCCGTGCGGACAGCCGTGATCAACAAACGCGCCGGCGGCATGGGACTGATCAGCGGACGCAAAGCTTTTCAGCGCCCCATGGAGGAAGGCGTGCAACTGCTCAACACCATTCAAGACGTTTTTCTCGATCCAGAAATCACTATCGCCTGACTATAGAGGTCTCGAACCATGACAAAAAGTTTGTCGTTGACCGATGCAAAAGATTACACGATCAGTACGGTGGAACAGCATATCCTCGCGCAACAGCAGAAGCACTCGCCTGATGCAACGGGCAGTTTTTCGTGGCTCTTGTCGGGCATTACGCTAGCTACCAAGATGACTGAAGCTCGAGTCCGGAGAGCCGGGTTGCTCGACATTTGCGGTGCTGCCGGAAACAGGAATGTTCAAGGCGAGGAACAGCAGAAGCTCGATGTCTATGCCGACGGGGCGATGGTGCATTGCTTGGGAGTGCGCGAGAACGTGGCCCTCATCGCTTCGGAAGAGAACGAAGAGGCGATCCTGTTCGACGGTCGTTCGGGACCGGGAAAATACGTGGTGCTCTTTGATCCGCTCGATGGTTCCTCGAATATCGACGTCAATGTCAGCGTGGGAACGATCTTTTCGATTCTCGCCATGCCCCTCGAGGCCTATCCTCCGGCCGACCCCAACGTTGCCGTTTTGCAACCGGGAGTCAAACAACTGGCCGCCGGCTATGTGGTCTACGGTTCGTCGACGATCCTGGTTTACACTACAGGACACGGGGTACATGGCTTTACGCTCGACCCGACGGTCGGCGCTTACGTCCTCAGCCATGAGAACATCCGCATGCCGGAGCAAGGAAAAATCTATTCATCCAATGATGCCTATTGGGATTCTTTTCCCGAAGAATACCGCAACTATCTTGAGTATCTGCGTAGTGGGAGGGCAGGGCGTCAGTACGCGCTGCGCTACATTGGCTCTCTCGTTGCCGACTTTCACCGTACTTTGCTCAAAGGAGGAGTATTCCTTTATCCGCCGACGGCGAGCAACCCTCAGGGGAAACTCCGCCTGCTGTACGAAGCCAACCCGGTTGCCTTTATTGCCGAGCAAGCCGGTGGGATGGCTACCAACGGATCCGAGAGAATCATGGAGATCGTACCGCGATCGATTCACCAGCGGACTCCCCTGATGATCGGAAGCAAGGCCGAGATGAACGAATTCCAACAGTTTACCCGTCAAGTTGCCAGGGCCTGACAGCCAGTTGAGGACCAATTGCCGGCTCCTTGCGTTGGGCTGCGCAGGTTTTGCGGACGGATTAAGCGATTTCTTCTTTACCAGTGGCGCGGGGGGTACGGGTTGCCTCTGGTGCCAGGCTGTTTTGAGCCACGAGGTTTGTGCTGCAACTACGATTCGTGGTAAAACATCCGAGCAAGGTTTAGTCGACTGAGAGGGCAGACGAGTCTAACAACTCGTCCTGCTGACGTAGAGGAGAAGGAGTAGGAG
Organism: Planctomycetales bacterium; assembly: GCA_020427155.1. Lineage (GTDB taxonomy): Bacteria > Planctomycetota > Planctomycetia > Pirellulales > Lacipirellulaceae > Bythopirellula. The sequence goes on along the minus strand of JAGQOW010000006.1, from coordinate 60,110 downwards.
ATGACAAAGTCCGAGTTGGCCAAATTGGTCGCTGCCGACATTATGCAGCGTGATGTCGTTACGGTTGCACCTCAGGATACTCTACGCGATGCGCTTAGCCTCATGACAGAGAGTCACGTTACCGGTTTGCCGGTGATGGATGGGCGGTCGAAGTGCGTCGGTTTGATCTGCGCCAGTGACATTCTTTCCTACGAACAGGAACATGCTGAAGAGTCGGCCGAGGCCAATTCTGAAGTCGCCAAGCATTTCAATCCTGACTTGCAGCAGTGGGAGAGCGTCCGTGTTTCTGCGTTTGCCTTGGAAGAATTTGGGGACGTACGTGTTGACGAGGTAATGTCCAGCGACCTGGTGACCGTGGAACTTGAGACTCCGGTGAAGGAGATTGCCCGGCGGATGACTGAAATCGGTGTCCACCGTGTGCTCGTTTTAGACGAGGAGAATCATCTGCTAGGAATCATTTCGGCCGTAGATTTCGTCCATCTGTGGGCCGAGTCTTGAGAGCAACAGGGATTTGCCGGAGAACTGGTGAGAGTATGAGGATCTATCAGCAACGCGCGAAAGACGTCATGTGCCAGGAAGTCGTAACGGTAGATCCGGGGGACACGGTTCACAGCGCTTTGAAATTGATGGTCGAAAATCAGGTTTCCGCTCTGCCGGTGGTCGATCGGCATAACGTCTGTGTCGGTATGATATCATCGAGCGATATCGTCGAACTGACCAAGGATATCGACGAGGAGTTCGAAAGCCTCGAAGAAACCGGAACAGCAAGTGCCTGGCTTGCTCAGTGGCTTGTTCGCAATACGACACACGAATCGATCGAGCAGATCATGTCGGTCGATGTCGCTTCGGTGGGCCCTGATGCTTTGCTTTCTAGCGTCGCTAGCAAAATGCTTCGCAACCGGGTGCATCGTGTGCCGGTCGTAGACAGCCACGGCCGGCTGTTGGGGCTGGTGTCTACGACAGACATCATGGCAGCCTTTGCCGATTCGGCCTTGCCGGAAGTGTAGCCAGAACCTTTGGGCCCGCCAGGTAGCGAATGCCTCGCTAGCCTGCGGCGCCGATCGCCTCGACGCTCACGGCGCAAACCTTGTACTCAGGAATCTTCGCCACGGGATCCAGTGCGCAAATTGTAAGATTGTTCACGTTATGTTCTTCAGGAAAGTGAAAGCTACCGAATACCACTCCCTCGGGAACGCGGTCGGTCACAATCGCTCGCGCCTTCATCAGCCCACGCCTCGATTTAACGCATACAGGTTCTTTGTCGCAGATTTGTAGGCGTCTGGCATCGCCTGGCGACACTTCCACACAAGTTTCGGGATAGGCTGCAGCTAGCCCTTTGGCTCGACGCGTAAGTTCGCCTCCATGCCAGTGGTAGAGTACTCTGCCGGTGGTAAGCAACAACGGGTAATCGGCATCAGGAAGTTCTTCTGCAGGCAAGTGCTCGACGGCGTGGAACTTCCCTTTCCCTCGGGTAAACTGACTGACATGGAGGATCGGCGTGCCTGGATGATCGGCCGCAGTGACCGGCCACTGCAGTCGTTCATTCCCCTCGATTCGCGACCAATGGACGCCGGCGTACGAGGGGGTAAGGGCCGCGATCTCGTCGAGAATATCTGCAGGCGAGTCGTACTTCCAATCGGCATAAGGGCCCGTCGGCTTCATCGACTGGCGCTCGAGCAACGTTTGGGCCACGTCGCAGAGGATGCTCCCGTCGGGGCGAGCGTTTCCAGGAGGCTCGATTGCCTGACGCACTGGCTGAATGCGCCTCTCTGTGTTAGTAAAGGTACCAGACTTTTCGGCAAAGGCTGCTCCTGGCAGCAAGACGTCGGCGTACAGCGAGGTTTCCGAGGGAAAGATCTCTTGCAACACGATGAATTCAGCTTTACTCATACATTGTTTGGCATGGTTGCAGTCGGGCTCCGTCATCACGGGGTCCTCGCCCATAATATAGAGTGCTCGGACGTCGCCGCGACCAGCTGCTTCGATCATCTCGGTGACCGTCAATCCCGCCGCTGCTTCGGTCGAGCCGGTTCCGTCGAGTCGCCAGGCCGATGCAAACTTTTCCCTCACCTCCGGGTTGCCTGTTTGTTGGTAACCGGGAAACACATTGGGCAATGCGCCCATGTCGCAAGCGCCTTGAACATTGTTCTGTCCGCGCAAAGGATTGACCCCTCCGCCAGCAATTCCGAGATTGCCGAGCAACATTTGCAGGTTGGCTAGCGACAATACGTTGATTACACCAGTCGTGTGCTGCGTGATGCCCATAGCCCAAATGACAGCCATAGGGCGGTTGGTGCAAAGCACTCTGGCTGCTTCCTGCAATGCGCTCTCTGATATTCCGGTGATCTGGCTTACGGCCTCAGGAGAATATGCTTTCAGAGTTTGCTCAAGATCGGCAAACCCTTCGCAGCGCTCAGCAATAAACTCTTGATCGTGCCAGTTATTCTTTAAAGCCAGGTGCATCAGGCCGTTGATCAATGCCACGTCAGTTCCAGGCCGTTGGCGGAGATGCAGTGTTGCGAATTCTGCGAGATCGATGCAGCGCGGATCAGCCACAACCAGCTTGACCCCGCGCCGCAACACGGCCTGTCGTAACATGGCTCCAAACACCGGATGCTGTTCAGTGGTGTTCGACCCAATCACAAGCACAGCTCTGGCATGTTCGACGATATCGTCCATCGAGTTGCTCATCGCCCCGCTTCCAAACGCCATGCCAAGTCCTGCGACCGTGGAAGAATGGCAGAGCCGTGCACAATGGTCCACGTTATTCGTTCGCAGGACTTGCCGTGCAAGCTTTTGCATCAAGTAGTTCTCTTCGTTCGTGCATTTTGCCGACGAAAGGCAGGCCACCGTATTCGGGCCAGACTCTCCCAGTATTTCGGACATCCGCTTGGCAATGACTCCGATCGCCTGAGGCCAGTCGACAGCAACCCATGGCCCCCGGTCCGCTGGCCTGGCTTCCGGAGAGAGATTGTCAAGCAGATACTGACGTACTTGCGGCTGAGTGAGTCGCTCGGGATGGTGCAAAAAGTCATAACCGTAGCGCCCCTTTACACAGAGCGAGATGCCGTTGACCGGCGCGGACGAATCGGACGAAACCCCCACGACCTGACCAGACTTGATGTTGAGGTCCATTTGGCACCCGACCCCGCAGTAGCCGCAGGTGGTACGAACCTTCTTGTCAGGCGGTCCCAGACCGAAGGACATGCGGTCTTCCAAGGCGCCAGTTGGGCAGACGGCCACACAAGCACCGCAAGACTCGCAGCGAGCTTCGAGTAACGAGGTATCGAGCCCTGCAATGATTCTGGTATCGTGCCCGCGCTGGCCGATGTCCCAAACAAATCGTCCCTGAATCTCGTCACAGGCTCGGACGCACCGGGTACAAAGTATGCACTGATTCAGGTCGACGCGTATGAAGGGGTTGGGATCGCTATCGACGGAATATCGTCGCCGTGTTTCCCTTTGGTCTCGAATAGGGACATCGTAGTATCGCAGCCAGCGCCGCAGCTCATTTTCGCCTTCCGGTCCTGTACGGCTTGTTTCGTCGACATAGTTCTGAACTAGCATTTCAAGGATAAACCGCCGCGCTGCGGCGAGGGCGTTCGATTCGGTCGCGACGCACATTCCATCTCTTACCGGTTCAACACACGCCGGGTGTTGACCGTCTCGACCTTCTATCTCCACGACGCACAGGCGACAGGAACCGACGGGCGACAGAGCGGTATGGTGGCAGAGTGTAGGTATCTCGATCCCCATCTGCGAGGCCGCCCCAAGAACCGATGTGCCTGCAGCTACCCGGCCTGAAATGCCATTGATCGTGATGTTGGCTACCTCAGCTTCGGACACTAGTGGGCCCCACAGTGGTTGAAGTCCTTAGAGAAATATCTGATCGCACTCTCGATGGGCCAGGCTGCCGATTGCCCCAGTCCGCAGAACGACGTAGCACGCAGCATGCTGGCCGTTTTCTTCAGCCACGCAAGATCCCCAGTTCGTCCTTGGCCCGTAACGATGCGCTGCAACGTTCGGTGAGCCGCATAGACTCCTTCCCGGCAGGGAGTGCATTTGCCACACGACTCGCGTGCAAAGAAACGTAGGACCCATTCCAGTACAGTCACAGCCGACACGGTGGCATCGAACACCATCAATACTCCGGAACCCAGAGATACGCCTCGTCGGTACGACTGATACGTGATCGGCTCGTCGAGTAACTCTTCAGAAATGAACAAACCTGCCGCCCCGCCGGTCAGCGCCATCTTGAAGCGGGAGCCTTTTTGCATCCCTCGGCCGAATTGTTCGATCGCCCTGCGTACCGTAATACCCAGGGGCACTTCAAAGACGGCCGGTTGACTGACATGTCCCGTAAGCGAGAACATCTTTACGCCTGGAGAACCCCTGCTGCCCAAGCGGCGAAACCAGTCGGCGCCCTTGTTTAGTATCGCAGGAATCGTGGCCAGCGTTTCGACATTATTCACGACAGTTGGCGAGCCAAGGTACCCATGCGTTGTAGGATATGGCGGACGTAGACGTGGCTCACCGCGACGCCCCTCGAGCGATTCAAGCAGTGCAGTCTCTTCGCCGCAGATGTAAGCGCCTGCGCCGCAATGGACGCGAACACGAAACGAGAACTTGGACCCACTAATTGCCTGCCCTAGCCAATTGGCAGCTTCGGCTTGCTCGATTGCCCGTTCCATGCGTCTTGCGGCTTCTTGATATTCTCCTCGAATATAGACTATTCCCTCAGCTGCCCCCACCGCCAGCGCTGCCAGCGCCATTCCTTCCAACACCAGGTGTGGATCGCTCTCCAGTAACACACGGTCTTTGAAAGCGCCGGGCTCCGACTCGTCGCCATTGCAGACGACAAACTTCCTCTTGGCCTCGGTCTCGGCAACCATGCGCCACTTTTTTCCAGTGGGAAATCCTGCGCCGCCACGTCCGCTGAGGCCTGAAGCATCAACGGCATCAAGTATCGATTTTGAATTGCCGTGGAGTGCGGTTTCGAGGGCCTGGTAAGCTCCGGCTTCGAGTGCGCTGTAGATCGAGTTTGGGTCGATCACGCCCAGCCGTGCCATGGCGACTCGCAACTCGCCTACACAGGGCTTGCGAGGGCAGAGGGGCTTGCCTCGCCGCCCTTCGAGTAACTCAGAAAGATTGCTGCTCTCGATTGGTCCGCATGCCTCTCCCGCTACGAGAGCCGCAGGCGATCGATCGCAAAGCCCCAGGCAACTCGTTCTCTTGACGCACCAATCTGTAGTCGCAGCGACGGCTTCTTGCAGATCGCTCCGGATCGCTTCCGCGCCGTGAAGCGAGCAAATCGGACCGTCGCAAATGCGAATCTGTTTTTGGAATCGCTCGGCTGGTTGAAGCATCGAATAAAAGCTCGCGACTCCTGCGACGAGAGAGTCGGGTGTACCCGTAGCGTCGGCCACCGCTCCGAGAGCCAGTTTGGTGAGTGGCAATCCTCGACACTCGAACTCGCGGAGCATTGGCAACACCGCTAGAGAGTTGCGGCCATAATGGTCGGCAAGCAATTCTACAGTGGCATCGGTCCGCCTTCGCCTATAGGGCTGAGCCTCTTGACGGTCACTAGCGTCATTGACGGGGAGTGATGCGGACATGGGAACGGTTTCGTCTCGATTTGATCGCTAGTCAAGGGTAATTGCATCATCCACAAATCAAAGCTAGTGTTTAGGCCCCTTGTCAATCACCAACGGAAGCAATTGCTGCCTGTCACGATACCGTATCCGCTGGCCATCCGTGTTTGCCAATTAGCGGGACAAAGGCGAATTGTCCAAGGTCTTCTTTCACGAGTTGATGCCCCTGTCGGGTGAACCGATACAACTTCTGGCTGCTGGGATTGCTACCGATGGGGATGACGATGCGCCCGCCTTCGGCCAATTGGGTGTGGTAAGCCTGCGGCAATTGTTTTGCCCCAGCAGTAACTACGATTGCGTCGAAGGGAGCGCAGCTGGGCAAGCCCAAGGTGCCGTCCGCGGCATGGACGTGAACTCCTCGATAGCCTAATCGAACCAGTCTGTTCTGCGCCTGCTGCGCCAGCAAGAGAATCCTTTCAACCGTATGCACTTCGTTGGCCAAATGGGCGAGTACGGCGGCTCCATACCCCGAGCCGGTCCCAATCTCCAATACTCGTTCTGGTCCTTTCAACTGCAGCGCCTCGACCATAAAGGCTACTGTGTACGGCTGAGCAACCGTCTGGCCCGAACCAATCGGCAACGGGCAGTCTCCGTAAGCTTCAGACTGAAACTGCTGGGGGACGAACTCTTCGCGCGGAACAGTACCCATGGCTGCCAGCACTCGTGCGTCGCCAATGCCACGGGCCACGAGCGTTTCTCGAATCATCCGCTCGCGCTTCTCAGAGTACCTCGACGCACTGTCTTCAACGGCCCGATAGGTGTCCACGACCGCCACTCGCTAGAGCCAGGAACGGAAATTGCGCGACTACAAACTATGTTCGACCGCAACTTCAGTGCCAAATCAAGGCTGCCGCCGAATACGTACCGAACTCGTCATAATCGTGCGAATACGCACAGCTATCTCATTTTCTCGCACAAGTGACCGACGAGAGGCTCGCTACTTACGGGGGGTACTCAAGGGAAGAAGGCTCGAAAAAAACGGCACGCGCGTTGCACCCCTGGTGGACGCGTCGAACCGATGGTTTGGTTTGAAATGGAGGGCGTGGCGATGAGACGCAAAGAAATGATGCTGAGACTGAAGCAAACCTTGATTCGCAGAAGGGCCGCGCTTCGGAAACTGCTAGCGGGTTACACCAGTAGGGTCGCCATCGACAATCATCCCGTACGAGATAACGTCGACGTGGTTCTCGATTGCGAGCAGGAAGAGCTTGACTCGCAACTGGCGGCAGCCGAGAGCCGTGAACTCGAGGCCATCGAAGAAGCCCTCGAGCGAATTCGCGAAGGACTTGATGGAATCTGCGCGGGCTGCAACAAACCGATACCAGCGGCCAGGCTGCAAGCGCTGCCGTACGCAACTTTGTGTATCCGCTGTCAACGTTTGGAAGAGAGGCACGGGCGAGGCTCCGCTTCGACCTTGCATTGGGAGCGAGTGGCAGACGAGCCGCCTGCCGACCAGCTGGAGCTCAGCTCTGAGCTGGGAGTGGAACTGACCTAGCCGCCTGAAGTACCATCATTCTCCGACTGGCTCAACTGGCTTCGATTGTTCAACCGCTCATCTGTGCCCTCATGCCGTCGAGCGTCGTTTGTATCATCAAGGGCTCAGCGGTGCTGGTGTCTACGACGCACTGAGGCCATTCTGGCCTTGGCAATTCTTCCTCTGCGCGGTGCTGCATGTGAGTTGTAGTCTGTGCTTCTGAAAGCGAACCACCGACGCGCAGACGCCCTGAGATGCGTGTTGCAGCTACTTCGGGTGGGCACGTGCAGTTGACCAAGAAAGGCCTTGCACCCTGCCGGTTCGCCATCTCGACTGCCGCAGCCTGAACGCAGTTGGTGAGAAACGTACCGTCTAGTACGACCGACAATCCGTCGGAGATGAGTTGCTCGGCACGTTCGAACATCAGTTCATAGACGCGATTGCGGTTTTCTGCAGTATACTGCCCTTTGTTGTGCCCGACCGGCTCGCCGCTTTTGCCGAACAGCTCGCGCCGCAAGGCATCGGTCTGCAGGTATTCTGTGCAGAGCAAATCAGTTAGTTTCTGTGCCAATGTTGTTTTGCCAACGCCGGCGGCTCCTCGTACGATCAATACCGAGGGAGGACCCAATTCTCGAGCGGTTCCTTCCGCCATTTCCAAGTACTGTTTAGCTTCTGCGATCGATGGCGATCGGTCGGGTTTCGGCAATTGGCTTCCGCGCAGCAGATGCACCTTGGCGCGAACGCACGCGCGGTAGCAGGCATAGAACGCCTGCAACGTACTCGGAGGTCGATCTCCGCTCGCCTCAAGGTAGTGTTCCACGATGCGATCCCCGATCCAGGCAGCCCCTCGGTGCTTGCATTCGACCGCTAAGAAGCTTAACTCGTCGATTACATCGAGTTGACGAAACTCGGCAGCAAATTCAATACAGTCGATCAGTAGGGGATCTGGATTCAGGTAGATATGCTCCGGTCTCAAGTCGCCGTGGCCTTCGACAATTCTTCCTTCATGGACGCGTCGTTCAAACTCCTGGTGAAACACGTGCAGATAACGCAACTGGGCTGTGTGGACGTGCTTTACCACTAGCGACGAGAACGAATCCCCGGGAGCGTCGAGTAATGTTTGACGATTCGCTCGCAAGTGAGCGTCAAACCTGAGTCGATACTCATCAGGAGTAACCGAAACTGGCGGAAGTTCGCGATAGAAGCGAGCCAGTCTGCGGGCAATGCTGTCAACACTCTCTGCGGAGACCGCATTCGTGCGGATCAGGGTATCCAGTGAGTGAGCGTCGTTCAGCCGGTGCATCTTAACAACCCAATCAACGGCTTTTCCTGGACCACTTAGTTCAAATTGACCTTGGGCATCGATCGTCACCGGCACCACTTCGAGGTAAGTACTTGGTGCGAGCCGGCGGTTCAGCCGCAATTCTTCCTCACAAGCGAGTTTTCGCAGCTCCATAGTACTGAAGTCGAGAAAGTCGAGAGTTACTGGCTTCTTCAGTTTGTAGGCATATTTGTCGGTCAAGAATACCCGAGAGATGTGTGTCTCCCGCACCTCGACATGCCTGGGTCGATCAGGATACGAACTGGGGTTCCGAAGAAACTCGGATACTTGCGCCACCTGATCGGCTGAGCCAGAACTCGGGGAGACGCCTGACACGATTCGAGCTCCAAAGCGAGAAACTACTCGGGTCGGCCCATTGCCAGGCCCGAGTAGCCAGACATAGCAGAATCCTTAGCCGCAGCAGCCTCGCAATTAAACGGTATTCATGACGGCAGCGCACTCATTGCCCATGCGCCCCGTTGCAATTTGCCTCCTCCCGCGAGAAAAACAGCCGCATCCTTGGGCCATTGCACTTGTGATCGGACCACGACGCTGCTTCCTTATGCCGTCTTTCTGCGGTAGATGTACCAATATACGAGTCCTACCATGGCAGCACCACCGAAGATATTGCCCAGTGTAACCGGCAACAGATTTCCTAGCAGAAAGTTGTTCCAGTTCAACGCTCCGTAATCAAGGCTGCTCTTGCCGACGGCTTCCCAAAACGTGGCCGGCGCGTACGACTTGATGAAGATCCCTACGGGAATAAAGTACATGTTCGCCACGCTATGTTCGAAGCCGGCCGCAACGAACGCGGTAATGGGGAATAGGATCGATAAGATCTTGTCGGTAGTACTCCGAGCGCTATAGCACAGCCACACCGCGAGGCAAACGAGCGCATTGCAAAGAATGCCCAGGGTGAAAGCCTGAAAAAAGGCCAACTGGCACTTGCCTGTTGCGATGGTAAGCGCATTAAGACCCACCGAGCCGTTGCCATGCATGTATTGGCAAGATGCCAGGATAAACAGCGCCGTAGCGACCGAGCCCACAAAGTTGCCGACAAAGACGATAATCCAGCTTACCAGTAATTGGTTCACAGTGATCTTGCCGCTGGCCAGGGCCATGACCCTCAGATTGTTGCCTGTAAACAATTCGGCGCCGGCGACAACCACGAGGATCAGGCCTAAACAAAAAGTGAGGCCTCCCAGCAGCTTGACTACGCCAAAAGGCAATTGCCCCGCCATACCGGCGGTAACGGTCGTCGAGAAGATTGCGCCGAGGGCTATGAATGCACCAGCCAGTACGGCTAGCAAGAACATGATGCCGCGGGGAAGGTTGGTTTTCTTGACCCCTACTTCCTCCGCGAGCTCAGCCATCTCTGCGGGGATGAAAGCATCGATGTGCATGAAATGGCTGTTCGAACTCGACATGCTGGCCTCCTCGTTCCTCTCAAGAGACAGCAGGCTGAAGCGAGGCTCCGCACCCTGGGTATCGTCGGCCCGCTGATTGAAGTTGCCGAATCGCTGCAGTGTGGAGTTACATCTTCAGCATGGAGCAAGTGCCATGCCAGGGCAAAGTATGACGCCGGCAGCACTCAGCTAGTTACTCCTCGCGTCAATCATATCCAATCGTGTGCGAATTCGCACATACGGGTGGCCAAGACGACTTGTTGACATGGCAGTTCCATCTCCCAACGCAGCTAAACTCAGAAGCGACGAGTATGGTGTCAAAACTCCAATCCGCAGTTTGCTTCTACCTCCTCATTCTGATCCTCTGCGTTTCAAACTCACATCACGCGGTGGCCAATAAACTCAGTAGCTCCGCCCCTTTGCAAATGCGATAATTAGCTTGGCACTCTGTTGCGAGCTCTTTGGCAATCTGGATCTTTCACGTCGATTGCAGCTACTGCAGTTTTGTCCCGCGCTCGCCGCGCGCAAAACCCTAAACTCGCCCCCTTTTGTCCCAGGCGATCCGCAGCACAGCCTTCGCTACCAGGCCCAAGCGCAAAGTCCGCGGGACAAAGCAGCCGAGTTTTGTCCCAAAAGTTGGGACCCCGGCAGGCGAGACAAATCCCCAATCGAGGGGGGGGACCGAAGTACCCTTGGCCATCTCAGCAGCCGAGCGTTAACAGCTCCCAGATCGCCAAAGAATGGATGTCAGCCTGGTCCCGACACGATTCTTCGCTAGCATCCGCAACTGATAGCTCCCAAGAGGCGCTCCTAGCGGTGAGCAAACAGTGCTCGTTTTCGATTCCAAGCTTGTTCGGACCTCCCGACCGTGCCGAGGGTGCTTGGTGCCGCCAGTGCACGACCATGCACGCTACAGGAATCTATTTCCGCCAAGTCGGGCTACGAAGGTTGCGTCAGTGGCGTGCAACGCTTAGCTCGAGCCGCAATTGGGGCCGGGATTCGCGGCATAAGTGAGCAATTTCAAAGAGCTTACGTAGCTGACGACACACCCAACCTATCTTGACCTCTCTGGCTAATCGCAATAGACTCTCGGATGCGGAAGTGTTGCGCAAAACCGCGGCTTGTTTCGCCGCGGTTTCTCCAAGCCATATAGAGTGCCAAACTCCTGAGCGAAGTTTCGCCAAACGCCCTTTTGCCTGCAGTTTAGCAGGGGTGTGTCGCTGCTCGCCCGCACGGCGCCTTTCGACCTCTCTTTGAGCAAGCTATGGAAGTACTGGAAAGAATTTGGGAAATCCTCGCCGGCATTGGCAATGGCATCCTCAGTCGTTTCGAGCGAGGGATTACGGCCTTATTTGGTTCGGCAAACGTTCGTTTTCTCAAGCGACTGCAGCCCAAGGTGGATGCTATCAATGCGCTCGAAGAAAGGTTTCAAGCGCTGAGCGACGATCAGCTTCTTGCCAAGACGGAAGAATTCAGGCAGCGGTTGGCGGCTGGCGAGACTCTCGACGATTTGCTTGTCGAAGCCTTCGCCCTTTGTCGCGAGTCGGGCCGCAGGTTCCTTGGCATGCGCCATTACGACGTGCAGTTGATCGGCGGCATGATCCTGCACGAAGGAAATATCGCCGAAATGGTCACTGGTGAGGGCAAGACCCTTGTCGCCACCTTGCCCGCTTATCTCAATGCTATTGAAGGCAAGGGCGTACATATCATTACGGTGAATGACTATCTGGCCCGACGTGACATGGAATGGATGGCGCCCCTCTATCGGGGGCTCGGGCTCACCGTCGACGCGATTTGGTCTGGCATGGAGCCAGACAACCGGCAGGAAGCCTATGCTTGCGACATCACTTACGGCACGAACAACGAATTTGGCTTCGACTACCTTCGCGACAACATGAAGCAGGCCGCCCGTGGCGACGATCGATATCCCAAGTTCCAGCAGCAGGCCCAGGGGCAACTCCATTTTGCGATCGTCGACGAGGTGGACAATATTCTCATCGACGAAGCCCGTACGCCATTGATCATCTCGGGCCCGGCTCGCGATGACATTACCAAGTACCAGAAGGCCGACAAGATTGCGAGGCAACTCAAGCCCAACGCCCACTTCGAGGTAAAAGAAAAAGAGCACACCGCCCATCTCACCGACGAGGGAGTCCGCGAGGCAGAGAAGCTCGCCGGCGTCGAGAGCTTTTACACGGCCGGAAATATGCAGTGGCCCCATCTTATCGACAACGCGCTGAAGGCCCATCATCTGTACAAGCTCGATGTCAACTATGTTATCCAGCAGGGCCAGGTGATCATCGTCGACGAGTTTACAGGGCGCTTGATGGAGGGACGCCAATGGAGCGACGGCCTTCATCAAGCGGTTGAGGCCAAAGAAGGGGTTCAGATTAAGGAAGAGAATCAAACCCTGGCGACTATCACGCTGCAGAACTTCTTCAAGCTTTACAAGAAGATCTCAGGGATGACCGGAACCGCGCTGACCGAGGCGGGCGAATTCTGGAAAATCTATAAGCTCGACGTGATTGGCGTGCCGACCAACCGGCCGATGCAGCGTCTCGAACACCCAGACGTGATCTATCGCACCGAGCGGGAGAAATACATTGCGATTGCCGACGAGATCGAACGACTGAATCGCTATACAACCGTCACTCAGAAGAACGGCGCAGAGTACATTGGCAAGCTCGTGGGCGAGGACGAAAGTTCGATCACCTTGGAGCTTGCCGAGGAGCGAAAGAAAGAGACCATCTCAAGGAGTAAAGTGTCGCATGTCCAGCCGCCAGGCCGGCCCATCCTGGTCGGTACGGTCTCGATCGAGAAAAGCGAACGCCTGGCAAACCTGCTGAGCAAACGCGGCATCAGTCATGAGGTCCTCAACGCCAAACAGCACAAACGCGAGGCGGAAATTGTTGCTCAGGCCGGGCGATTGTGCGCCGTTACCATCGCCACCAATATGGCTGGCCGCGGTACCGACATCATTCTGGGAGGCAATCCCGAGACGATGGCCTGGGCCCAGTTGCAGGACAAGTACGCTTCTCGGCTTGATGTGCCGTCGGATGAATGGGAGCAACTCGTTTCGCAGATCGACCGTCGGGAAAAAATGAAAGAGCAGGGGGCTGAGGTCAAGAAGATTGGCGGTCTGCATATCATCGGCACCGAACGCCACGAATCGCGGCGAATCGACCTTCAGCTACGAGGTCGCTGCGGTCGGCAAGGCGACCCGGGCGAGAGTCGCTTTTTCCTTTCCTTGGAAGACGACTTGATGCGCATCTTTGCCGGCGAATGGGTAAAGAACATCCTCACGCGTCTCGGCATGCAGGAAGGCGAGGCCATCGAAAGCAAACTAGTCACCCGCCGTGTCGAAGGGGCGCAGAAGAAAGTCGAAGAACGAAACTTCGATATTCGTAAGAACCTGCTCGAATACGATGAAGTCATGGACGAGCAGCGGAAACGCGTCTATGGCTATCGACAGCGGATTCTCGACGGGGTGAATTGCCGCGATCTCGTCATGGAGATGATCAACGACCAACTCGACGATTATTTGCAGGTGTTTCTCGATTCGGAATATGGCACCGATTCCTATGCCGCGGTGGCCAGCGGGTTGCTCAACGTTCAACTCGAGTCGCGAGACTTTCGCAATGTGGGGCTCAGCGATGCAGATCGTTTGGCTCGCGACGAGGCGTATCGGCTGGCCGAGTCTCAAATCCTCGATGCAATCGAGGAGAATCTGCCTGAGGACGAGGAAGAGTCGGAATGGAACTGGGCCGCCCTGGCAAAGTGGTCGGCGGTTCGATGGGGAACGAACTACCGCGACCGTGACCTGAAGAAGATCGGCCGCGATCATCTGGCCGAAGTGCTGATCCGTGATGCCAATGATGCGATAGGTAAGATCGACCTTTCGAGTTGCGAACGGCTATTGGAATCTGACTACGGAGTGAAAACCGCCTGTGCGTGGCTGCACGACAAGTTCGGTATCGAGCTCGCTCCCGACGAAATGTTGAAGCTGGAAAGCGCTGAGTTTATTGAGTTGGCACACGAACGAGCTCGCGATTCCTACGACGATCGAGAATCCGAGTACCCGGTATTGGCCGGGCTCTACCGCTTCTCGTCGCGCGATCGGAGCGGCAATCGCCAGGGTTTCCAACGCGAAGAACTCGTACAGTGGGCCAGGCATCGTTTTGGGGTTGAACTCTCACTGGACGATTTGCGGAACAAGCAACGTGAAGATGTTCGACAGATGTTGCTCGAGCACAGCCGAAAGAACAATCTCAAAGCTAACGAAATCGCCGCGGAAGCACAGCAACGGGTCGATGCCTTGTTTGCCGAGTCGGGAACGAGCGTCACACTAGGCCAGGCAACCGGCAACAACGGCAAGCTGGACGATCTAAGCACGTGGCTGAAGGATTCGTGCCAGTGTGAATTGTCGCGCGATGATCTAGCCAAACTCGACCATGAAGAGGCTCGCCGCACGGTCGCTCAATTGGTCGAAGATCGTTACCGGCCCGAAATGCGCCGCATGGAGCGAGCCCTGCTGCTTCAGATTCTCGACCAGGCCTGGAAAGAGCATTTGCTGGCGATGGATCATCTGCGGTCCAGCGTCGGGCTGCGCGGCTACGCGCAAATCGACCCTAAGGTCGAATACAAACGCGAAGGCATGCGGATGTTCGAGGCCATGTGGGGCTCGGTCGCCAACACCGTAACCAATCTCATTTTCAAAATGGAACAGCTCGACGAAAACTTCGTGGGCAGCACCTGGCAAGAGTCGGCTGCGATCCATGAAGAAGCACCCAGTACTTCTGATATCGTCGAGCAACAGCGGTCGGCTATTGAAGGGACGGATACGAAGCAGAAGATCGAACCGATTCGAAACCGCCAGGAGAAAGTAGGCCGCAACCAACCCTGCCCATGCGGCTCCGGCAAAAAGCATAAGAACTGTTGCATGAAGCACTGAGACCCAGAACTACGCAACCCTAGGGAAAGGAATCCCGCGTGCCTCTTATAAAAGCCTGGTTGCTCAACGTTGTTTATTTAACATTGATGCTCGTTGCGCTGCCGTGGATCGTCTGGGCTGCGCTGAAGCAAGGAAAATACCGCGAGGGTTTTGGCGAAAAGCTGCTGGGGCTCGTGCCCCGTCGCGAAGGAAAACGACCATGCGTATGGCTACATGCAGTCAGCGTGGGCGAAGTCAACTTGCTGGCAACCACGCTGGCCGAGCTTCAGCGGCGTCATCCTGATCTCGAATTGGTCGTCTCGACAACGACCAAAGCGGGATATGATTTGGCATGTCGCAAGTACGCCGAGCACACGGTCTTCTATTGCCCGCTGGATTTGAGCTGGGCGGTGCGAAAGGCGATGCGGCGATTGCGGCCCAACTTATTAGTCCTGGCCGAATTGGAACTCTGGCCGAATCTCATCGATGCGGCAAAACGCTCCGGCGCCGCCGTGGCGATCATCAATGGGCGGATGGGGGACAAGAGCTTTCGAGGCTACTATCGGCTGCGACGGTTCGTCAGACCTGTGTTGCAGCAACTTAATCTGATTGCTGCCCAGAACGAAGAAATCGCAACACGATTTCGACGTTGTGGGGCTGAACCTACGAGCGTGGCGACCAGCGGATCACTCAAGTTCGATGGCGCCCAGACCGATCGCGCGAATGCCAAGACACTGGAATTGCGCCGTCTAGCAGGTATTGAAGACGAGGCGATTGTTTTCTTAGCCGGCAGCACTCAGGAGCCCGAGGAAACCTATGCTTTGGAGGTATTCCAGCAGTTGGCCCCCGAGTATCCTCAGCTGCGACTGATCCTCGTGCCGCGACATCCGCAGCGGTTTGAAGAAGTGGCACGGTTGCTCGATGTCTCGGGCGTAGCCTGGCAACGACGTAGCGAATTGCCTCCGGAGCTACAACATATCGCAGCCAATGACCCAACGACTGATAATGCCGACAGCACAACCGCTAACCGCGATACGGCGCATTGCAATTGTCCCCGCATCTTGCTCGTCGACACCATCGGCGAACTGGGCGCCTGGTGGGGCACTGCCACGATCGGATTCGTAGGCGGCACCTTCGGCTCCCGCGGTGGCCAAAACATGCTCGAACCGGCCGCCTACGGCGTCGCAACATGTTTTGGCCCTAACACGTGGAATTTCCGCGATATCGTAACTCAACTGCTCGCCGTCGACGGCGTGACCGTTGTGCAAGATCAAGAAGAACTGCAGCAATTCGTGCGATGCTCGCTTGAAGACCCGCAGACAGCCCATCAACTGGGCCAGCGGGCTCGCAATCTGGTACTTGCACAGCAAGGAGCCACCAAGCGAACGGTCGATCTGCTGCTGCCGCTGATCGCCGCGAGCCCACGTGCAAGTGCTGCAAACCGCGCTGCCTAGAGCCTTCATTCCTTGCCGGCCAGACTTGCATCTTCAGCAGTCACATGTTCGTGATCTTGAATGTGCTCGGGGCAATAGCAGGCTTGCCCGTCGCACTTCGAGCAGTAACGAAACAGCGTCTTGGGCGAAGACTCGCTGTCGAGTCCGCAGATCAGGCATTGGTGTTTCAGTGCTTTTGTGGCAGCCTCTACACGGGCCTGGAACGATCTTCTGCGGCTTCCGTACTTCAACTGCTGCCAGTGATCGCGACCGAAAAACAACACATAGTTGAGAATCGAAGCGACAACCAACATCCGTGCCATGCCGCTGCCAACGAGAAAGCCGTATCCGTAGCCAATCCAAGCCAGCAAAGCGAGCCACTTGATTTGAATGGGGAGAATGAAGAATACATGGAGGACGAAATTCGGATTCAACCGGGCAAAAGCCAAAAAGAGTGTGCCGTAGAGAAACGCATTGTTGGCAACTAGGTCAGAGCCGAATCCCCAGGCAATAAACACCGCAGCGACATTGGCAAGGTAACCAATCAATAGGAAGAGATTGAATCGAACCGTTCCCCAGTATCGCTCGAGCGACGTCCCAAACAAGTACATCAGCATCCAATAAAAGATGATAAGGAGGGGAGCCGCAGGCGGAGGGACAAACAGGAAAGTGATGAGACGCCAAACCTCGCCAGCAACCACGGCACTGGGCAACAGCATGACTTTGGCCAGGGGGCTGGCTTGCAGATCTCCGTTGGCGCGCATCGCGGCCATAAAGTACAGCAGCACCTGTCCGGCGATGATAATCGTCGTCAGGTTCGGTATGGCCCAGCGGCCCAGCATTCTCTCGAGCTTGCGCAGAAACGACATGCCCTGCATGAGTACCCTTTTTGAGCGAAATGATCAAGGCGGGAGCAAAAGCTCGTGGGCAACAGAGCAGCAAACCCTGTCCCTCGACCTTTCGCCCCGACCTCTATCCCGACGCCCACTGGTCCGCCTATAATCTCCTCATCATGAGTGCCATTAAAATCCGCGGGCTGAAGAAGTCTTACCGCGTTTATCGTAAGAAAGAAGGCCTGCTGGCTTCGATAACCGGGCTATTTCAGCGCGATTATCGCGAGGTCGATGCCGTGAAGGGGATTGATCTTGATGTCGAGCAAGGTGAATTCGTTGCTTTCTTGGGCCCCAATGGCGCTGGCAAGACTACCACCCTCAAGCTGCTTTCAGGGGTCATCAGTCCCACGGGCGGAGCAGCGAGCGTGTTGGGGCACACTCCTTGGTTGCGCGAGAACGAGTATCGCCGTCGCTTTGCGCTGGTGATGGGGCAGAAAAATCAGCTCTGGTGGGATTTACCGGCCCAAGAGTCTTTTCGCCTGCATCAGAAGATCTATCGCATCGATTCCAGCGAGTTTCAACGCACCCGAGATGAATTGGTCGATCTGCTAGAGGTCGGCCAGTTATTGGGACAACCTGTCCGCGAGCTTTCGCTTGGCGAGCGGATGAAGATGGAACTCACCGCCGCGTTGCTGCACTCGCCCGATGTACTGTTTCTCGATGAGCCAACGATAGGTCTTGACGTGATTGCCCAACACAATATTCAGAAGTTTCTGAAGCACTACCAGGCTATGCGCAAGATAACGATCTTGCTGACCAGCCACTATATGAAAGACGTCGCCGCACTTTGCCGACGGGTGGTAATCATCGCTCACGGCGAAATCGTCTACGACGGGTCTTTGGCTGGAATTGTTGACCGCTTTAGCAGTCATAAAGTGCTTACGCTGCACTTTGCCGAGGAGCGAATGCCGAGCGATTTGGCCCGATACGGCGAGGTCCTTGAAATCGTCGAACCCAAAGCCAAGCTGCGGGTCGATCGCAGCAGTATTGCGAAGGTGCTCTCTTCGGTATTGGCGAACCATGCCGTCGAAGATGTCAGTGTGGAAGACCCGCCGCTAGAAGAAGTAATTGCGGATATGTTTGCGTTGACAGCGAAGAATCAAGCCGACAAAGTGGCCGCTGAGTCCCTAACCCCCAGCCCCTGACCCCCCCGCTGTTTATGGTTGCCCGCGCTCTCACCTGGTGGACGATCCTCAAGATATCGCTGGAAGAGCGGCTTGTGTATCGCGGCGACTTTGCGCTGGGCACGCTGATGCGTTTCTTGCCGATTGTCACCCAGATATTTCTCTGGACGGCGGTCTTTGCTGCTTCCGAGTCGGGGACGATTGTTGGTTATTCACGCAATGACATCGTTGCCTACTACCTGTTGACCATGCTTGCACGGGCGTTTTCCAGCATGCCCGGTCTGGCCTCCGGCATTGCGCGCCAGGTGCGCGATGGCGAGATCAAGAAGTTTCTCATTCAGCCAATCGATCTAATCAGCTATTTGCTGTTGGCACGCATCGCTCACAAGCTGGTTTACTATCTGGTAGCGGCAGGGCCTTTTGCTTTGGTGTACTATCTCTGCCGCAGCTACTTCCCGGGTTGGCCCGCGACAGACGTTTTCGCAGCGTTTCTGTTGTCGCTGGTCCTCTCGTTTATGCTGGGATTCTTTCTGGAAGCATCGATGGGAATGATTGCGTTCTGGTTTTTGGAGGTGACCTCGCTGCTGTTCGTCTACATGTTGTTTACGTTCTTTTTTTCAGGCCATATGTTTCCGCTCGACATGCTGCCCGACTTTTGGCTGACGTTGGTCGACTACATGCCGTTCAAATACCTGGCGTACTTTCCAGCAGCTGTGTTTCTCGGCAAGATTGAAGGAGAGGCTTTGTACCAAGGTCTTCTGATACAGACTGCCTGGGTCGTGTTTTTCATCGTTTCCTGCCGCTTGTTAATGCAGGCAGGTTTCAATCGCTATAGCGGATTTGGAGGCTAGCAGAGATGTTAGATGGGAGATGGGTAATTCTTGATCTATGATAGGGATCGAATCGTACCGCCCATTGTGCTTTCTCATATTATCTATCCACATTACGCAGCAAACATCTCACATCAGACATCCCATGCATCATCCTTCCTATCTCGGCGTCTTTTTGACTTTTGCGCGCAATAGCTTGATTCGAGACATGACGTTTCGGGCGAACTTCCTCATTGAAGGCATCTCGTCAGTTTCGTGGATGATCATGAATCTGGGGTTTTACACGCTGGTCTATCGATTTACGCCAAGTATTGCCGATTGGGATAAGTATGAGTTCTTTGTCTTCATTTCGACCACGATGTTCGTCAATAGCCTGGTGCAGGCGTTTTTTATGCCCAATGCACAGGAACTCAGCGAACTTGTCCGAACAGGCGGGCTCGACTTTGCGCTCTTGAAACCGATCGATACTCAGTTTCTTGTCTCGTTGCAGCGAGTGAATTGGGCTTCGCTGGGCAATTTCTTTGTGGCGTTGTTGCTGTTGGCGTATGCCGTGCCGAGAATCGAGGGGTTCGAGCTTTCGCCCTGGCATTTCTTGCTCTATCCCCTCTACATCGTTTTGGGGGTGTTTATCTTGTACAGCGTGATGATTGCGCTGGCCGCGACGAGCATATGGCTGGGCCGCAACCAATCGCTCTACGATTTCTGGTTTTACATCACCAACTTTTCCCGTTACCCCATGGAAATCTACGAAGGGACTTGGGGCACGCCGCTGCGCCAGCTCTTCACGTTTGTGGTGCCAATTCTGGTTGTCATCAACGTGCCCGCCAGAATCATGGCCAAGCCGTTGGTATCGGATCAGGTGTTCTTGGCCAGTTTTGCCATGTTGGCTACCGCGATCTCGCTGCTCGGCAGCCGCTGGGTATTCAAGCAGGCATTGCTGAGCTACCGCAGCGCTAGCAGTTGACGCTCGGTCTGCAGCAAAACATCTAAGCACGGTAACTTTGCTCACAGACGCTACAATCTCTGATCGACAGAATAGGGGGCGGTCGCTTGGCCTTGGCAAGTTATTGAGTCGTATTGGTTTCTACAACCGAGTAAAGTGACGAAGTGTTATGGCGGACATATCTGCGCGGATTGCGATTCTGGGTGCCGGACCGATTGGTCTCGAAACGGCACTGTATGCACGCTACCTCGGCTTTCAAGTGGAAGTCTTGGAACTTAGCGAATCGGTCGCGGCCAATGTGGTTCATTGGGGTCACGTCCAACTCTTTACGCCTTTCGGTATGAATGCGAGTCCGCTCGGAGTGGCTGCCGTGCGGGCACACGATGTGCAGTTGCCTGCAGCGAATGAACTGCTCACCGGTGCGGACTATCAGCAGCGTTACTTGCAACCACTGGCGGCGAGCGACCTGTTGGTCGACACCTTGCGATTCGACACAAAGGTTCTCGGGATAGGCCGTCGAGGGTGGCTCAAGCAGGAGGGGGTTGGCAATCCGAGACGAGCCGATACGCCGTTTCACCTCCTCTGTTGCAACGCAGCAGGGAAACAGTGGATCCACGAGGCGGAGATCGTGATCGATTGCACGGGAACCTATGGCAACCACAATTGGATAGGGCAGGGGGGGATCCCTGCGGTAGGAGAGCTGGTTGCCGCTGAACACATCGAATATGGGATTCCAGATATTCAGGGTCGAGATCGCAACAAGTACTTAGGGCGGCACACCTTGGTCGTCGGATCAGGCTACTCGGCAGCGACGACCGTCACTCAGCTTGTCAGGCTATCGGACGAGCAACCCGAAGTGCCTACGCAGGTTACTTGGGCGACTCGCCGTCGGAGGGACTGTCTTCCGATCGATCGCATTGTTGACGATCGATTGCCAAACCGCGACCGCCTGGCGGAGGAAGCCAACTGCCTGGCGGCTGCATCGTCAGGCTGTTTGTCGTACCTTGCCGAGACGGAAATCGTCGCGCTAGTGTACCGCGAGGCAACTGACGACTTTGAGGTTGAATTCTGCGGACCGCGGGCAGTCAGCCACATGTTCGATCGCGTGGTCGCTAACGTGGGATATCGGCCCGACAATCGCATTTATGCTGAATTGCACGTTCACGAGTGCTTCGCCAGCGGCGGGCCGATGAAGCTAGCAGCCCAAATGCTGGCAACGAGGAATCCCGATACGGCTACTGACTGTCTTGACCAGCAATCGTGCGGCGCTCAGAGCCTACTCAATCCGGAGCCCAACTTGTACATCTTAGGGTGCAAGAGTTACGGCCGAAGCTCTCAGTTTTTGCTGTCGGTCGGGTTTCAGCAGATTCGCGACCTGTTTACAGTTATTGCCGAGCGCGACGACCTGGATCTGTACGCCACTATGCCCCAACTCGCAAAATGAACAGCGTAGCCGATCAACTGCCTCCTGTCGTCAGTTTATCACACTTGGACGACCTTTGGTTCCAAGTGTCGGGGACGTTGTGCAATCTCACCTGCCACCACTGCTTTATCAGCTGCTCCCCAAAGAATAGTTCTTTTGGCTATCTTTCGCTTCAAGAAGTAAAGCGACGGTTAGACGAGTCGACACGACTGGGTGTGAAAGAGTATTACTTCACTGGCGGCGAGCCGTTCCTCAATCGCGAGATCGTGCCAATACTCGTCGAAACGCTCCGTTATGGTCCGGCAACTGTGCTGACGAATGGTTCTGTGCTGAAGGACGAATGGCTCGACGAGTTGTGCGAGGCAGAGCAGACGAGTCGTTACAGCCTCGAGTTTCGCGTATCGATTGATGGCTTTTCGCCGGAGACGAACGATCCGATACGTGGCGAAGGTACATTTGCGCGCGCGATTCAAGGAGTGCAAAAGCTAGTCGAGTATGGCTTTCTGCCGATCATCACCGCGACGCGCACCTGGTCCGACGCCGCAGAACAACGAGTCGTAAGCAAGTTTATGCGTATGTTGGTGCAAGCAGGATACCGTCGACCGCGTTTGAAAGTGCTTCCTGCGCTGCAGATGGGCGCCGAAGCAGAACGCAGCAATGGCTACAGCGACAGCCAACGGGTAACGAGCCAGATGATGCAAGGTTTTGACGAGAGCCAACTAGTGTGCGAGCATTCGCGGGTTGTCACTGACCGCGGGGTATATGTTTGTCCGATCCTCATCGAGTCGGCCGATGCCAATCTTGGCGACTCGCTGGAAGCGGCTTCAACGTCCTATTCGCTCAGCCACGGCGCCTGCTACACTTGCTTTCAGTACGGTGCTATCTGCTCGAATACCGCGAGCATCTTCCGCAGCAATCAGTAGCAATCTAACGAGCCCTCCAGTTTCCAGAATAAAACCTCTAGCTAAATTCGAAGGAGCATCTCGTGTTGCGACGAAACCTCATCGCAGAGTCCGCAGTAGTAGTATTGTTGCTGGTTTCGATTCCGTGCTTCGCCAAAGAGCCTCGCCTGGAATACCCCGAAACGCGGCGGGGCGATCAAGTAGACACATACTATGGCGTCCAGGTTGACGACCCCTATCGCTGGTTAGAAGCCGATGCGAGGACTTCGAAAGAAGTCGCCGACTGGATTGATTCTCAGAATGAAGTTACGCGGGCATATCTCGATAGCATCCCCCAACGTCAGGCTATACATCGCCGATTGACGGAGCTATGGAACTACGAGCGATACTCCGTGCCCC
This sequence comes from Planctomycetales bacterium, assembly GCA_020427155.1. Classification (GTDB taxonomy): domain Bacteria; phylum Planctomycetota; class Planctomycetia; order Pirellulales; family Lacipirellulaceae; genus Bythopirellula. The sequence continues at coordinate 37,381 of JAGQOW010000006.1, read as the reverse complement.
AGCAGACTGCGGGTCGTTACTTCTACAGCAAGAATGACGGGCTGCAAGACCAGGCGGTGTTTTACGTTGCTGATAGTTACGAGGACGAGGGACGCGTACTGCTCGACCCCAATCGTTGGTCGGCAGATGGCACGATTGCTCTGGGGGCGACGGTTGTCAGCGACGATGGAAAGCTGCTCGCATACTCACGCAAGGAGTCCGGGTCCGATTGGTCGACGATCTATGTGGTCGAGGTAGACTCAGGCCAACAGCATTCTGACATTCTGCATTGGACGCGCTGGGGGAACATTGTTTGGAACGCTGAGAGCACAGGCTTCTTCTACGTGCGATACCCTGAACCCGAGGAAGGCCAGCAGTACCAGTCGCTCTCGATCAACCCGATGTGCTACTTCCATCGCCTGGGCGATTCGCAAGCTCAAGACCGACTGGTCTACCGTCGACCCGATCAGCCGAAATGGAGTTTCTGGCTCCAGCGCACGGACGACAACCGGTATCTGGTGATGTCGATCAGCCGTAGCACCGACCCGCAGAACCAAGTGCTGTTGCGCCCCGTGGCAGCCCCGATCGACGGCGAGTGGACCCCGCTCATCAAAGATTTCGAGAACGAATTCTCGTTGATCGGCAATGAAGGCAACCAACTGCTGTTTCTCACCGACTTGGATGCACCGACTAAGCGCGTAGTTGCTATGTCCGCTGACCAGCCAGGACGCGAGCATTTGAAAGAAGTCATTGCGGCCAGTGATGCAACCCTTGAGGGCGTAAGCTTGTTCGACGGGAAGCTTGTAGCCAGCTACTTGCGCGACGTCGTTTCTCAGGTTCAAGTGTTTGGGCTCGATGGCACATTGCAGAGCGAAATCGCGCTGCCAGGAGTCGGCACAGCCCATGGATTCGGTGGCCGACAGACAGATGCCGAAACGTTTTATGCCTTCACCAGCTATGCGACTCCTACTGCGATCTATCGATACGATGTGCGTACCGGCCAAAGCACCAAGATACGAGAGCCGCGAGTGGAGTTCGATCCAAACCAGTACCTCGTCCGGCAAGCGTTTTATGAGAGTGCCGACGGCACGCGGGTGCCGATCATTGTTTCTCATCGTCGCGACCTGGAACAGGACGGCATGCGTCCGACGCTGTTGTACGGCTACGGCGGTTTCAACATCTCGCTGACCCCCTATTTCTCGGTAACGTACGCCACGTGGATGGAGATGGGCGGAGTCGTGGCGGTGCCCAATTTGCGCGGCGGCGGTGAGTATGGCGAGGAGTGGCACGAGGCCGGCAAGAAACTCAACAAGCAGAACGTCTTTGACGATTTCATCGCAGCTGCCGAGTGGTTGATTCAAGAACATTACACTTCGAGTAACAAACTGGCCATCATGGGGGGCAGCAATGGCGGGCTCTTGGTGGGGGCTGCGATGACCCAGCGCCCCGATTTGTTTGGCGCTTGCCTGCCTGCGGTTGGTGTGATGGATATGCTTCGCTACAACCAATTCACCGCGGGTCATTTCTGGCGAGATGAATACGGCACGACCGAAGACCCCGACGAATTCAAAGCTCTGCTAGCCTATTCGCCGTATCACAACCTGCGCGAGGGAGAGCAGTATCCGGCAACGATGATTACCACGGCCGATACAGACGACCGTGTAGTGCCGATGCACAGTTTCAAGTTTGGTGCGGCGTTGCAACGCGCGCAGGTGGGAAGCGCACCGGTGCTGCTACGAATTGAGAAACGTGCCGGCCACGGCGCCGGAACGCCGACCACCAAGCAGATCGACCTGGCAGCAGACCGCTGGGCATTCTTGTGGAAAAGCCTGGGGATGTCGGAAGAGTAATCATCTACAGCGTCGCTCGTAGCTCGCGTGGCAGCGGGAACGATACGTTTTCTTCACGTAAGCTACGGTGCTCGATCGTGGCGCCGTAGCTGGAAGATAAGAGTTCCAATACCTCATCAACGACCACCTGAGGAGCACTGGCTCCGGCTGTGACGAGTACGCAATTCACCCCTGCCAGCCAGGCAGGATCGATGTCTTGAGCTCCGTCTATCAGGTAAGCAGGCACGCCTCGCTCGCGCGCGAGTTCAGCCAGGCGCTGGCTATTGGAGCTGTTCTGGCTGCCTAGCACGAGTGTGAGTTCAGCTTCTTCAGCCAGGACTGACACCGCCTCTTGACGGTTCTGTGTGGCGTAGCAGATGTCGTCTTTCGGGGGAGACTCGATGTGTGGAAACCTCTTTTTCAGTCGTTCGATGATCCGGTTGGCGTCGTCCACACTTAGCGTGGTCTGGGTCAAGTAAGCAACCTGACTTTCATCGGCCACCTTCAAATCGTCAACGTCTGCCGGAGATTCCACCAAGAGGATGGCCTCTGGAGCTTCGCCCATTGTCCCGATGACCTCGTCATGCCCTTCATGCCCGATCAAGAAAATGGTGTATCCAAGACTGGCGTACTTGATTGCTTCGAGATGAACCTTGGTCACCAACGGGCAGGTGGCGTCGATAGCGAGCAGCTTGCGTTCTGAAGCCAAGGCGCGAATCTCTGGTGAAACTCCGTGGGCGGAGAATAGCAGAGTAGAGCCTTCGGGAACTTCGCCCAGGTTTTCGACGAAGATTACGCCTCGATTGCAGAAATCACGCACGACATATTGGTTGTGTACGATTTCGTGATAAACGTAAATCGGAGTCGGGAGCGTTTGCAGAGCCAGTTCCAAAGCTTCGATGGCCATATTGACCCCCGCGCAAAAGCCGCGAGGGCTGGCTAGCAAGACTCGCATGGGTCATTCTCGACAGGAGTGCGCGGTGATTCTCGGGCGAACGAATATGTTTGCCGTATGATAACCGTCAACTGCTGCCAGGGACAACTCACGAAAAAAGCCCAGGGGTCGCAACCCCTGGGCCTAGGGCGAGTCTACCGGGTGGCTCGCCTTTAGCGAGGTTTACGCGGCGGCTGTTGCCACTGTTGGCGAAATAACGGAACCGGTTGCAACTCATGGGCTCCGAACCGTCGCTCGAATCGTTTCAGAGCGCGGCTGAGTCTCAAACTGAATTCAAACAGGGCGTGGCCATCAATGGTCACGGGCGGCAGATCTCGACTAGTGCTCGCAGGTAATGGAAGTTGCGGTGCAGCCATAATACAGTCCTCCTCGAGTCTTCCGTCGCGATCCAAGAGAGAAGAGAAAAGGGGTGGATCGCATCAATGATCACTACTACGTAAGACAAGCTAATCGGGTTCGCGGTTCGTCACGAGTGCGACGTTTTTTTGCGAAACCCATTCGCAACCATCGACAGCCAATTATTTCCTGCCGCACTCTGCAGAAAAGGGCAGAAGCCGCATTTTTTCAAAGATTTGTAAGAATCTTCAAGCGACCGTCGCTATTCGGCTGGGGCGGTTTCGGGTTTCCGTATTTTCTTGAGTAGTCCTACGACGATCGAGAGTTCTTGTCGATCCAGACTACTGTTGCCATCCGCGTCGACGCGGTCGAAGCGATCTCTCAGACGCTGCGGGACTTCCTCGCGACTCAATTGATTATCGCCGTTTTTATCGAATTGACCGAGGAATCTTGCCAGCCGGCGATCGATTTCAGCTTGTGGCGGGCGCTGTTTATTCAAGGCAGACAGACGTCGAGAGACTGTCAACAATTCCTTCTTGCCAAGCTGTCCGTCGCGGTTCTGATCAGCCCGCTCAAGCAGTTGCTCAAATCGATCGGCAAGAGGAGGCGGCACTTCATCTGCTGTGATTTGTCCGTTGCCGTCAGCATCGAGGTTGGCAAACATCTCGGCCGCACTTTTTGGGTCGGCAAGCATTTCGCCTGGGCGATTAGGTCCTTGCATTCGTTCGACCAATGCAAATTGCTCGTCGCTCAACAAGGCGAGCTCTACCTCGACGTCGAAATTGTGAACCTTAGTGTATCGCAACGCCAACAGACTCAAACGAGGAGCCGCCTGTATGATCTCGCGCTGGCTGAGCCGACCATCCTGCTCGCCGCCGACAACAGCTTGAACCTGCTCGAAAAACCCCCTCAACTCCTCGGGAACCTCGTCTGCCAGGATTGTGCGGTCGCTGTTGGCATCCATTCGAACGATGAGAAGCAGCAACGCGTCGTCTCCTGGAAATCCTCCCTCGCGTTTTTCGGGTAACGGCTTATCTTGCCGCTGGGGTTGAAGGCCTGCTTCGAATTCCTCAAGGGCCAGCTGGCCATCGCTGTCTGCGTCGGCTGTTCGCAACAGACGAGTAAACAAGCGGGTGTGATCGGCGCCAATCTCATTGGTCTCAAGCATGCCGTTCTTGTTCGCATCGAGCGCGGCAAACAGTTCCTGAGGCTCGGAGCCAGAGGCCAAAGTCACGGCAGCACCGCTGCAACTGAGCAGGAGGGTAATGAACAGTCGGCAAACGTTGGACATCATCACAAGTCCTACGAATCTAGTTTTGTAGGGAAAGGATTGCCAAAAAGCAGTCCTGCGGCGATCCGGCTATTCTATCAAACAAGCCCCAGGGGCCAAAGTTTCGCAGTCATTGCCAGCAAATCGGTTTTTCCGAGCCTACTGATCGATATTGACGGCAGATCGGACCTCTCCGTACGATCCACTTGCTAGTGATTCCCTGGCCGCAAATGCAGGTAACGCGGGCTGCTTGCTGAACCAGCCGGGGCCAAGAGGCGTATTCGGGGTTAGTGGTACGATCCTTGTGAGAGGTTTGGCCCGCAGAATCGCTGAGATAGACTCGTTCGGATCACAGATCAGATTCTAAGATTCCGTGAGCCGGTTGGATTGTTGCGGAAAAGCATCAATGATAGCTATAAGCCGCATAAATCCCGATTATGATTGTCACACCTGCTACAAAAGTTGCCTATGGGGCGACCGGCCCCTGAGAGGAAACGGTGCACGTCTGCTAGCACAGCGGCCGATGAAATAGTTGATCTCGCTACACGCGAGGCCAATTGTTTCGTCAGGAAGATGGCACAACAGCAAGATGGACCGTGAATTGACGACTATGAGAGCGGTTGAGGGAAGCTCGAGCTTCCAGCCAGTATCAGCCTAAGAGCCAAGCTACGAACCCAGTATTTCCTCCGTAAGAATCCGAAACATTTGGCCCGACTCGTCTTGCCCATTCCGGCACGAAGCAGCGGTCCGTTGGCGACGGGAGATCAGTATGCATATCCACGGCCCTTCACAAGTACACGGCCTCAAAGGTCCACACATTAGCCCGAGCAGTAGCCCTAGGGCCAACAGGCCCTCGGCGACGCCTACGGACAGCCTGGACATTTCTCCTGCTGCCCAAGCGGCTGCGTCCGCGGCGGAATCGTCCGAGATTCGCTCCGACCTTGTTGCGAGAGTTCGCAGCGAGATATCCTCTGGAACTTATGAGACTCCCGAGAAGCTCGACGCCGCTTTGAGCCGATTGCTCGACGAAATCAGTTGATAAGCAGCCGGTGGAGACTTCCCGAAGTCTGGTTTCCCTGCCTTTGGGATACTTTTCTAGTCCTATCAGGGGCTCTCTTGAGACTATCTGTCTCATAGACTAGAATCGCCTATCGGCTGAAATCCTCTTCAATCGCCTTGTTTCGTGGTGTTTTTGAGGTTCCACTGCCGGCTAGGTGCTGTCTCAATTAGGGTGGTTTCTTGCCGTTATTGAAACCAGCCTCGATTGCTTCAGCGTTTGACTCGTTCCTGTTTCCTGGTTGCATTGGCCGCTGCACTGGAGTGCGAAACTCCAAGCAGGTTCACTTACCTGGAAGCGATTATGGCCCTGTCATGGGTAGGGTGGCAAAGATGGCAAGCGGGTTTTCCCTCGGGACCGTGCATGTTTCCAGCAGCCCTCAGGAGCGGTTCTCGGAGTTTTTGCAGAGCAAAGGCAAAAGAATCACCCAGCAGCGGCGGATCTTGGTCGATCATGTCTTCGAACGCCATGACCATTTCGACGCCGAGGAACTGATTTTCAATCTATCGCAACAGACCGTTGGAGCGAAAGTCAGCCGTCCGACCGTTTATCGCACCTTGAACGAATTGGTCGATGCAGGTTTATTGCGGCGAATGACCTTGGGCGGTCGGGCCGTTTATGAGCACGACTATGGGTATCCTCAGCACGACCACCTGCACTGCACGATTTGCGATAAGCTGATCGAGTTTCAAAGCGACGACCTCAGGCGACTTCGCGAGGCAGTTGCCGAAGAGCACCAGTTTAGCGTGACCGGCCACCGGCTGATCATTTCAGGGGTCTGTTCCGAGTGTTCCCGCAAGCGTCACCGACGTCAGACTCCTCTGGACCTTATCTAGCGAGGAGAATCTCGGATGAGTTGCACTGCGGCATCTCCATTGCAATCAGCCGACATTCCTGGCCATGAATTCCCACAAGACAAGCAGGATGCAAGGTTCGTATTAAGTTAGTTTGTTGATTGATTAGAAGTTGTTTGAGACAATGTTTTCCCAAAGGCCCTACACTTTTCGAATTTGCGATCACAGGTTGTCGATGCGATCTATCTGCAGCCGTGTATTTCTTCACAGGACGATTCCATGGCTCACTCTCAAGAATCTTCGCGGCGCTGCCGGCGGTTTCTTCATGGCTTTACTCTGGTCGAACTCCTGGTGGTCATTGCCATCATCGGTGTGCTGGTGGCTTTGCTCTTGCCGGCTATCCAGGCAGCCCGAGAGTCGGCACGGCGTTCACAATGCTTGAATCATCTCAAGCAGTGGGGGCTGGCTATGCAACTTTATCACGATGCCCGGGGGCAACTTCCTCTCGGTTCGCGCACCGCGCCCCGTCAAACTTGGGTGATGCATATTTGGCCGTATGTCGAACAGAATGCGCTCGCCTCAAGGAATGATCTAACCATCAATTTCTATGAGCCCCCGGGGACGATTGGCGGCACGCTGGATGGACTTACAGGGCAGTACCTGGCGCTCTACTACTGTCCTAGTGATGTCGGGTCGGATCAGACCTCTGGATGGTACCAACGGCGGCGCGGCAATTATGTCGTCAATTGGGGCAACACAAAATATGACCAGGGCACGGATCGGTACGGCACTGCTCCCTTCTCCCACGTCAACGGCAATCGGGATACTCCGCGTGCCACCAGCTTTAAGGATGTCGTCGACGGCACCAGCAACACGTTAATGATGTCGGAATTGCTCAAGGCTTGGAGCAACGAGGATAATGATTGGCGCGGCGACATTCACAACGACGATGGCGTATTTCGGTTTCATACGTTGTTGACGCCCAATACTTCTGCGCCAGACAGTATTGCCAGCGGTTGGTTTCAAGATACAGGCGATCCGAATATGCCGGCCGTTGCGGGTCGAGGTCAGATGACAGCCTCCCGTAGCCGCCATCCGGGCGGTGTTCACGCCTTGTTGTGCGACTCGTCGGCTGGTTTTTACAGTGAAAGCATCTCATTGAATGTCTGGCAGGCATTGGGATCGATGGACGGGGGGGAAGTTATCAGTGACTGACGCAGACTCCATCACTGGCTCGTATCTTCAATCGGTGCGGGCTGTTATCCTGACACCGTCAAGCGGTTTTTTAGGATTGGTCTTGTTGCTGCTGCTAGGTGGCTGCTCGAAAGAAGCAACCACCGCAGAAGTCTCAGGTGCGATCCTCGTCGACGGCAGACCGGCGGAGACCGGGGCAATCGGGTTCTTTCCCGTAGACGGCCAGTCGCCGACGTCTGGCGCGGCGATCAAGGACGGACGTTATACAGCTCAAGTTCCTTTCGGGAAGACCAAGGTTGAGATTCGTGTCCCCAAAGTAGTCGGCGAGAAGAAGCTCTACGACACGCCAGATAGCCCGGTGAAACCGATCTTGGAAGAATCTCTGCCCGAGAAGTACAACGAAGAATCTGAACTAGAGATCGACGTGCAACCCGGCACGAATAGCCACGACTTCGATTTGAAGTCTGAGTAAGCGGTCGGTCGGGTCAGTCCTGCAGGCTGCCGTCCAGCAATAGGCCTTCGATCCGTGCAGTACTCTGCCAGAGAACTTGCTGGGCCTCGATCTGAGCCAAACTCGCCTCGGAGTAAGTCCGCTGGGCAGCGAGGAGATCCAGATAGCCAACTTCTCCCTGTCGGTAGCCTTCGCCGACCAGATCGAAGATTTCTTTCGCCTTGGGAAGGATGTCATTGGCATAGTTTTCTACTTGAACCCGTGCATCGGAATAGGCCTGAAACGCCTCGGCGAGCCGCTGCTTCAAATCCAGTTCGACCCGTTCGATGTTTTGCCGAGCCGCAGAGATATCGGCCTGGGCCTGTCGAATCCCTCCTTGGTTTCGATTCCAAATGGGCAAGGCGATTCCCAGTTGGACTCCAGTGACCACATCGTTTGTCGAGTCGTCGAATTGAACACTCACTTGCGTATTGATATTGGGACGCACCTCGGCACAGGCGCGATCCAGGGCCCAGCGGGTGCGTTGCAGCTCTGCGACAGCCTCGGCAATCTCAGGGCTCTCGATCGTCAAGCGAGAGAGTTGCTCTTCCCAGGCAAGTGGGTCGAATAACGTGGCAATGTCGCCAGCTAACGGTCGAGGTTCCAGTGACGCAGCTTGGCCGACGACTGCAGCCAATTGGCGCCAACTTGCTTGCCACTGGTTCTGTGCCCGCTGCTGCAAGACCGAAGCGTTGCTAAGCTGTACTCTCGTTTGCAGCAAGGCAGCTCGAGGAATCTCTTTTGCTTCGAGAAGCTCTTGCGAAGCCTTGACTGCTTTCGAGTTGACGTCAACCAGTTCTTTCGCGAGTTCGAGCTTCCGCTGGGCGGTAAGCACGCTGTAGTAACTCAGTCGTACATCGGTTCGAACTCGGTGCTGCCGGGCGGCAAGTCGTTGTTCGGCGCTACGGATTTCTTGAAAGACGATATTGCGATTGAGACACAGCTTGCCACCAGTGACATACACTTGGCCGACGTATCCGCCCTGTTGCCCCGCCGCTTTGTCGTTTCCGATTTCCGCCCCCACGTAACCAATCGTTGGATTCGGAGGTAGTCCCACTTGTACCCATTTGCCTCGCAGCGCGCGCACTTGCGCCGCCGCTCGAGTAATCGCAGGATTGTTTGCTAGCGCCATCTCTTCGAGTTGCTCAAGACTCAACGCTGGAGCTGACGACTGCAAAGGCATCGGAGCCGCCACCGCTTCTGCTTGCTGTGAGCGTTGCTGGTCGATGCCGACCGGATCTTGCATCGAAGCAGGACATACCTGCGGATCGTGTTGTACAACCGTTGGCAAGGGGCGAAGTATTCCGTCGGGTACGAGTTCTCCTGCCGAGGCTGGAGTGATGGCCATCCAGCTCATAAACGAGAGGAGAAGGGGCGGAACTTTCTTTGGAAGTGAAAGCATCTGCGGCGACAAGGAAAGTGACGGTGGATTCGCTAGCAAAGCAAGCGTGGATGAGTCATTCTGCCGAGTAGATAGTCCGGCTTTGTCTCTATCGTCTCGATAGTCGAAGAGGCTTAAGTAGACTCTCGATACCTGTTTTCGCGGCGGCGGTACTAGCCTGTTTAAAAAGTGCAGAGGAGGCGTTAGTTCTGAGCGCTGGAGGTCCAAGAAGGAGTTTTCGCCAGCCTGGCATACGGCGTTTTTCCGCAATTTTGAGGTTTTCGCATACCAATTTCCTTGCTGGCGCGCCTAGCAGTGATAGAACCCGTACGCACCGTGCCGATGCCGAAGAAAACTCGCAACCAGGACCCAGCTCTGAGATGCCCAAATTACTGCTCCTCGTCGCCCTAGGTACTGCAAGCTGCTGCATGACGCCGATCTCCGAAGCCGCTGCCCAAGTACCGATTCAGGTGGGCTTTCTTTGGCATATGCACCAGCCGACGTATTTCCCTGGGCAGACGGTTACTCAAACCGACGCTTCGGGGCAGTATTCGTTCAGTGTCACCGACGTGCACAACCAACGATTCGGGCCGTACACGTCCTGGCCCAAGGATGCCGTCCAAGCGGGCCTTTCGCTACCCAACCTTGGCGCGCAAGTCTCATTCTCAGGCTCATTGATTGAGAATCTCAATGACCTGGAGGCTAACAACGTCAATGGTGGCATGTGGAACAACTGGAACTCCTCAACTACCCAAGCTCAGCAATGGCAAACTGCCGAGGGGAACCAGCGTCTCGACATGATCGGCTTTGCGTTTAACCACGCTCTGATGCCATTGTTGGATGAGCGGGACATGCGTATGCAGATCAAACTGCAGAAAGAAATAGCCTCGCAAACATGGGGAGCCGGCGTCCCGACTTCTAAGGGCTTCTTTCCTCCAGAAACTGCCTTCTCCGAACGGATGATTCCCGCCTTGGTTGCCGAAGGCGTCGAGTGGTCGATTGTGGACAACATTCATTTCGATCGCGCCACAGAAAACTACCCCTATACGAGCGCATCGAACCTGATCCCACCGAATCGGGCAGACCAGATCAATCCCGATCCGACCACCAACGGCGGCGCCTGGGTGCAGCTTAATAATCTATGGGCGCCCAGTAAGGTAAGTGCGCCTTTCTCGTATCGGCCGAGCAATGTTCAGTACGTCGACCCCAACACCGGAGACACTAGCAAGATCGTTGCCGTGCCGGCTGCCCGATACGAAGGCAACGAAGATGGTCGAGGCGGATACGGCGCGTTTCTCTACGACCAGGTAATGGATCAAGTTCTTCAATACAACACCGATCCGACGCGCCCCATGTTTACGCTGTTGCATCATGATGGGGACAATTACGGTGGCGGATCGGAAGCGTACTACCACAGTAACTTCCAAAACATGGTCAACTGGGCTGCCAACGATCCGGATTACAACGTCACCACGGTCCAAGACTATTTGGATAAGTATCCCATACCGCAAAACGAAGTGATCCACGTAGAATCAGGTTCTTGGGCGGGAGCCGACAATGGAGATGCGGAGTTCAAGAAGTGGCTGGGCGATCCCGACGCGAGCGGTTGGAGTCCTGATCGCAATTCCTGGGCGGTGCTCACTGCGGCCAAGAATCGTGTTTTTACTGCCGACGACATCTCGCCAGTTACTAGTTTGCAGAACGTTCTTAACGGCACCGGCAGCCCGACCGAGAGAGCCTGGAAACACCTGCTCGCCGCCGAGTCGTCCGATTACTGGTATTGGGACGGCACCGAAGTGTGGGACAGCAATGTCACGCGCGGGAGCAACCTGGCCGTGGCCCAGGCGGATCTGGTGATTGCTTCGTATTTTGGCACTGAAACCACTGGACCTACGGTATTTCTTCCTCAGAGAGAGTCGTACAACCCTGGCGGGACCGAGTGGGGGCCTAATCCTGAGCCGAGTGATTTCGAAGTGTGGACCTTCGCCTATGACGTGAGCGGTTTGTCAAGTGTCACGCTCAAGTGGCGGACCGACGCCGATGGCGTAAATCCCCTTTCGTCAATCGACAACGAAACTTATGCAGGCGGATCGGAAGTGAGTGCCTGGAACAGCGTTGCCATGAACTCCTCCGATTTTACCCCGCCCTCGAACATTCTGAGCCCCACCTACCGCGCCCTGCGATACGGAGCGATGATCGAGGGGCAGCAGGATGTGCTGATTGACTACTATGTCGAAGCCGTTGATGGCAATGGAAACATCACTCGTTCTGATATCCAGCATGTCTATGTCGGCGAAGGCGCAGCACCGGGCGGCGATCAGGTGACGATCGGACCCGATCCTGCCGTGGCAGGGCAGCCGGTTACTATCACCTACGACCCCGTTGGCGGTCCGCTTGCCGGCGCTTCAACGGTCTATCTCCACTACGGTTTCAATGATTGGGGCACAACGATCTCGCCTGATCCAGTTATGAACTGGAATGCTTCCGAGGGGCTCTGGAGCTTGACCGTGCCGGTCGACGCAACGGCTTCTCAACTCGATCTGGTATTTAACAATGGCAGCGGTACTTGGGACAACAACGGCGGGCAAGACTGGCACTTTGCCGTGACCGGCGCCGAGCCGCCGCCGTTTGTCATGGACGGCGTGCTCGATGCAGCAGCAGTAGAGATTGCCGTCGGCGGCGGTCATCACCTCTATGCTGCTCTAGACAATGGTGTACTCTACCTGGCTACCGAAGATGCTGGTGAAGGGAACGACGTGTTCATCTATCTGGCAGAGTCGCTGGGCCCCCTGGTCGCCGCGAACTGGGCCAAGAGCGGTCTGGTATCTCAGTGGGACGCTTACCTGGCCGATGAGAACGACAATGATTTCGAGGCCTGGTTCGATGCCACCGGCTCGGCGGAAGCTGCCACCGGCGCAAACGGCGGGGTGCTCGAGGGCATTATCAATCTGGCGGAACAGTTCGGATCGATCCCCAGCGAGATCTACCTTGCCTTGGGGGTGTACGCGACTGCCGATGGCGGTTCACTCGTCTATCAGGCACAGTTGCCGGGCACGAATGACTCCGACGGAAATCTCGACGCTGACGAGTTCTTGTTGTACCAGCTCAACTTGAATCAGGCGGCCGATTTCAATGGCGATTTTCAAGTAGACGGACTTGACTACGGAATCTGGGCATCGGCGTTCGGCCTCGGTAGCGGGGGAGACACCGATGACGATCTCGACTCAGATGGATTTGACTTCCTCACCTGGCAACTGCAATTCGCCAGTCCGAGCGGGCAAAGCAATTCTCAAACGACATCCGTCCCCGAGCCGAGTGCGCTGGTTCTTGCGCTAGGGGCGATAATTGTCTGCAGCTTTCGGCGGGCCACTGGCAGGTGAATAGTAGGCTCAGACCCGCAACTCCACTTCGTCGGCTCCTCGACCCGCGTACCGGCTGCGAATCGGTTGAATGACTTCCGCCAGAAATTCATCAACCTGCTCGGCACTTCGGCCTGTGAGACGTTTGGCATCGACCGCGGCAGCAACGTCGACCCCTACAAAAGCCTTGTCGGCAGCAAGCCGCTCGAGCAGATCGTTCGGGCGACCGTACATTTTCACTTCAGCTGCGGCGTCTTGGCTATGTTGGCGGATTCGTTCGTGCACTTCCTGCCGATCGCCGCCCTTGGCGACAGCCGCCATGAGGATGTTCTCGGTCGCCATGAACGGCAACTCTTCGCGCAAATTACGAGCAATCACCTCGGGATAGACAACCAGCCCATTGGCTACATTCTGGTAGAGAATCAGCACGGCATCGATTGCCAGGAAAGCCTGGGGAATCACCAGCCGCCGATTCGAGCTGTCGTCGAGCGTCCGTTCCATCCACTGAGTCGCGGTGGTAGCGGCAGTGCTCGACTGCATGCTCATCACATAACGGGCAAGTCCACAGATGCGTTCCGAACGCATGGGGTTCCGCTTGTATGCCATGGCCGAAGAACCGATCTGTTTTTTCTCAAACGGTTCCTCGATTTCTTTGCGGTGGGCCAGGATGCGCAGATCGCTGGCCGCTTTGTGCGCCGAAGCGGCAACACCTGCCAGAGAGTCGATTGCCTGGGCGTCGATCTTGCGAGAATAGGTTTGGCCTGTCACAGCATAGGTTGCTTCAAATCCCATCTTCGTAGCGACCAGACGTTCCAGCTGCCGGACCTTTGCGTGGTCGCCTCCGAAAAGTTGTAGAAAACTCGCCTGCGTGCCGGTGGTTCCCTTCGTGCTGCGGGCGCGCAGCGCGGCGAGCCGATGCTCGAGTTCCTCGAGATCTAGCACCAGATCGTAGGCCCACAGGCAAGCTCTGCGACCTACAGTAGTCGGTTGCGCAGGCTGAAGATGAGTAAACCCAAGCGTCGGCAGATCGCGATGTTGCGCTGCGAAAACGGCAAGCGAGTCGATAACGCTGAACAGTCGGGCACAAACCAATTGCAACGCTTCGCGTAGCAAAACGAGATCGGTGTTGTCGGTGACAAAACAACTTGTGGCACCCAAGTGGATAATCGGCTTTGCGTCGGGGCACTGATCGCCATAGGTGTGAACATGGGCCATCACGTCGTGCCGCAATTGCCGTTCGTATTGCGCTGCGGCGTCAAAGTCGATGTTATCGACGTGGGCCTGGAGTTGGGCGATCTGCTCTGGCGTTATTGCGAGCCCCAATTCGGCTTCGGCCTCGGCCAGCGCCACCCATAGCCGCCGCCAGGTGCCGTGTTTGTGCTGGGGACTAAACAGCCGGCTCATCTCCGCCGAGGCGTAACGGCTAATTAGCGGATTCTCGTATTGATCGAATGACATCGGGAGCGCGCGGGTTCAGAAGTCAGAAGGCCACACAGGTAGTTTAGCTCTTTTAGTGATCGAGCGTAATGCTCAAGAGAACCGACAGCCTGCCAGAACTTGCAGGATAGGACACTAGGCCTCAGGCCTCTGCCCCTTCTCCACTTCACATATTCGTCAAATCATCCTCACTTGTGCTGCCGAGCAACGAGTCGAGGGCGCTGGCGATGGCCGTAGAGTGCGACTTGGGGGCGTCTGCCGGCAAGTAGACGCGGCAGACCAATTGGCTAACCGGAAGGTGCTTGTAGAGCTCGTGATCGGTCAAAGCCCGGATCTGTTGAGTGGCTGAACGGAACAGAAAGTTCTGGCCCGCAGCGGGGGTCTTGGGATCGGGGCGGTCGATATGCTGAGGCAGGTCGACCATCATCTCCATGTCGCGTAATTCCGCAGGGAGCACTTTGCGCAGAGCAAACTCGGTTAAGTTCGCGTCGCGCAACACTTCCGCCGCGGCAGGATCGACGCGGGTGCGTTCGTCGGCAGCAATCCAGTCGATTTGGCGCGAGAGAATGGCTTGCCAACGGGGGGCAAGTTCACGTTTCCGAGAGTCGCTGCTTTCGTGCCACGTGGCGACATCAACCAGCAACGACCATTCGGTAAACCGCTGGTAGGCGTCGAGATGCTCCAAAGGATTGCCGGGGAAAAGAAGCTCTTTACTGTCACGGAAAAGCTCCTTGAGCGTCATGTCGATCGCCCGCACGGTGCGATGGAAGTAGACTGCTCGGAACAATTCGCTGCGTGCCTGGCGAAAACGTACCAAGGCGTTCATGCCTCGTTGATGGATTGTGAAGCCCTTCTCGCTGAAAAAACTGTATCGCAGCAGCCGATCGAGGTCGTAAGCTCGCTCGCTGTAGCCAGACATGTAGGCATCGCGCAGTACGAAATCCATATTGTCGACGGTATACAGACCGCAGAAGAGACTCCGCAGCATGACGAGCCAGCGAGGGACGTCGGTCGTGTCGTTGGCCGTGGGTCGAGTGATCAGCCAGGCAATCTGCTCGGGGTCGATCGTTTCTCCCGCTGCCAGCTTGCTATTGGGGCAGGTGCGCACCTGTCGCAGCAATGGTGCGAGCTCGTTTCGAATGATATGCGAGCCAAGAATCTCGTGAGTGAGCCCATAGTCCTTCAAAAAATGGGCGTCGAAGAAATGCCCAAACGGGCCGTGACCTACGTCATGCAGCAGCGCTGCCAAACGGGTGAGGCACTCAACATATCCTCGACTAGGCGCGTCGGGACAGGTTTCTTGCAGGCTCTCGTAAAGCGATTCAATCGCCCGGCTAGCAAGGTGCATGGCCCCAACCACGTGCTGAAATCGCGTATGCTCGGCCGACGGATAAACCCACCAAGCCGTTTGCAACTGGTGAATCTGCCGCAGCCGTTGCAGCCAGGGGTGATCGAGCAGAGTACGCTCAGAGACTTCCCCTGCGTCGACGATCGAGATGAAGGGGATATAGCCGTGGATTGGATCGTGGCACAGGCTCTCTCGTTGATAATCCGTCATGCGATACATTGTCCCGCCGACCGCGCCCCTGAGCAAGTGCCCGACCGCAATGCCACGCAGCTTACGGCTCCCCAAAAGCGCGGGCCCGAAACTACGGTATCACCAGTCGAGATCACGATTCGAGGTCGTGCGGCTGTTGGAGCGCATTGACCGCCAGCATGACAACCAAGCCCACAATACTGACGAGCCAGGAGATGTGCGCTGCAGTATTCACGTGCCCCAACACTTCGGCCGTGGCCGCATCGCCCATCGCCGCAAACAACCCCCCGACCCAGTAGAGCACCGCTTGCAGAATGGGGACTCCTAGCACGAGTCCCAGTAGAAGCTTCACAGTAGTACGTGAGGGCATCGTAGAAGTGTCTCAAGAAGGAAACTAGCAATTCGCGAACTCAGTACAACCGGCACAGCCGTTACATTCTTGTGAGCGAGGCCGGAAACTGTCAATAGTTGCCTCGCGCACGATGAGATTCAGTGGCCGAAAATTGACTCTCCCTTGCGGCTCGACACAATAGAGGCAGACTCTCTAGAAAACCCTAGCTAAACCAATGAGACTTATCCGCGCCTATCGAACGGCCTTGGTGAGCTGGCTTGTACTGACTTGGTTGGTATCGCCAGCGACCGCGCAGCGAGTGCGCATGAAAGACGGACGCATCTTTCAAGGGAAAATGCTGCGCATTGCGGGGGTCGCAGAGAATCCCCTCGACACAACCGCACCCGATGGCGACGCGAAGGCTACTCCGATCCTCCTGATCGACGACGATCTGCGCCGCGTTTTTGTTCCTGAATTGCATCTGGCGGAGGTGATCGATCAGGCGCCCGAAGTGATGGCGCGCATTGAACTGTGGCAAAACGTGGCCCGCTCGGGTAGTACGATTAGTAGTGTGGGCCCCAGTTTGGGCATCACTCCGTTCGACGAATACGGTCGCCGCATCTACGAAATGCAGACGCGCAATGGCCCCTTGGCCGTAGTGCAAGGAATCACAGTCCTTACACCCCGCTACGCCAAAGTCGAGGGACTATTGAGCTCGGGTAAATCGGTGGTTTGGGATCTTCGTTTGGCAACGAGCTCGATTCCTCGCGAGACCTTGTCGAAGATTCTCGCCAAGGCCGTCTCGAAGGACGATCCTCAGGACTGGTTACAGATTGTCCGGTTCTATCTCCAGTCCGAACGCTATCGCGACGCTCGCTGGGAACTCCAGGAGATCATCAAACGCTATCCAGAGATGAAGGAACTGCAGGCCGAGGTCTTGCAGTTGCGCCAGATGGGAGCACGACGGATACTGCAGGAAATCGAGCTCCGGCGCGAGGCGGGACAGCATGAACTCGCTGGCAAACTGCTGGCCAATTTCCCTGCCGAGGAAGTCGCTGGCGAAACATTGCAGCAAGTTCGCGAAATGCTGGACCGCTACGAGAACGACAAAAACCGCATTTCGCAAGTAGCTTCGCAGCTGACGGGTTTTGTCCAGGGAATCGACGATCCTGAACAGCGCAAGCTGGTCCAAACGGTGGTAGAGGAGATTACCGCCCATTTGAGCTATCACAACATCGAACGTTTGACGTCATTCCAACAGCTGGCCGACGACGAGTCATTAACCCCCAGTCAAAAGACGGCCCTGGCGATATCAGGCTGGATTTTGGGCAGCCCGAATGCAACCCAAGACCTCTCCCTGGCCGTTTCGCTGGTGACGGTTCGCACGGCGGTAAGGCAATACCTAAGCGAACCGTTGGCCCATAAACGGATGGAGTTGCTTGAATCGGCTCGCAGTATGGAGGGTGCGTCAGCCGAGCATGTTGCCCGAATGTTGGCCCATATGACCCCGCCGTGGGATATCCCCGACGAGGCGTCGCAAGGGCAGGGCGTCTACGAGTTGATTGCTCCGGGGAATACGGAGAACGGTGATTTTCGTTACACAATTCAATTGCCGCCCGAGTACGACCCCTATGGGCGATACCCGGTTATTGTTGCTCTCAACGGAGCCTACAACTCGCCTCAGCAAGAACTTGACTTCTGGGCAGGGCCTCAACCGACCGAACAGAATGACGAAGGCCAAATAAAGGTCGTCGGGCCTCGTCGAGGGCAGGCCATGCGGCACGGGTACATCACTTTGGCTGTCCATTGGCTCAAGCCGCAGCAGTATGAGTACGAGTACTCACTGCGGGAACACGAGGTCGCGTTGACTGTGCTACGCGACGCTTGTCGGCGGTTTAGTATCGACACCGATCGCGTCTTCCTCTCGGGACATGGGATTGGCGGAGATGCGGCCTGGGACTTCGCGCTGGCACACCCTGATTTGTGGGCCGGCGTGATTCCTTTTGTTGCCACCTCGCAGAAGTTTGTGCCGCACTATTGGGAGAACGCCGAGTTTGTGCCTCTCTACTTTGTCGCCGGCGAGCTTGACGGCAAGAAGATGGCAAACAATGCCAAAGATTTCGACTTGTACCTGAGAAAACGCTTCGATACCACGGTCGTTGAGTTCCTGGGCCGAGGTCAGGAGCCGTTTCACGATGAGATATTGAATCTCTTCGATTGGATGGGCCGCCATCGTCGTAGCGGCGCTCCCCAGGAGTTTCAGTGCAATACGATGCGGCCGTGGGACAATTTCTTCTGGTGGATCGAAGGCCACGGTTTCCCGAGATCGGTCCAACCGGCTGCCTGGCCGCAGCGCGGCGCTCGCCCGACTTTGATCGAAGGCAAATTGCTCTCTGCCAACCGGCTGGCAGCCCGCACGGCTGCCGATCAGACAACCATCTGGCTGACTCCCGATTTGGTCGACTTCTCTCAGCCGGTTCATGTCACCTTGAACGGCGAAAGAGTCACTCGAATCGGCGAATCCTTGCAGCCCGACCTGGCGGTACTACTGGAAGACGCCCGCACTCGTGGCGATCGGCAACGCCCCTTCTGGGCAAAAATCGAGACAGGAAGATAGCTTCCAGCAGGACATTGCTCGCACGACGGAAATGGCCCCCGAGACGTCTCGCATCACCTAATTGTATTGATGCCAGCGGAGATGCTGTTATCGGCACGAGCCTGGGGAGCCATCTTGCTTAGCGTCGCACCCACAATAAACCAACCGTCCTCATCACTACGAACGACGGTCCCCGCAGGGCCAAAGTAGCGACGCACCATTTCAAACTCGGGCAGTTTGCGCCCGTCGATTTTTTGCTCGCGCAGAATGCCTTCGTCTTCATCATCAGCTGGGGTGAGCATACGGTTGAGGAAGCGTCCCAACAGCGTCTCGGCTTCAGGCATCTTGCCTTGTCGCAGCAGTTCGTAAATCGGGCGGTACACTTCGTCGGTCCTTAGAAAACATCTGGCCGACACGGGGCCGCCAAGTAGCCGTGACAGTGCCGCATCTACCTCGCGATAATCGCCGGCGGTGCTCAGTTCGTCTCCCGGATTGGCGGGCGCAAAGATCGTTTTCAAATAACTGGCATGTGAGGCGATGAAGAGGTTGCCTTCTGTGACGCATACCGCCGAAGTGGAAAGGGCAGAGACGGGTCCATCATCAGCCGACGGAGCGGCTTCTTCGACCGGATCGAGCAAATCGAGATCGGCGACCGCGATGTCGAGATCAGGAATGTCGTCTTCAGCCTCGTGGATCTCCCAAATCGTCTTGCCTTCAAACTGGGTTTGCGACGCATTGGGATCGGCTTTCATGAACTTTTCAACCGTCGCAGCAATCGCTTTCTCCGAAGCCGCGCCGGCGAGTTCGATGACGAACATGAAACGTTCGCACTTGGGCGTAATCGGCACCTCATAGTCGGTGATCAGCATGACGCGCTGTCCCAGGTGGGCGATAAAGTCCTCACGCACTTTTACCTGGGGACCGTAAGGATCTCGTTCCAAACCTTCCAAGACCCCGTCGAAGGCGTCCTCGTAGCCTGCAACCGCGTCGAACAACGTGTCGAAATGCTCAAAAGCATTCGTCATATCAAGATTGAAAGTTCGATAGCTGGCGAGTTTGCGCGGTACCCATCGATTGGCGACCAGCTTCTCGTCGTTCGGAAACTTCATCATTCGCATGGCCAATTCATATTTGTCGGCGGCTCCTGGCACGGGTGGAGCATAAACGGACGTGCGGTGCAATAGCTCATAGGATCCCCCCACCGCCAGGTTCACGTATCCGCCGATCCCACGGATGGCTTCAAATCCTTGGGAGCTGAGTATTTTGAGATAGTCTTTGCCCAAATGCTTCCTGTCCTCAGTTGCCATCGAGCGAATCGAACGAGCATAGCCAAACGGGTCAACGTACCATCGGATCTCGGGATCAAGCCCTGAAGCTTCCCTCTGGCACCTGCCCATAGTCTCTAGATAGACATCCAAATCAGCCAGGCGGTCGCCGGGTTGCCCGTTGAATCGCCTGAGCATTTCCTCTATTTCCAAAGGGCTATCACTTGCGCAGAGCATGTTGTCTTTCACAAAGAAGATAGCCGTTCTTTGAATCTCGCCTTCTTTTGCTGGCGGTATTGTGTACGTGGTCAGCGTAGTCCCCGCCACTTCAGAGTTTGTTCGGCTCGCGTTGCGTTTGGTCAGTTCCTTGCGCACCTTGGCAAGCAAATCTTCTAATTGCTGCTCATGGCCGGTCACGTCGACGATCAGAGCAACCGCCGCGCGCTCATTCGGCCGCTCCACCAGACCCAAGCCGATTTCACCCCCTGCAATGTCTTTCAGGTCGGTGAGCTCCACCCCTAGTTTGTCGCGAACGCCAGACAGTTTTCGCTCTAACTGTTTGCGGATATCTTCGATGAATGGCTTCATCGATTCGTCCTGGACCAGTTGCCCCATTTGTGTCTGCTGCCAATGTTGATGCAGCGACTGGATATCGGCGATCGAGGCGAAACCCCGCGCATTGGCCGACATCAGCGTATCGCAAGGAACCGCAGCCCAAGCAACGACGTGCCAAGTGAGTGTGAGGGCCGCCGCGAAAAACACGCCAGCGGCATGGCAATACGAGCTTCGGTTGACAAAGATCACGTTCTTCCTGCCTGGTAATGGCCCGTAGGCCTACATGAGAGTGATGGGAAAGCGCGGGGGAATGTAGTGATTTATCGGCCGACTGGCAACGCATATCTTGCCACGCTAGCGTAGCAATGTAGAGCTTACCCAACAGGGCCAAGGCCTCCCAGCGGTAGAATCCTCGTTCTGGTAAAATAGGGGGAATGTGAGGGGCCTGTGCCAGCCATATTACGGCTTCCTGCTGCCCCTAGATTGGTTACCCCGCGGCAAGAACAACGCTCTGGGGGAGGCTGGAATCGTACCATGGGACTAGCAAACGAGGCCCAAATAGCTATTCTTGCCCTATCCAAATGAAGAAAGCCGCCAGGGTTCCCTGGCGGCTCTGATCGCTAGCGGAAGTGACTAGTTATTTCTTTCGCGTGAGGCACCCCGCACCCAATAGCCCCAGCACGGCTAGGACGAGGGAGTTAGGCTCGGGAATTGCCTCGTAATAGAAGCCGTCGTCCACGCTAGTGCCCGTACCATAGATGCCCGTATTGGCGAGGGCATTGTACCAATCGTTTCCTGGAGTCCATGTATTGGCAGGGCTTTCTACTTCGATGAGATAGTTGGCGGTGAAGTCACTCTGGACATGCCAGAAAACCTCCACGTCGCCGTTTGCAGCCGAGTTGAATGACGCAGTAGTAGCATCCTGTACGAAACTCCCCGTGCCGGCAATGGTAACAGTCATTCGCGTGTTGTAAGGTGCGGAATAAGTATTATTGTCAAATCGTACTTGGGTCGATCCTGTGTAAACGATCGATGATCCGCCGTGCGAGCTATAACGGAAAATCTCGGAACTGCTAGGATCGACTCCCCCATCCATCGAGAACCCGTTTGTATAGGCGTCTGCTTTCACGCCGTAATAAAGATTTGCCGTAGCGCCCAAATCGATTGAAGAGTAAGAAAAGGTAAGACCACCTGCAAAAGCAGGGCCAGTGCCAGCACTACCTGAAGCGCCAAGACCGGGAGGAGTCCAGGTGGGGCCTGCATCGATAACGATAGCCGCTGATACTTGATTAGCTGCGCCCGCGAATAACAGCAGGAGGACAACGGCTGACAATAGCAATGTGGTTGTGAAGGATCGAGATTTGTGATTCCGATACATTAGCGTTACCTCCAGTAGAGAGACTTGCCACTCTCGGCTGGTCTACATCGACCGCGACAGCGACAAACAAGAAAACTCTTCGCACTTTCGAATGAAGCAGACGAGTGGCATCTGCCGTAGTTGGCAATGGCTAAACTCTGTTGGAATCTGGTATTCCTATAGTGATGAGCATAGAAGCTGATTGGAAAGGTTTCGCTTTCACCTTGGCTGCGAATGCTTCCGTGTCTTCAACGAGTGGAGTATTCTAAGCGCGTTCGAATCTGCGAAGTACGCACTAGGGCTCAGACTCTTTCTTGCGATGCTTCCTGCCTGGACCAATGACCTTAGCCGTTGATGGGGTAGAGTTCAATCCCCTGAGAGTAGGTATCTTGAGAGTATCCAAGCACAAGTTTCTAGCGAATTAGCTCGAATTGGACTTCAATCACGGTTCTACCCGACGATTTCCCGTCGTCGTTTCAGATAATCCCAGACGACGTAGCGGTCCAAATCTCGTCCTGCCGTAAAGAATACCCGCCCAGTAGTCGATTCTGCCAGGCGATAAGCAAATCGAATGTCTTCTTCGGTCTGCGACCAACTGGGCAGCAGAAAGAGATTGATCGTGATACCTTCGCGAGCGCAAAGCAGCCCCTCGCGCATCGTGGCCGCCTCGGTCTGCGGGTCCGGCGGATACAGCAAGTAAAGCAACTCTCCCTCAAAATGTGCGGTCGGCAGGCCATCGGTGATCAGCACGATCTGCCGATTCGGAGTGTTCACATTGGCCAGCAGCCGGCGCGCGGTCGAAAGCCCGTGTTGAATATTCGTAAAGTGCGGAGGGACCTGATACTCGCTAATATCGTCGCGGCTCATGTCGGCACGCAAGCGAACTACGGGATCGGTCAACGTTACCGGCTTGGGCATCAACTCGACGATCTTTCCCCGCTCGACCAGCTTGGCAAAACTGTAGATTTCAAGAAACTGAAGATAGTCGCCAGGAAACTCGCTGCGAATGAGCCCTTCGAGCGTGAGTGCCATGCGTTTGACGTTAATGTACTGGCCGTCGTAGCGCATCGAGCCGCTCATATCCATCAACACACAGGTCGCACACTTCGGATTGTTGCGAGTCGTGTGAATTTCCAGATCGTCTGGTGTCAGGCGGATCGGTACCCCTGGTCCTCGGCGAATCAGCGCGTTGACGAACGTACCGGTGATGTCCATGTGGCTGACGGAATCGCCGAATTCATACGGCTTGGTAGTCTGATTCTCGACCGCTCCCTCGCCGACGATTGGACCCTGATGCCGGCCGCTGCGAGACGGCTGCAAGTCGCTGAAAAGCCGATCGATGAGCTTGGCCTGAAAGATGCGATAGGCTTGGGGGGTAACACGATATTGCCCGTGAGACTGCTCAAGTCCCTGCCGCTCGGCAATCTCGCGAAGGTAATCTTGCACCTGCTGCTGCAAAGCGCTCAATTGATCAATATCACCCGGTTCGGCAAATTCGGCCAGCGCGTCCAGGTCGATCAGGCCGATTTGAGCTGTTTCGCGTGCCTCTTCCAGTTGCTCTAGGAGTTCGTCAATTCGCTCCAATTCCTCTTTCAATTCAATTGCTTGGGGAATGGTCAGCGACTCGCGGCCAGTGAATTCGTATTTCGCCCCTAGTTCATCGATCTGATACTTCTCGCCCAGCGAATGCATGACGCCAACTAGCGCTCGTGCGAATGACGATTGATCGTCGCCAATGGCATACCAAAGCCGTTCCAAGTCGCGCAGCTGTTCGTGCTCGACGGCCTTGCGAAATCGATCGCGGAGTCGCTTGGGGGGGGCAACGTTCCGGACGCTCCCGACAAACGCGTCCTGCACTTTCTCCCGTACGTTACGGGTCTCATAGCGCGCCAGGATCTTGCGTTTCCGCTCGCGCAGCATGGCCAATAGGCCGTCGAGACTTGGCACCAAGCCAGATATCTGTTTTGGGTCGATCCGGATAGCGCGGGCAAGCTCTTCCTCAGTCAACTCTCGGTGCGAGCCGAACATCAGCAAATGCTCGAATGCCGACGAGACGACGTCTGGCGGTGGCTGCGTCGGGCTCGGAAACCGCTGGGGATCGTAGCGCTGGTAAGTATGAATGACCCCGCCGAGCGTTTTGCGATTGGCCATGGGGAAAAGTCCGGTGTCAAACTTGCTGCGGATGACATGAAATGGAAAGTCGGGTTCCTATAGCCTAAGGCTTGTTGTCGAGGGGCTCAACCTAAGGCGCCGCACAACCCAATTCCACGCCGCTGCTGCCAGAGCCAGGAGCCAGGTGGCTGGCTCAGGCACGGTCTCGGCGGCCAATAGCGCAGTTACTCCGCTGCCAAACTCACGCTGGTAGGCGAGAAGATCAAACCCATCGACATCCTGATCGCCATCAGCGTCCCCGAGGTGCTGGCTGGCCCCATCGCTCGTGCCATAACCGGCTTCCCAGGCAAGCAGGTCGAATGAATCGACTTGAGCATTGAAATCAAAATCGGCGTCGAGTGGATTGAAGAGAAACAGGCCGCTGTCGCCATCGGTAAAGGTTGCCTGAAAGGCGACATGTCCCAAGTCGTTGAGCCCGCCCGACTGGCCGTCGTTCGTTCCCGAACCGCCTAGAAAGTCAATCGAGGCAATCGTATGTCCGTCAAGCGTGTCGCCTTCTCTGGCTACCAGCCGAGAGACGCCATCAGGATCGATCAACCACAGCCCGCTGTCGTTGCTGCTGTCGACTCCTCCAATTCCGATCTCGAGTGTAGCGGCGACAACGAGTTGACCGTTTTCGTTTAGCGCGTAATTCGAAAAGTCGGAGAAATTGGTCGCAGGCAGTTCCGGAACTCCGCCGCTGCCTGATCGCAAGACCAGACTGCCACTGCCATCGAGAAACCAGAGGCCAAGATTGTCGTTGGCTGTGACGCCACCGGGACCAACCTGCAATTCACCACGAACCAGAACTTGGCCACCATCATTGACAAGCGCCGCATCGAAATCTTCGAAATTGGCGCTGGCGATTCCCGGCACACTGCCGATTCCCTTGCGCCCGAGCATCTCGCCAGAGCCGCCCGTGAATAGCCAGACCCCAGGGTCGTTGCCGAGATCGATTGTCGCTCGGATAGCAACCTGTCCCAGGTTGTTCTGTCGGTAGTGGTCGAAAGTTACGAAGTTGGCCCCTCCTACCTCGGGTACTCCCCCCACTCCAGCTCGCGTTACCAGAGTTCCACTCGTGCCGGTGTACTGCCAAATCCCCAAGCGATTGCTGGTCGTGATAATCCCTCCCAGCTTTAGTGATCCGCTGAACAGAGATTGATCATTGCTGTTGATCGAAGGTTGGCCAAATGCGTCGAAAGTCGACGTGCCTACCCCAGGCACGCTGCCAGGTACTCCTTCCCGAACGACCATCGTGCCAACTCCGCCCGAGTAACTCCACACACCTTTGTCGTTGTCGATCGTGACGCCACCCGCGACCTTAGCCATGGTGCCGTTATGCACGATCCTGCCGTTGCTGGAGGTTTGTAGTGCGGCGGGGAAGCTTTCGAATTTTGCATTCGGCACACCGGGAACACTGACGACTCCAGTCCGCTCCACCAGTGCCCCGGACCCAGCAGGGTAACGCCAAAAACCTTGATTGCTGCTCGAAGTGACGCCGCCGACGCCCGACTCGAGAGCAGCGCGCAACAAAACCTCGCCGCTGTCGCTGATTGCAACCTTGGCGAACGAATCGAAATTGGCGCCAGCCAAATCAGGAACGCCTGCGCTCCCTGCTTGGGCGATCAATCCTGTATTACTTCCGTCGAAGAGCCAGACCCCTTCGTCGTCGCTGCTCGTCACACCGCCAGGGCCGTGCGTGAGATTAGCGGCAAACACGATACTTCCGTCGTTGGCAATCGCACCCGCGCTAAGGGTATTAAACTCAGCATCCGTAACTCCTGAGGCATTCGTTCCTGTCGTGGCTATTATCGAGATTCCTCCCGCGGCAGGCTCGCTACAAACGATCACTAGGATCAGCAAACCTAGTGAGACGACGACACTACCGGGGAAGAAACGCAAATCTACTTGCTCCCTATCAGACGCATGTGCCGCGCGGCAGCGCATTGAATCTTAGCCACAGAAGCCGCTAGTTTACCTGCAATCTGAAGAATAAGCAAAGAAAAAGAAAGTGTTGCGGTGGGGTAAATCTGGCCCACCGCCTGCCCCCCAGCACTTTCAGAGCAAGGGACCAAAGAGTCTGGCACAGTTTTCTGCCAGTCGTTGTCCCATGGGACGCTTGACCCAGGAGTCCAAATCCATCAGCTCCGACTGATCAATATAGGATTGCTGCAGAGCTCGCAGGCGCTGAGTGAAATCGAGATCGTAGATGCTCAGCGAGATTTCAAAATTCAGCCGAAAGCTCCTCGGATCGAGATTAAGCGATCCAAACAAGCTCATTTCGCCGTCCACCGTCACGCTTTTGGTATGAAGTAGGCCGCCGTGGAAATTCGCAACGCGCACTCCCGCTCTCAGCAACTCCCCCTTAAACGCCTGGCTCGCATAGCGTACCAGCACCGAATCGATCTTGGCTGGCAGAATTAGAATGACTTTCACTCCCCGCCTTGCTGCCGACTGCAGGGCCATCAACAACGACTCGCTGGGAACAAAATAGGGCGTCGTCAGCACGAGTTCTTTGTGTGCCGCGTACACGGCCATAATCAACACTTGCTCCATCGATTCAGTGGGGTACATGGGCCCCGAAGGAAGCACCTGCACGGTTGATTCGCCGAGCCGCGATTGCGCAACCGCACCGCCTGTCTCGCGCAGCTGTTCCAGTTCTGCGTCAGTTTCGAGATACCAATCGGCAAGAAACGTGATGGCGAGCGCCTCGACCGCAGGTCCCCGAATTCGGACCATGGCGTCTACCCATTGTCCCACTCCGCTGTCCTGCTTGAAGTATCGGGGATCGACCAGGTTGAGACTGCCCGTGTACGCAATCGTACCGTCAATCACCACGATCTTTCGGTGCATGCGTAAATCGAAGCGGACAAAAGGCATGCGCATCAGTCCGCCAGGCAGTGCTGCTTGGATACGTACTCCGACTTCTCGCATTTCCTCTGCGATTGAGCTGCGCAAAAACGCACGGCTGCCCATCGCATCGACCAAAACCCGGCAGGTGACGCCGCGCTGAGCGGCTCGCACCAGTGCAGCCGAAACTTCACTGGTTTTTCCGCCGAGGTGCCAGATATAGAATTCCAAGTGGCAAGTGTGCTCTGCGGCGTCGATGTCCTCGACCAGTCTCTGGAAAACCGATTGCCATTGATCGAGCAGCTCAAGCTCGTTTCCCGGCAGGCTGGGCATGCCGAGAGTCAGTTGTCCCAAGCGAGACATCGGTTCGCATTGCACTCCCAGTCGAGACCAGTCGACCTGATGACGTTCAGGCAAGTCGTCGAGCCACTCTTGAATCGGCGGAAAGAGTTCCACGAAACGACGTGCCCGACGCGAACCCAGCCGGAGCTCGCCCATCACCAGGTAGACTAGCGGACCAACGATCGGAAAGAAGAAGACCACAAGAATCCAAGCGAGCGATTCGCCCACGCTGCGTCTGCGCATGATCACTCGCACGCACAAACAGAGTTGAATCGCCAGATGCACAGCGACCGCTACATAGGCGCTCCAGTGAATCTGCTCGAGCCAATTCAAAGTCACGGCAAGCATGGGAAACCTGAAATGGATCCAAGGACTAAACTGACGCTATCTCCAGATCGGCGACCAAGGGTAGATGGTCTGAAGCCTGACGGGCCACCTTGGTTCGGCTTGCAAAGGCATGTCGAGTCGGCACCAGGTTTCGATAGTATAGGCGATCAAGGGGTCGTAGCGGCATCATTGCTGGGAAGGTGCGAATAGCGCCCCCGACCGAGGCAAAACCGGCAGGCTCCAGGATCCGCTTGCCTAATTTTCCCCAGACGTCGTTGTAATCGCCCCCAATTATCACAGGAGTTCTACTCACTGCGCGAGCGATCATCGAGGTTTCGAGTAATCGGCGCAGCTGAATCTGACGCTCAAATCCTGCCAGGCCAAGGTGGACATTCGCCAAAAGCAAGGATCGAGTATGAGTTCCCAATTGCAGACGGCAATGAGTCAGCAGCGCGCGGCGGCACTTCTTGAAACGAATCGTAAGATCGATGTCTCGTGTATCCGTCAGCGGGAAGCGACTCAGAATTGCGTTCCCATAGTTGCCGTATTTCAATCGGACATTGCGCTGATAGGCGTGGTAAGGAAGGCCCAACGCTTCGGCTAGTAGTTCAACCTGGCAATCATGGCGCGAACGGGGCACATCGTCGTCGACTTCCTGCAAGAGCACGATGTCGGCTTGGCAGTGGTCGAGCACTTCGATGATACGTTCCAGGCGGTAACGCCGATCGGTCCCGCCGATGCCCTTGTGGATGTTATAGGTGACCAGTCGAAATTGCATCTCCACAAACTAGCGGACGCGACCAGCCGACGACAAGTGATACTTCAATTGAAACCTCAAGCCTAGGAAGACTTCCCACCTCGAATAAGACTCGAATGAGAGAAGCTGGCTCAGGCGGCCCTGTGGCGAGTCGTGCTGGCCTCAGGCAATTCCGGTACGGCTCGCTTCTTGCGGCGTCGACTTGCGTGATGGGCCCAGTCAATCACACTCGGGAAGAATCGTTTGCCAAAATGTGCCAGCTTGGCATACGGCTGCTGAACGACCAATGCCTGATTACGATAGATGGCTTTGATCGCCCGCTTGGCAATCTTTTCGGGCGTCGTCAGCAGCCAACCCGGCGGAATCTTGTTTTCCGACAAGTCCTTGCCTCTCGGAGCAGTTGCGAAAAGATTGGTATCTACAAAGCCTGGGCAAAGCGCTGTGACTCCCAAGCCGCGCCGGCCGTATTCAGCTCGTAGCGACTCGCTAAAGCCGACCAGTCCGAATTTGCTGCTGGTATAGGCCGCGAGCTTGCGTGAACCGATTAAACCAAAAAAACTCGCCACGTTCAGCACATGAGCTTCCTCTCGCTCAAGCATGCTTGGCAATAACTCGCAAGTGAACTGGATTGGCGCGTGGAGATTGATCGCCAGCAGCCTCTCGCAGTGCTCGATACTCATCTCCGCAGTATCGCCGTAGTAGGTGATGCCCGCATTGTTTACGAGAATATCGACACCGCCCCAACGATCAATCACGGCTCTAGTGCACGCCGAGATCTGCGGCTGTTGGCTGACATCGCAGTAACGTCCCACGGCACACGCGCCTCGCGACTTGGCGGCGGCTACCGTCGCAGCGAGTTCCTTTTCAGCGATATCGATGAGAAAGAGGTCGGCCCCCTCCTGCGCGAGCCGCAAGGCAATCGCTCGGCCGATGCCCGACCCGGCACCAGTGACGAGAGCGATTTTCTTTCGAATCGTCCGCATTTCGACCTCTAAGAAAACTACTGGTTGTCCGCACGAAGAGTGGGCAACGCCCCTCTGGCGAGCTCACGCGGCTCGAGGCACTTCTCTCGAAAACTCTTTGTGCAATTCCCTCGGATCGACGCTGCGGCTCAATTGGTGTCGGTCTTCGCCTCGCAAGACCGACACTCCCCAGTTCTTCAAGTAGTATTTTCCGCCGTTATAAACCGAACGATATTTTTCCTTGTCGGGATAGACGGGCACATTGGTCGGAATGACTCGAATGTTAAATGCCAGGCGATGTCGGTCTGTAGTGTTTGGCGGTGAACCGTGAATACAACGCTCGGTGAAGATCACAAACTGCCCCGCCTTGACCGGCAGGGTGACAATCTTGCTTGCTTCGGGATCAAAATCCAATGAGAACTGTGCTCCGTAGAAGCCTTCATTGCCGCCAAAGGTGATTGTTCGGATCGAATCGTGGGTGCCTGGGACGAATTGCAGACAGCCATTTTCGGCCGTCGCATCGTCGACGGCCACCCAGACCGTGAGTTGGAAGATCTCACTCAGATCGGTCGGAAAGAGCGCCGGATCAAGATAGTCTTCCACCATAAAGGTACTGGCCTGATGAAATTGAATGGCTGGTGAATGAGGGCCTTTATAAAAAAGTTGTGATCGCCAGCACAACAAGTCGGGACCCAGGAGCTGCGCTACCCGCTCGGTAATCGCGGCGGAAGTCATATAGTTCCACAGTCGAGGCATTTCGAAGTGGCGATCGCGCGGTGTACAGAAATCATAGGTCTTCGACTTTGTATTCTCGACCGCCAACATTTCGTGGCGGAAGTCGGCCATCTCTTCTCGCGAAAAGGCATCGAAGGGACCGATGAATCCGTTCCTGTAGAACTCTTCAATCTGATGGGCGGCCAGGTGGTACTCTCCTTCGACAGCCAGCTTGGGCTCAAAGGAATCCGGAACTTTGAACTCACAGGGTTGATCGATATATGCCCGGGTAACACCCGATCGAATCAGCATCCAGAACATGGAATAGCTCCAGTTCGTCACAATCGATCGTAGCGCTCGAGGCAGCATTTTTCTTGGCAAGTGAAAGGCCTTGTAGCCCATCAACAGGCATAGAGCAGGGATAATGATCACACGTTGCCAAAAGGGCCGCGGCTTGGGGTGCAGATTCATGACAAGCTCCGAAGTTCGGAGTATCCGAAGGTCGCTGACGGTTGTGAGGAGATTGCCTGTTGGGCAAGCTAGAAGAAACATCGGAACCCTAGAGGGTAGGGATTCAACGAATTCGCCCCAAATCTTCACGAATCAACGGCAGTCGGGGGGTGGCAAACCTCGAGAAATGCCGTGGTTTGCGAGTGAATACGCTCTACTGGGGATTTCTTACCCTGCTAGCCCTAATCGTTGATCCTTCTGAGCAGTGCTGGCTGATTTTCACATTGCTAGCAGAGCTGATACAATCACGGGACTTGCCAAAGAGTAGACGGCGGGTCGTCAGCCCGTCGCCGGGCGGCTAGCCAGCGAGTCGGTGCATTGCCATGCCTCCTCCTGAAACCAATCAGAATCCAGACCGGCCGAGCGATTCGAGCAGACCTGCGACGGATCGGAAAGATGGTATGCACCGCGCGACTGTCCGCCCGGAGGGAGACGCCACAAAGAATTTCTCTTTCGACGCCTCTGCAGCCGCTGCCGCCAATCTCAAGCAGCAGGTGCTCTCGGGAAAACCCCGCCCTGCAAGCGGGCCTCGATACCGTGGTTCGTTTGTTCGCACACCCCTCGAAGCGCAGCCTGAGGCAAAACACTGCTTTGCAGATCCCGAAACATCGATTGACGACTTGCAGTCTGAGCGAACGAGTGATCCCTCTCTCGGAGTTCCCGAATTTCGGGTGGCGATCAGGAAAGATGAGCCAGTTCGAAGCGGCAGGCGGTTCTGGTTGGCGAGCCTGACGATCTATGGTCTCATCCTGCTACTCCTGAGTTTTCTCACGCTGACGACGCTACAAACGAACGAGGTTTTTGACTTCGTTGCCAGCCCGATCACTTACGAAGACGAGACTTCACTGCAAAACCTGGAAATCGATGCGGCCGAGGATCTCGATGCTTTAGAAACTGACCTCGCCAGTCAACTGCCCGACCCTCAGGAAGCCGCCTTGGGAGATCTCTCCTCCGAGTCGGTTTTGGCTGATCTTACAGGTGATCTCAATGTGCCGCATGACGGATTAGGCGATCTCGGCGCGCTCTTTGGAGATAGCGGCAACGGTCTTGCTGAGCTTGGAGAAGGCATCGGCTCGGCAGGTACTGCAAGCTTTTTTGGCACCAAAGTCGAGGGCAACCGGATTCTTTACATCCTCGACAATTCCGGCGGTATGCAAAGCGGAAAGCTCGAAACGCTGATTGACGAGTTGCTCGATAGCGTTGGATCGCTGCGGCCAAAGCAACAGTTCTATGTCATCTTTTACAGCGACACGGTGTACCCGCTGTTTTACCCTCGGTCAGCAACAAACTTTGTGAATGCCACCAATGAAAACAAGCAGCTCTTGAGAGACTGGCTCGAAACCATCGAACTGTGTCTGGGAAACAGCATCGACGAGGCACTTGCTGCCGCAGCTGTGATTCGCCCCGACACCGTCTTCCTGCTCTCCGATGGAAGGCTTTTTACAACCGCCTCGAAACAGCGGATGCTGCTCGATGGCCCCAGTCGAGCATTTCCGATTAACACGTTTGGTATGGGTGTCAAAGCAAACAGCACGCCCGCCAAAGAGTTGCAACTGGTTGCCGAAGCCAACCGAGGCACGTACCGACCGGTTGAGGTTTCAGAGGATGCAAAAACTGCTGCTCAGGCGAGGCCTCGTCTTTATCACAATGAGGGACCAGGCATGGTATGGGGCAGAGCGGTAACAGCGAGATGAGCGATCGTGCGAGAGTGCTAAACGCGACTTCAACCTCGTTTACCCGCAGACATACAAAAAAAGCGGGCCTCGGACGAGCCAAAGACTCTTTGACTTAACGAATCGGTCAGGGGCAATTGAACCAGTTCGCCACAGTTCGTCCGAGGCCCCGCGGGCCAGCACGATTGAGCGGGATCCTGCAAGCCAGATTCGGCTGCGAGAACGCCGACTAACTCTAGGGCATTTCGTATGCCGAACTAGCGGACTCGGCCTTCCTTGCCGCATGGCAGACAACCACATAAACCTTTTTCTCGTATGGGTTTAAAGTGAGACAACTGCCCCTCCGCTCAGCCTATGAATTCTGTGCGGCTGGGCTTTACTTCCACGTGTTAAGCAAGATCGAACTGCATTAGCCTTGTGCAGTTTGCAGCAATACGCCTCGTTGGCGCTGGCTTCACGCTGTCCGCACAGATAGTAGGACTAGATTGTCCCAAATTGGGATCGCAAGTGTTTTCTTGTGCTGTAACTGGTTGGTAGACAGCTAGTTAAGGCGATGGCTAAACTGGGGGCAGAGAGCCTGGCTCCGCTTGGCTTGTGGAAGCCGTTGTCCATGTCAAACTGGCCCGGTTCTCGTTTCGAGACAACACTTGAACTGTCCATGCAAAGGCTATTGCCAAATTGCAGTGGCTTTCGCGGTCGGAACCAAGCCGCAATGTAGTTCGTAGAAAGTAACGAGATTATATTGCTGCGAACTTACGTTTAGCAGTTTATTACGGTTTGGCATCGTAATCTTAGGCAATTCAGGAAGGTATACTTCGTGCCAAATTATCCCGCCCGAGTCGGTCCTCACCTCTGCGGCACCGATGAGCCGCTGCTATGGATCGCTGGCCCCTGCGTGCTGGAGAGCGAGCGACTGACGCTTGAAATCGCGGAAGAACTGCGTCGGGTTGCAAACCTACTTTCGCTTCAACTGGTATTCAAGGCCTCGTTCGACAAAGCCAATCGCACCAGCAGCGATGCTTATCGCGGGCCGGGGTTGGGCGAGGGCTTGCGGATATTGAAGTCCGTGGCGAACTCGACTGGTTTGCCCGTAACCACCGATGTTCATGAGACATCGCAAGCAGCAGCGGCAGGTGAAGTGTGCCAACTGTTGCAGATCCCCGCCTTTCTCGCTCGCCAGACCGATCTGCTGGTTGCCGCCGCGCGAACGGGCAGGGCTGTAAACGTCAAGAAGGCTCAGTTTATGGCCCCCGGCGACATGCGATATGTGGTCACCAAACTCTCCGATGCCGGTTGCGAGAACATACTGCTATGCGAGAGGGGAACTTTTTTCGGCTACGGAAGACTGGTGAACGACATGCGCGCCATTCCCGAAATGCAGGAGCTAGGCGTCCCCGTCGTCTTCGATGCGACCCATAGCGTACAAGAGCCGGGAGGATTAGGGGGTGCGACGGGCGGCAAGCGGGCCATGGTTGAGCCACTGGCCAAGGCGGCGATGGCGCTTGGTGTCGAAGGGTTGTTCTGCGAAACTCATCCTGATCCTGACAGTTCGCCCAGCGACGGGCCCAATATGATACCGTTGGGAGAAATCGAAGGTGTGATGCGCCGTGTACTCGCAATCCGCCAAGCAATAGCCAGCCCTGCGGAGACCTCGTGAGAATTGTGGAGATGAAGTTACGTTTTACCCTGGCAATCTTGTGCGGCGCGTTGGGCGTCTTGCCGCTGACACTGGGTTGCAAAGACAGCCCGCCGCGTTCAAACCAATCAGAAGTTCCAGCGCAACAGACCCAGAGCCGGCGCGGGAACTCAGCCATTCTGCTGGAAACCATCTCCTCAGCCCTCAATG
Source organism: Planctomycetales bacterium (assembly GCA_020427155.1). Taxonomy (GTDB): domain Bacteria; phylum Planctomycetota; class Planctomycetia; order Pirellulales; family Lacipirellulaceae; genus Bythopirellula. The sequence continues at coordinate 3,527 of JAGQOW010000006.1, read as the reverse complement.
CGCTGCCAGAGGAGATCGTGCTCGAATTGGCCCCTCCCAGGCCGATCTTGGATGACTCGAAGAGCACTGATGGGAAAGAAGTGCTTGCAACGTGTAACGTCACTCCTGCGGTACCGGATGGACCGTTCAACTACCTCGAGGTGCCCCAGGGAAATGTTGATTTCCGCAAATTGGGCGTTAGGGCGGGCGACATCGTGCGCTACTACGTTGCCGCAGACGAGGAGAGCAGCGAGTTTGGCATTCGCAAGGAAACCTATCTGGAACTTCCGGTCCGCAGGTTGGACTCCGTCAAGCCTGCCACGGCATTGATCGTCGAAGTCGGGCTCAATGGCATGGTGCCCACCCCAGAGCGAATCGAAATCTGGCGGTTTTCCGACAAACGAATGAACGAAATCCGTGTACGGCTCACCCGCTACATCAAGCAGCGCAGACCCGCCATTCACTGGGAACCGAGCCCAGATGAAAGTGCCTTGGCTCTGCTGCTAGATCGTCTGAACCAGTGGCTCAGAAACACTCCTTCTGGAGAAACCGGCTGGCAAGCTGATCCGCTTCTGTCAGGTCTACCCGAGCACATACGCAGTTCAGAATTTCTGACCCCGTTCGTTTCAGCCGAGGCAATGGAGCACGAATCGTTCCAGCCTTTTGAATCGCGAGAATTGCAGCAAGCCATTTGGATGCGCGATATCTCTGCCTGGGCCAAGTCAGGAGGCCTGACCGATCTGGAAGTCGCGTCGGCCCTTTTCGATTGGACCGTTCGCAACATCCAACTCGACGACGCAGGGGGACCCCAGGTGGTCTTTCGCCCTTGGCAGGCTCTGATGTATGGGCATGGTACTGTCGAGCAAAGGGCTTGGGTGTTTGCCGAACTATGCCGACAGCAACATATCAACGTCGTATTGCTTGGTTTCGGAGAGCCGTCCGACGAGAGCGACGAAGCTGCCACCCGCGACCTGTTGCCGGCTCTGCTGAGCGATGGGCAGTTGTACTTGTTTGATAGCCGTCTCGGTTTGCCCATCCCCGGCAACGGGAATAGCGGCGTGGCAACTTTGGCCGAGATCGTGGCAAATCCATCTTGGCTGGAGTCGCTCAGCACCGAAGAGGTCAAGTACCCGATCGCTGTCGAAGATTTGTCGAGCGTCAAGGCGTACCTGGTCGCTGCGCCTCTGCAACTCTCACGCCGTGCGTCACTATTGCAGAATGGTCTCGAAGGCGACAACTTCGTGGTGCTTTCGGTCGAAAGCCGCAATCTGGCCACGGAGCTGGAAAAAAATGAGCATGTCTCTTCGGTCCAACTCTGGCCGAGGCCTTGGGAAGCGCTGCTTGAGGAGCAGAGCATCAACTCGACTGATCGGCTTGCTGCAGCGCAGCGGTTCTTGGTGTTTGCCCAGCGTCCTCGGCTATGGAAAGCGCGGGTGCTGCATTTTCAAGGGACCAAAGAAGTTCCCTTCCAACAGCGGAACAACCCGCTTGCCGAACCCAAGCGAGGCCATGTCGAAGCGATCAAGTTGTATCAGGACCGTCACATCCGTCCGCCCGATGCGCAACTCGACAAGCTTGATCCGGGACAGCAAGGCCTCTATCGCCGGGCTAAAGGAGATGCCAGTTATTGGTTGGGATTGTTGAGTTACGATCGTGGCAACTTTGAAATTGCCGTCGATTGGCTAGGCAGACGCACTCTCGAAGCAGAGCCGGCCGGCGACTGGGCTTCTGGGGCTCGCTACAACCTTGCTCGAACCTATGAGAAGCTGGGAAAGATCGACGAGGCAATCCACCTGCTTCAAGCCGACAATTCCCCCCAACGCCACGGAAACCTGCTGCGAGCGCGTACCCTGCAGCAATCGGCAGGCTCCGAGGATGAGCCGAGCGAAGAAAGCGAGTCGCCGTAGATCGTTTACTCGCTATCGCGCTGTACCGAGTCGGGAGAAAAGGCTGGCAAGCAGACGGCAAGGTACTCAGCGCCACCTTTCTCTGGCGTGCTGTAGCGCACCCATTCCCCGGGCTGAGTCACAATCGCTTGGCCTGCCTCAACTTTGAATTCGCCTGTTTCATGTTCCACCGTTAGCGAACCCACAAGCACCACGGTGTATTCTCGGAACTCTGGCCGCTGACCAGGCTCTGCCCATCCTTGCGGCGACTGCATCCTGGCGATGCTGACTTCCGATTCTCCGGAGTTGAGACGTCCGATATACTCTTCGATCTGCTTCGGCTTGTTGCCGGCAGCTTGGATGATCGTGGGTGCGGCTATGAGTTGTGGCATGGCTGATACTCGTTTGCGATATTCCTTTTTGGCTGCTGCCTTACAGTTCACCAGACGATTCGCCTAGGCTTCGAGTCGAGTACGCGCGCGATTCACAAGCGCTTGCACTTGCTTGCGCACGAGTTCCTTCATCTCGACGGGGGAACGATCTCCGCAGGTTACCGGCTCGCCAACCTCGACAGCCACTTCCAATGAGGGCAGCATGGCAACGCGCTTGGTGTGAGACATAAACGACTCCTTGCGATAGTACGCATCCTCATTTCCATAGGCGATTCCCAGCGGCACCAGCTCCGCTTCGGAACGAAGCGCGGCATTGAACGCTCCGGCGTGGAACTCTCGCACTTCGTCTCCTTCATAGGCAGTTCCCTCAGGAAACATCGCCACACCTTCCCCCGCGGCTAGTACACGGGCGACTTCTCTCAACACGCTGGCGCCACTGCGGCGCGATTCGCGGTCGACAAACAGGGTGCCCACTCGCTTGGAGGTCCGCCCCAACAAGGGCCAGTTAGCAAGATCATGCCGGCTGATCACGTGAGCCTCGGCAATTGTAAGCAAAATAGGGATATCCAATCCTGAACGATGATTCATGACAAAGATCCTTCCCACCCCGTTTGCTCCCGTCGCAGGATAGATCGGGCCCACGCTGCCGTCTGGCCGCTGGGCAGATACCTTGACGCCATAAAACCATAAGCCGCATCGCGCCCACCTTGGCACCCAGCGATTAACGACCACCGAACGCTTGGTCTTGCCGCGTAGCAAGAGCGCAATTTCGAAAAGGGCCCAGCAGATGCAAGTGACCAGCACCAGTGCGAGCAGACGATAAGCGAGTCGCAGTGACTTGAGGAGATGCATGCTCGCGGGATATCGTCGATGGGAGAGTGGTCAGGGCGCTGGGCATTCTAACAGAGCTGGGGAAGTTGGCTATACGGAGATGGTTTCGGGCCAAGGCTGGCTTGGTACGTCCTTTTCTGCGGTTCCCGCCGCCCGAGGCCCTTCCCCGTTGCGAGAGCCCTGATCCTGCCACCAGCAGCCCTTGTGAGACCATGCCAGGAGTGATATCTTCAGGGATTCGCTTTACGTACGAAACTAGCGGTACTAGAGGGTCTTCGGCTCTCAGGCCGAGTGAACGCTTTGTTCAAGGAAAAGTATCATGCAGACTGACATCCATCCCGAGTACCACGATACCAAGGTCACTTGCGGCTGCGGTAACAGTTTCGAGACTCGAAGTACCCGCAAGGAGTTGAAAGTCGACATCTGCAATATGTGCCAC
>JAGQOW010000077.1 GCA_020427155.1 Planctomycetales bacterium | reverse complement strand
GTAGCCTTGGCCCTCCACAATTGCGATAATCACTCCCGTACCGAATTGGAGTACGGTTTTTTGGCAAGTCGGTTCATTCACAGCAATTGCAGTCGTTGCAGTTTTTTGTCTCAAGAATTGGGACCCCGGCGGGCGAGACAGGCCCAAAGCGGAAAGCGGAAAGCCGGAAGTCGGGAGGTGGTGGCTGCGATCGACATTCGGGCTCAGCTAGTTAGTCCGGGCGATTGAAACGCCGTAGTAGGGTCGACAGGGCTAGTTCTAGTTCTTGCGACTGCTCCGAGGTCAATTCGCTGCTTTCCTCGGCGCGCGCAGATACAAATCCCGACCAGGCCAGCCGCAGGGGCCAATCGCGCAACTCGGCCGTCTGATTCACTCGGGCCACGATTCGTAAGGCCCATAAAGCTCCATAAGCATCTCGGAACTCGAGCCAACGTCGATCGAACTCGCCGATCCCGCGGCCTGCCGTCGCGAGGCGTCCTTTCCTGGCGCAATGACCAAACGCTGCGAGGATTGCGGCCAACAAAAAGCAAGCCAAACCCGCGGCCCAGACCCACTCGGCCGCCACCGGCAGCCACCGCCAGAGATAATCGTCGAGCAGCACGAGTTGGCCGAGGGCGACCAGAATAGCCGCCCCCCCATTGCGGGTCGGAAGATAATTCAGCATCCCCACCGCCACCAGTCCCACCAGAAACAGCTTCCAGGCGATAAACAGCTCGATGCGCGCCCCAGCCGGCAACAAGACCGCTTGGACCGCCGGCCACGCGACCACCAACCACAGGGTCAGCACCACCCATTGCCAGCCGCGATTCTGGGGCCTCTTGGCCCCTAGCACCGCCATCAACGGGCAGAACGTGCTCGCCACGGCGGCAAACCGCAATGCCGAAAGCCCGATGCCAGTTCCGTCACGCACGTACCGAGCCTCGACCAACGCGACAAATGCCAGGCTCAATGTCGAAACTAGCGCCCAGATGCAAGGTGCGCGAAGCGTCGTACCACGCACTTGCCGCACACCAACGATCAGCAACCCCGCCAACAGTGCGGCCACGACGCAGGCGCTCCAAGCGGAGACTGCCAGATCAGCCACAACCGTTCTTGCCGGAATAACCATCACGTTTGCCCCGAGCCTGCAGCTCGCATTCCACCGGGATCAATCGCACGAAACAGCCAGAGGTCGGATTGTAACGAGCAAGGCAACTCTCGGGGCGACAAAAACACACAATGAGGCGTTTGCTCAACGCAGCGGAGTAACCCATGTTTCATCAGAGGCACGTCCAGCGCCTCGCTCCCAACTCCCCACCAGGATTTCGAAAAAGGAATCCCCCATGCGAACCTTCCTGTTGCTCACACTTTGCCTGCCGCTCCTTCAGGCCTCGCCCGCCGAGGCCAGGCTGTTTTGGCAGACCTATGGCTCGACGATCCCCAGCGGCACCGGCTGTGGCGCGGGCTGCACCTGGAACTGGAATCAAGACTATTTCGTCCCTCGGCACTCCGACTCGTGCCGCTACGGACTTTTCAGCCCCTGCAAGACCAGCTGTACCAACTCGCCAGCCTGCAAGACCTGCCATCCGTTTTACCCGGGCTACTGCAGCATCTACGGCGCATGCCATTACAAGTGGCGAAACCACGTCTACCAAGCCTATTGCGGCTGCACCCCACTGAAGATCTGCGGCGGATGCTTGCGAAACGGCTGCGGCAGGGGATGCTTTCCTGCCAGAGTCTGCTGCGAAGACTACTGCCCGCAGGTTGCCCCGGTCGAAAGGGTCGACTACCTGCCAAACGTCGAGCCCCGCGAGTTCGCCATCCTGGGCAACATCCCTGTCGAAGGCGACGGCCTGCTGGCCAACATCAATCTTACCGCAGGCGACAAGCCCGACGAACAGCGAGTTTTCTTGGGTCCTCAGACAATCGAAACCGGCCCCAGTTTGCCCTCGCTCGGGATGCCGTCGACCGGAGACTCGACCCAACCACTACCTTCCCCGCAATCCACGAAATAACATTACCTGCCTGGCCGCGAGCCAGGCCATCACAATTCGTTCACCAGCAAATAGATTTCGTGACGCCTACTGGGGAGTGTGGCTCACGAGACCGATGCTGGCCGGAAGTAGGCAGATTTTCCTATCGGAGGATCTGCCTGCTTTCCTTTCCCAGGCGTCTCAATCGGCGGAGTTCCGACATACCCAAGAATTAGGCTATAGCGCACCGAGTGCTCTGGCCGATAGAGAGAGTACAAAGGTAACGGGAGGGCGAAGCACTACGGTGTTTTGCTTCAGGATAGAGGTCATGGCAAGACGACGGATCGACTTGCCATGACCTTTTTTTTAGACTTGGCAGTGCTGCAAAACGCAGCCCTCCAGCGCTTATTCCGACTTGAGCTGAGTCAGCAGCGCCTCCGCCTCGCGACGGAACACAAACAAACCGGACCCCTGTTGCATCAGCTTCTCCAGCTCATTGATTGCCGCATCTTTCTTGCCTTGCTCAATCATAATCTTCGCGATGAGGAAGGCCGAGTCGAGCGGCACTTGATTGCGCCCAACCTTTTCTAGGGCCAGCTTGAACTCTTCGTTCCGCCCCATCTTGTAGAGCACCCAAGCTTTCGTGATGTTTGCTCGCGCATTCTCGGGAAATCGCTGAGCATTCATCTCTGCGTAACTCAAAGCCCGATCTTGATCGGCAGCGAGATCGCTTTCGATCAAGAGTAGCGCCAACAGGTCGGTGGCAATAAAATGGGCCGGATCGAGGGTGAGGATCTTGGTCATCGCTTGCTTCGATTGCTCAGTATCGCCGCGCATTTGCGCCACGATGCCGTCGAGCATCAGGGCTGTCACCGAGTCGGGCGTCAACTCGCGCATCGCATTGGCAATTGCCTGAGCTTCGTCCAGCTTGTTCTCTTGAACAAGCCACTCGACATAGGCTTGGGCCGTTGAGGGATCGTCTTTGTCTTCGGCATAGGCCTTTTCAAAAGACTTTTGTGCATTTTCGGCATCCCCTTCGCGAGAGAACAGCTGGCCGAGGGCTACGAATGGATGCGAGACGCTCGGGTCGAGTTCGCGGGACTTGCGGAATCTCTCCAATGCCTCCTTGGGCTTCTTCAAATGAAAGAGAGTCGCCCCCAGGCGGCGATGAGCTGCGGCGCTTTCGGGCGACAATTCGGCCCATTCGAGCAACCACTTCTGAGCTTCTTCCCACTGTTGCCGGCTTTCGGCGATTGCTGCGCGGCCTGCCAAGACACGAATCGAGAAGTCTTGTTTCCGTTTCGCGTTCCCGCTGAATTTCTGGACGAGCGGATCGACCATTTCAAACAATGCATGGGCCTCGGCAATTCGCCTGCCGGCGAAGGCCTGATCTGCAAGAAGCAAGTAGGCTTCGGGATCATCCGGTACTTGGGCTACGGTTTGCTCCAGTAAGATTTGGCCGGCCCTGGCTGCGTTGGCGTTGCGAATGGCAAAGTGCATTTTCGCATAGATAAGTTCAGCCGGCGGCAGGCTGGGGTACTTTTCCTTGGCAGTTTTGAGGAACTCCATCGCTCCTTGGCCATCGCCGTTGCGAAAGCGTTGGATCGCCTTATCGATCTCTGCATAATCGTTGTTTGAGAAAGAGACTGCATTGCCAATCAGGTTTTCCTTCGTCAGCTGGTCGAAATTGGCCTGCTGAGCGAAGAGGACACTTGCTGAGCCTACGGCAAACAACACGGCTGCCGCAGCCACCCTAAAGCCAACTCGATATGCAACGAAATTCGCCTTGCGAAACGTCATAATGAACCTCAAAAAAAGGGGGCGTAGCGACCCAGGATGGTCGGTTTTCGATGGGAACAGAGAACTCGAACGGTTCCTCGCTTCATTCTAGACGAATTCAATAGCCTGTCCACGATACCCGGCATCTCTGAGGGTTTGTCGCAGTGTGGAAAGCTGGATAGGCACGGTTGTAATGGTCATAGGGTTCGTCGAACAGCGGCTCACGGCGACTCGACTCTTCTCGACGGCGAGCCTATAGTGGACGGAGCAGCGGCTCCTCCCCGGCTGCAGGCACAGGCCGGGGGGTGGGCCGCCGGCGGCCTAGTCGCATGTTTCTTTGCGATCCTCTCTCTGCGATGCCTCCCTACTTGCCAAGGAAACACGATTGCTAATCGGGCCAGTTTTTAGCCGCGAAGTCACCACGACTCCACGCAGTTGGCGACTCTACGCATCGCGGGCAGTTTACGTTGCTGCGCTGTTTGCACTGGTGTTGACCGCCTGGCTAATCCTGATCGGCTCTCAACAGGTTCGAGGTTTGGGAGATTTGGCGCGTTTCGGATCGGCGGTTTTTGGTCTCTTAGCGCCGCTCCAATTGGCGATGGCAATTGCCTTTTCGGCGCTACTCACCGCTGCTGCCGTGGCTCAGGAAAAAGACCGCCGGACGCTCGACCTGTTGCTCATGACGAATCTCTCTAACGCCGAGTTGGTACTTGGCAAGCTGTTGGCCAGTATGCTCAGTGTGCTGGTACTGATTGTCGCTGCCTCGGCTTTGCTGATGCTCATCACGCTGTTGGGGGGTGTTTCTTACGGCCAGGTTCTGCGCGTGCTGGCAGTTACCTTTACCGCTGCTGCCGTGGCAGGTAGCCTTGGCTCGACGATTGCTTTATGGCGAGAGAAAACCTTTCAGTCGCTGGCGATGACGGCTTTGGTGTTGGTGCTCTGGCTGCTGGGAGGAGAGATTCTCGCCTCAGGTGTTCAGCACGCGAGCTGGCTAGGTATTTCGACCGAACAGTGGGCAATCGCAACTACGCCTTTTCGGGCAATACTTGCCGCTATCCGTCCCCTGGAGGCAACCGACAGTTTGTTTGGAGTCTATGGGGGGCCTGTCGTGTTGTTTCTCCTCGTGTCGAGCGCTTTTGCGGTGCTGCTGAACCTCTGGGCGATCGTCCGCGTGCGGACATGGAATCCGATTCAAGAGCAGCGGCAGTCTGTTACGGAAGCAGACACGGAAGAACACTCGACTACAACCAAGACTGCGGCGCGGGGCAAGCGAGAGGTCAAGTCGCGCGAGGTTTGGGACAACCCGATTCTCTGGCGAGAGATCATGACATGGGCCTACGGGAAGAAGATTGTCGTCATCCGACTGGCCTATTTGGTCGTCTTTGCGATTTGTGCTGTAGCTCTGATTTCGTACCTGGGAGACGATGACCGAAACATGTCTCGCACGGCAATCCAGTTAGCCGCTGCCAAGCCTGTGGTGCCTCTGGTAGTGATTGGGTTGGTTCTGGTCAATGCCTTAGCAGTGACATCGTTGACGAACGAGCGCGACTTGCGGGCACTCGATTTGTTGTTGGTGACCGATCTTACTCCAAAGGAAATCGTCTTAGGCAAGCTGGGCGGAATCTTTTACAATTCCAAGGAAATGGTTTTGCTGCCGTTGGTCATGTGCGTGGTGTTGTGGTACACCGAGCATCTGACAACCGAGAATCTGGCGTTTCTGGTACTATCGCTGCTGGTCATGAATGTTTTTGTCGCCATGTTGGGCGTTCACTCTGGCATGACCTATCTTGAATCGCGTACTGCCGTGGCAGTAAGCCTTAGTACCGTATTGTTCTTACTTTTGGGCATTGCTGTCTGTATGCGGATGATGATGGCGTTTCAGAGTTCGTTTACTTATCAATTCCAAGCCTTTACGGCATTCATGTTAGGCGGCGGAGCAGGGCTCTTTATGGCGCTGGGTTCTCGCAATCCCTCGAGTGCCATTGGACTGATGTCGATGGTCACGCCTTTTGCAACCTTTTATGTACTCACCAGCTACTTGCAAGGGAACTTCGGCTTCGCATTTCTGGTGACTGCCGTCACTTATGGCTTTGCGACTGCGGCTATGTTGATCCCCGCGATCGACGAGTTTGACGTAGCCACCGGAAGGACTACGGGAAACAATGAATGAGGTCTTTGGTTTCCACTTCTCGAAGGTCACTTAGTGTCTGATTTGCAGCAGTTTCTGCCCTTCCTCATGGCGATGGTCCTATTGGGAGCAGGGTCTGGATTCTTCTCATGTAGCGAAGCAGCCCTGTTTTCGCTCAAAGCCGACGATCGTCGGATTCTCAAGAATGGCAGCCAGGTGCAACGGTTGGCCATCGCGATGCTTGATCACCCGAATCGCCTGTTAACTGCTATTCTGTTCTGGAATCTGATTATAAACATCGTCTATTTCGCACTTGCGTCGACTATAGGCATCCAGCTCGAAAGGCAAGGCCATCGAACCGAGGCGGGCGTGGTCGCGATTGTGTCTCTGTTGGCGATCATTCTGTTCAGCGAGATGGTTCCCAAGATGATCGGGGTATTGTTTCCACGCTCGGTGACAGGATTAGTAAGTTTTCCCTTGGCGGTCGCGGTACGTGCATTCGACCCAATCGCTCCGGCGTTGACGGCGGTGAATCAAGCCCTGCGCCGGTTATTGTTCCCAGATTTTCGCATCGAACCCTATCTTGAGCTTACGGATTTGGAGAAGGCGATCACGATCTCGACTGCGGACGAGGAACTTGCTGCGCAAGAACGTACTGCCCTTCAAAACATCGTCCTGCTATCGGATCTTCGGGCCGAGGAGTTGATGCGTCCTCGCACTCAGTATCGGTTGTTTCGTCCGCCGGTGAGTCTTTCCGATCTGGGCGGCCAATTGACTCGGAGCGGCTACCTGCTCTTGACGGAAGCGGACAGCGACGAGGTTGCCGGCGCAATTGCATTGAAGCACATGCCGACGATCCCCAGGCAGCATTTAGAGCGGTTTGCTCAACCAGTCGTGTATGTTCCCTGGTGCGCAACCGTGGCCGCGGTGTTCGATGAACTGCGATCGTACGAACGAGAGGTCGCAGCAATCGTCAATGAGCTTGGAGAAACCATCGGCATCGTCACCCTCGAAGATCTGCTGCAAACGGTGTTTGAAGATGAGGCCAGTCGCAGTTCTCGCTTGCTCGAAACGCTCCCGATTCGCCAACTTGGCGAGAATCTTTGGCAAGTCACGGGCATTACCAGCCTACGTCGTTTGAGACGGAGCTTCAACATTGACTTGCCCCCGAGCAAGAGCACAACGATAGCGGGCATTGTGCAGGAAGTCCTGGGCAGATTTCCAGTCGAGGGGGATGAGTTTCAGTGGCATGTCTTCCGGTTCAAAGTGCTCGCGGTCGACCAGCTTGGTCAATTGACGGTCGAGTTGCAAAGAACTGATTCGGAAGGGGGAGTGCTGTGATACTCATCCTTGTACTGCTGGTAATCGGCATGCTACTGAGTGCGTTGTTCAGCGGATCAGAAACAGGCCTGTATCGTGTGACGCGAATTCGCCTGGCAATCGAGGCGCTCGCCGGGGATTGGACTTCTCGAGCGCTGCTTTGGATCGCCAATCAACCGACGCTTTTTATCGCGACAACGTTGGTTGGCAACAATTTGGCGAATTACATCACGTCGCTTGCGGTTGTCATGGCCTCTCAGCGGTTATTTCCCACCGGCGGTAATCTCGTTGGTATCCTCGCACCGATCGTTATTGCTCCGGTCGTATTTCTGCTTGGGGAATTGTTGCCTAAGAATCTGTTCTTTGATGCTCCCAATCGGCTGTTAAAGCGATGCGCCTCGCCGATTTTGCTGTTTACCGTTCTGTTTGCCCCGATCAGCGGAATGCTATGGGCTTTTAGCCGGCTTGTGCAACTTCTCACGAACACGTCCCCTCAGGACATTCGGCTTACTTTGGCAAGGCGCGAGTTGGCCGAGTTGCTGACCGAGGGACATGAAGTAGGCATTCTTCGACCGGCTCAGCAGACTTTGGCACAAGCGATGTTGTTCGTGGCAGGGCAGCCGGTTCGCAATTTCGCCTCGCCTACAGGACGAGTCGTGCGAGCCACTACAACCATGAGCAAAAGCGACGTACTGCGAATCGCTCAGAGGCATGGGCGCACTCTACTTCCCGTAGATGACACTCGAGCTGGCCGAAAGCTGGCGGGATACTTGCGCACAGTGGATCTCTATCTGGACGATTCTCCTTCGCTGCCGGCGCCGAAACCCTTGGTTCAGCTTCAGGATCAGCAATCATGTCTCGCGGCACTGCGAATGCTCAGCCAAACCGAAGATGCGCTAGGCCATGTAGTCGACAGCGAAGGCAAGACCATTGGCTTTGTCACCGGTCGCGAATTGCGGATGGGACTTCTGAGGGGCCAGTGAGTATCCCATCTAACGGCAGTTAGATGAGCTACCAAGCACTAGTGTGCGGTGTCGAGAGAATTATTGAGAAGACTCTCCAGCCGGGATGTAGCTGCCGAATAGGAAGCCACATCTACGACGTTCTTCGACTCGTCAGAATCGACCTGATGGTCGTATAATTCACGAACACGTACGTCACCCGATGAGAACTCTCGCCATTCGGTGTAACGGTATCGATCGGTCCGGATCGAGTAGCCCATGATCTTGGGATTCTTGTCGGCGTAAGCAACACCGTTTGAATTATTGGGGCGGGGACTTTGAGTGAGGGCAACCTCCTTGATCAAGGTGTCCGGATTCTCCAGCGCCGGGAGCAGGCTCTGGCCTTCCAGAGCGTGCGGGGCAGCCAAGCCGCATAAATCAATCAACGTCGGATAGATGTCCAGGAGTTCGACCAGACCGTCGACCACTTGCCCCGAGCGGTGGGCGGGAGAATCGATAAGCAACGGCACTCGCGCGTCGAGTTCAAAGTTGGTCCGCTTGCCCCAGAGCCCACGTTCGCCTACATGCAGTCCATGGTCGGACCAGAAGACGATGATCGTCTGTTCGTACAAGCCGAGTCGTTTGAGTTCGTCGATGACCTTGCCAATCTGGGCGTCGAGATAACTAATCGCCGCCAAATGACCATGCCGCGCTTCGAGCACTTGCTGGTCGGAGAGAGGACCACCTTCTCCCATGTCGTAATCGACGAGGGCAATAGCGGGGCAATTGTCGGGCGGCACACGATGCTTGGGAAGGCTGACTTGGCTAGGGTCGTACAGATCCCAGTACTTTTTTGGAGCATTGAATGGAAAATGCGGCTTCCAGAAACCGACCGCCAGGAAGAACTGCTTGTCGCCCATTTGACGAAGCGACTCGACTGCCAGTTGGGCAATCCGTCCATCGAAGTAGGCCTCGTCTGCCACTTCGCGGCACTCGGTCTTGCTGAGTGTTGCATGGTCCACTGGCAACTCACCAGTAACCTGGGGTTTGTCGTTGTAGTGGCTGTTGTAGTGCATTACAGCCGGAACGCTCCAGGAGGGCGAATCTCCCTTATGCTCTTCCTGTCGGTAATTATGAAATATCTTGCCAATACCCTGCGTGTAGTAGCCGTTTTGCTTAAACAGCTGGGGCAAGGTTACTAAGTCGGGATGAATCTTGCGGAAGTGCGTAGGCAGGTCCCAGACTTGTAGCGTGTCGGGTCGCAACCCCGTAAGGAGCGAGGCACGCGAAGGGTTGCAGAGTGCTTGCTGACAATAGGCGCGGCTAAATCGCGTCCCTTGCCTTGCAAGTTGATCAATATTCGGAGACTTGACCAACGGACTGCCATAGCAGCCCAGTTCAACACGAAGGTCGTCAACGGCAATGAACAAGACATTCGGCCGTGGGAGGTCTTCGCCCCAACTCGCAGCAGGTCGCACGAAAGTCAGGCAGAGCAGAATCAGCAGCGAGCGCCATTTCACGAGCTTCAAACCCAGCCCTCCTGATAGTACACTTCTGACGGTCCTGCCTTGCGCAGCGGCCATCGCATCAGGCGCTCAAGGGCTCGCAAGAGAGACTCTCGTTACAGCCTCTAACCTGGCCAAGCAAGTGGGCGAGCGACCTAGCCGTTCCAGCCGTCGTTTTTGCGACCACTCTTACGGATTTCCGCCTTGGTCAACTGGTCTTTCATGGACGTGAAGCGGTATTTCAATGCCAATCGAGTCAGCAATACCGCCTTGTCCGTGCCCAGGACACTCATCGCCCGGGTCTTGTGGTTGTCGACGGTCGACGGCGAAATGTCAAGGATGCTGGCAATTTCCTCGTTGGTGCAGCCGAGGCTCACAAGACGAACGATTTCGAGCTGACGGGGGGTAAGATAAGGTTTCATGGCGGCTCATCTCAAGGAAGTAGAATCAAAGGTGACTTATTCCCTTGAAAATACCGCAAGAGAAATGCGCTGTCTAGGATAGGACTATCCTATCGAAGTTAAAAATGATGTGCAGCGGATCTCTCACGCATCGACTTCACCCCGTCGCTTTTGAGACCACGAGAGATTCGCGTCTTAATCTTTGCGATAACCGAGGGATTTGAAGATACCCAGCATCTCTTCGAAATTGATGAACCTTCGGCGATGCTGCAGCTTGTATTGATCGATGGATCGTGCCAGCTCGGCGGCCTCTGGAGAAAGGTCTTCGTGGCTGTTGGCGAACTGTCTTCGCTCGCGACCTACGGTAGAACCCGGAGCTTGGGTTTGACGTCGGTCCAAAAACTGAGGGGTATCTGGCGCAACGGTTGTTGGCATGGCGGGGCTCCTTGAGGGCGGGAGGAAGGATTGAATTTCTGTTGAAAGATAGCTTATTCCGGAGCGAAATGACGAGCGAAACGGGATATCGAATCGGATACGGCGATAAAACGGCCTGGCCGCTCTCAACCGACAAACCTACGTACAAGTACGCATTGGGTTGTGCCGATTAGACCGCTTAGCGGAGCAAGAGACTTCCGCGCTTGGAGGGGATAGCTCCCTCGAGCTGTGCCAAGAGGATTTGGCTGGCTTGATGGCCTGCGTCGAGCGCTAGCGCCTGCCTCAGCGAATTTGTCGCCGCACCTGGCTGGCCGACTGCTTTTTGTGTTTCAGCCAACTGATAGAACAGTTCGGCTTTCGGCTCTCCTCTGAGAGTTGCAGCATAGAGGCTCTCGACCGCATCGGTCCTTCTCTCCAACGCGTTGTAGACTAGACCTTCGAGCCAAAGGGCGCGTTGAGGCTCCTCTCCAGGAGGGTAGACGTCGAGAAGGTGATGGAGGGTCGTCAAGCTTCTCTGATGCCGGCCGAGCGAATGTTGAATCTCGGCAGTAGCAAGCAAGACTTCGGCCTCATGAGGCGAGAAGCGCAGGGCCTGCTGCAAATCGGCCAAAGCCCGCTCCGAATTGCCCTGCTGACGAAATACCTGCCCCCTCAGAGCCCAAGCACCAGCCAAAGCGGAGTCCAAGGCAATAGCTTCTTCTGCTCGATTCATCGCCCTATCGACGGCCCCTACGCCTAAAAGCATTTCACCGGAGCGAACCAGTGTAGGAGCATGACGCGAGTCGAGCCTGACGGCAGCTTCCATATGAATCACGGCGTCGCGAAGCTCTCCCTGTCGCCAGAGTACTTCGGCCAGGTGGCGGCGGGCGTCGATATCGGTCGGGCTCATCCGGACCGCTTCGACCAGTAATTCTCGAGCGCATTCCCACTGCCCTAATTCCATGGCTGCTACGCCTTCGCGCGACATCTGACGGCAACTAACAATCGAATCTGGAACAATCTTCTGCTTGCGCAGCGAGGCACAGCCAATTGTACTGAGCACAAATAGCGTACAGATGGTCGGCACTAGCAGTGCAGGGCGGTTCAGATCGATACGCATGCCGAAGAATGGCCCCTGTCGAGAGAAAAAACCGCCGAATAGTACCAACCTGACGGGTGCCGAGGCAATTGCACTCATTGCAACCCTGTGAGGATCGGAAGGGAATATGCTAGAGTGAAACCTGCTAGCATGAAATCCAGAAACCCATAGCTACGGAACTCCTATGCCCGCTATCCTCGAACTATCGGGTTTGCGAATTGAATATCCTGAGAATTGGTCGGTGGAACTCTCAGATGAGGGGCAAGAGGCGGGCCAGGTTATCATTTCGAGCCCTGAGACAGCCTTTTGGCATCTCAGCCAACACCCTCCGGATGCAGAGTTGGAGCCGATTTTCGACGAAGTGCTGGCAGCGCTGCGCGACGAATACGGGGACATCGAGGTCGAGCCGGCGTCTCAGGGAAACTTGGAGGATTTCGATCTCGAAGGTTACAATGTCAACTTCATTTGCCTTGATCTTACCAATACTTGTTGGCTAAGGGTTTGTCGGACCCCTTCGGCTTCTCTGCTGCTGATCTGCCAGGCAGAAGATCGTGAGTTCGAACGCGTTTCTGCTGTGTTTCTTGCCATGCTGGCAAGCGTGCTCCGAAATCTTGGATAATCGCTCTAAACAGACCAGGGAGTACCTGCCACGTGTAATTCCTACAAGTGCAGACCGTCTTGGCTTAGGTTCAAGGCTGCTCTCGTTGTCGCTTTCGATTCGTGATCAGTGCGACATTCGCCATGTTTCTAGGCATTTGATTGGCAGCATGCAGCAGCGAGCATTCGAGTTGGCACGCAAGATGCGTTAGAACGTTTCGACATGCCAGACACACGTCACGTCCGGGGCTCCTACCCGTCGCGGGTGAATCGGACTTACGACCCAGGCGTCTGGCGACGTACTCGTCTTCAAGGTCTCGTCGAAGCGCGTCGGTGTATGACGCCCAAGTTCCCGTCACGGGCAAGTGCGAGAGAGACGAGCGTAGGAAGGGTCCGGTTGGCATCCCTCGCAGGGCCATCCGGGCCCTTTTTCGTTGGCCGGATTAACTCGGCCTGAAATGCTTGACAGGTGAGTTCTCGGGCATAAGCCGCGAATTCTACGCTTGATGATTGCGGATGAGTAGAATCACTTCGCTGTGTTCTGGAAACCGTCCCAACTCGTCTTTCGAGAAGATCAAATCTCCATCAAGTCGAATGTCGAAAACGCCGTGGCTTCCTTCGATCAGCCCTGCTTCGATGCCGAAGGCGCCCTTTAGTGCAGCCGCCAAACTGACGGCATGGGGCCGGTAGTTTCACATTCCGCAATACTTAATGGAAATATTCATCAGGTGCTTTGCATACAAATGAGATACCGCGAGTGGACTAATCGGGCTGGCCTACATCGACCTGCGACCAATCGATCTCTGACTGCTGCTGAGAGAACTCTTCTAAAGCTGTTTTCGCGCGGGCAAGGTCTTGCGACTTGACCATCACTCTGACTTCGCCCGGCGCTTCTGCGCGAAAGTCTGCAGTAAAACCACCCGTAGTGGTAGCCATGATGCCACATGCCGCCAAGGCCGCCACAATTGGCGACGCCTCCAATTCATTGCGCAAAGAGGCAAGCACTTCAGGGTTGTTTGGGTCTGAGTTCATATTGTGCACGAATCAGCCGGCCGTTCCATAGTCTGTGGTCGATCCATTTCCGCTGGGCAAATCGCGGAACGGGAAAGGAGGGCAGTCACTATTGTACGTCATGTACTGGACCATCTCCAAGAGATATCGATTCACCTTGCCGGCAAAGCGGGTGATGCGCTCCAAGGGGGGCTGCATGGTGATCAATGCAAGCAGCAACTGAAAGATGACGACGAAAGCCAGCAAGCCAGCCACAAGGTTAAGTATCAAGGCGTAAAGAACCGTCATCAATACCCGCTCGACGGTCTCGCCGCGGGGGATTGTTGTGCCATCAGGTGTGTCTTGGGACATGAGTGGCTCCTTTCCAAGCTGGGAAGATTCGATATTCTATGGGCTGAGCTTGACTGGGAGCCCAGGCTTTTTTAGCTGTGACGTGCTAAGAAGTATTCGCCCATCGTTTGCCGATCTTGGTCAGGATTTCCAGCAAATCTTTCGAGTGCATCGAGCATTGCAACAGCCCTTCTAAACAGCTTCTATCTGCGTACAGGAAACATGGAAGAAATCCTTGAGAAGTTCTTTGCCAGCCAACCTTCCTGGGCATTGGGACTCGAGATCGTAGCCATCCTGGCAATCCTCGGCAAAGCAGCTGACTGGCTGGTAGGCGAGGCTGTGGTGCTTTCCGAGCGATCCGGCATGCCCAAAGTGATAATCGGGGCGACGATCGTCAGCCTGGGTACAACGGCTCCAGAAACGGCGGTGTCGGTACTCGCCGCCCTGCAAGGCGAGCCGGAGCTGGCGTTGGGAAACGCAGTGGGCTCGATCATCTGCGACACGGGACTCATTCTGGGTATCGCTTGCCTGATACTCCCTCTCAAGCTGCCTCGTCAGATCGTCAATCGACAGGGTTGGCTACAGTTTGCAGCGGGCTGGCTGCTGGTTGTGTCGTGCTGGCCCTGGACGGGAGGTACTAACCCTTTTAGGGACGGTGGCAACTTACCCCAGTGGTGTGGAGTCGTATTCTTAGTCTTATTGGTTGGCTACTTGTGTCTTTCCGTTCGCTGGGCCAAGTTGTCGGGAAAAGCTGGCCAGTTGGAAGAGTTCGAACAGGACATCAAGGCTCCGGTGAGCTTTGTCATTGCCAAGCTTTTGATGGCCGTCGCCTTGGTCGTTGGCGCCAGCCACTTGCTCATCCCTGCCATCACCGAGGCAGCCGAGCGCATGGGTATCCCCAGTGCTATCGTCGCGGCCACCATAGTAGCATTTGGCACTTCACTGCCAGAATTGGTAACTGCAGTCACAGCTGCGCGCAAGGATCATGGCGACTTGGCTATCGGCAACGTGATTGGGGCTGATATCCTCAACGTGTTGTTTGTCGCTGGCACGTCGGCAGCGGTGACTTCTGGGGGACTTGCAGCTCCCTCGGAATTCTTCCGTTTCCAGCTGCCTGGGATGCTGCTCGTTTTGATTGTCTTCCGCGTGGGAGTCACTCTCTCGGGCGAGCGGCTCCAACGGCCCTTTGGTGCAATTCTTTTGGCAGTCTACCTGGCAGTGACTGTCTTGAGTTTTACCTTGCATGGTTAATGGTCTGATCGTTTAGAGCCACTACGCGGTTGAACCTCCTCGACAAGTCGTAAGGGGCTCTATTCTATGAAGTCTAACGCGATCTCTGCCGGCCGAGATCGATCCGTGCTGCGGTGTTGGTGCACTGGAAATCAGCATTGCTCGGCACGGTAGTTCCAGAGGCTCTGGCAGCTCAATCTGAGGTGGCGCGTTGCAGCATCCAATCGCCAAGGCGCGGCGAAAGTTGAGCCAACGTCAACAGTAAGCGAACTTTGGCAGGAACGACCAGTTCTAGCTTTCGGCGTTCACAGGCAGAGACGATTCTGTCGGCCAATTGATTGGGATCGATGCCGCGCAGCTTCGCCCCGGCGCCGGGACGTCGAGCTGCGGGGGGAAGGCTTTGCGACTGTTGCTGGTATCGTTCGTTGGCCTCGCCGCGACGAATCGGTCCCGGGCAAACCAATAAGACATGGAGGCCCTCGGAACCATGTTCCAATCGCAGTTGTTGTGAGTAGGCCGCGAGGGCGTACTTGCTGGCCGGATAAGCCCCCATGAAACGCGGTGCGACCTTGCTAGCCAGCGATCCCACGTTCACGATACTTCCTTTGTGTTCTAGCACCATGCTGGCAAAGGCGCGAGTCGTACGAACTGTGGCCAGGAAGTTAACGTCCAGCAGTTCCTGAAAATCTGCGGGCGTCGTATCGAGCACGGCCTGACGTGCTGACCGTCCAGCGCAATTGCAAAGCAGATCGGCCCGGCCAAACTGATCTTTGACGGCTTGGACTAGACGATCGACGTCTTTCTGCTGAGTCACATCGCCTGCAATCGGCAGGACTTCAGCGCCGCTGCCAGTCAGCGATGCTGCGGCCTGAGCGAGTTGCTGCTCACCACGGGCATTGATTACCACTCGTGCCTGCCGAGCGCAAAACGCCCTAGCGATTGCGAGCCCCAGACCAGCCGAGGCGCCGGTCACAACACAGACCTTGTTTTGCCAGCTATAGGGCATGATCGAGTTCCGCCGGCCGGTTGGGCCGGTCCTAACGCTTGAACGCTTCGCACGGCCCGTGAGCCGGTTGTTTCCCCTCAACCTGGAGACGAACAGGAGGCCTCATCCTTACTCCCAGGGAAGTATGGTTGAAGGTGATCTGCTCGACAAGGACGTCAGTTCCAGACTACTCGGAGCCGTGAAATACCAGCTATGTATTCCCAATTCAACTACTAGGGGCAACAATATGACGTCAGCCACTTTGTCAACTCCAGCGCCAACGGGCATTGACTCGGAGAGTCTAGAGCAGTTTATGGATATCAAGCAGAAGTCTCCAGGCCACATTCGCCCGGCCCGAACCAAGATTATCGCGACAGTTGGCCCCTCTTGCGGCGAAAAAGAGGAGTTGGCCGAACTCGTGCGTTCCGGAGCAAGCGTATTCCGTTTGAACATGGCTCACGCGGGTCCCGAGGAGCAACAGGTATTCGTAGATCGTATCCGCCAAGTGAGCGAAGAGTTGAATGCGCCGGTCGGGATCTTAGCTGACCTGGCGGGCCCGAAGTTTCGACTCTGCGAGCTAGAAAATGAGAGTATTTACTGCGCCCTCGGCGACGAGTACTTCTTTGTGCGGGGCGAATCGACGGCAGCCAACGAATTGCAATCCAGCTACGAGCCCTTGGTCGATGAGTTATCGGTCGGCAATCATGTCATGCTGGCAGACGGCACCGTTAGCATGGTGGTCGAAGAGGTTTTAGAAGACCGTGTTCGAGTACGCGTGGTTCAACAAGGTACGATTCGCAGCAGGCAAGGGATCAATCTTCCCGGGGTGCGACTAAGCGTGCCGGCCATTAGCGTTGAAGATCACAAGCATGCCATTTGGGCTGCTAAGGCGGGAGTTGATTTTGTCAGCCTAAGTTTTGTCCGATCGCCAGACGAAGTGAGGACACTGAAAGATATCATTCGCTCCAGCGGTTCCAAGGCGAGCGTCATTGCCAAGATTGAAAAAAGCGAGGCCCTGGATCGCCTCGATGAAATCGTGTCTGAAGCAGATGGAATTATGGTCGCCCGAGGCGACTTGGGCGTCGAAATTGATGTGGCCCAGATGCCGATGGCCCAGAAGCGAATCATCCGAAAGTGCCAGCAGTTTCACAAGCCCGTGATTATAGCTACGCAAATGCTCGACAGCATGCACGAATCGCGGCGGCCGACTCGCGCCGAAACAACTGACGTAGCTAACGCGATTCTTGACGGGGCAGACGCCTGCATGCTGTCTGGTGAAACTGCCATCGGCAAGCATCCCCGTCTAGCTGTCGAAATGATGAGCCGAATCGCCCTGGCGACGGAACAGGGAATGATTGGACAGCCGCTACGAGAGAGCGGCGGTAAACGCGCCGACGGCTTGCACACGGTCACGAGTGCCGTCGTTCGGGGCGCCGGTACGATGGCTCAGGTGCTAGAAGCCAAATTGGTGGTGGTTGCCAGCCATTCCGGTCGTACGGCATTGGCCCTGTCGCAACAACGGAGCTTTGTGCCGACGATCGGCGTCAGTACTCTAGAGACAACGCTACGGAAGATGTGCCTCTATTGGGGCGTCACACCGCTTCGCAACGCACCGGCAACTAACGTCGAGCAGTTGATCAAACATACCGACGAGTGGGCATGTCACAACGGTTTGGCAACCAAGGGCGATCGGATTGTGATCGTCGGCGGATCACATCTGACCTCGGGGCCTCACGATGCGAGGATGGCAACCGGCGTTCACGACATCGTGATCGTGCACGAAGTGGAGGGGAACGGCTAACCGCGCGTCGAAGACGAAAACGGCGGGCAGCAAAAAACCCGAGTTTCCTATCTTTCAGGGTTTGGATGCAAGCCGTTCATCGGCCTTCAACAGTCGCTCTTCATAGCGCGAAATGTAATGCATGCTGCTCGAGTTGCCGGCAAAACCGAGTACGCGCTGATCGGCATCGAGTTGTTGCGAAATGATTCGTCCCTGATCAATATCAAATCGCACGTTTCCTTTGGTCATGCGCTGAACAAGCTGCGACTGCACATAGGGGCTGACTGGCGTAAGGATCTGGTACTCCACACGAACTGTGGCGACGCCAGTTTCTACTTTTTCTAAAGTGCAAACCCGACGCGTTCGTACCAGCAACTTGGCTCCGCTTTTGCGTTCGGCAGGGACATCGTAGGTAGCGTCCCATTGCTCGCCGAGGGCAACTGGCTGATCAGAGAACTGCAAGGTGATCGGCAAGTCGTCGCTTGCTGGCGGCTGAGGATGCTTTTCTTGGCGGCCGACGATCTCGCCTGCAGGAGTAATGCGAACCACTGAAAGGGGCACTCCAACTGCCCGGGCTGCCTGTTCGAAACCTGGCGGAGGAGTCTTGTCTTTTTCGCTGTCGTAATGAGTTGCAGCGCGATTGGGTACGCGATTGGACATCCGCACAGACTCGACCAGATGAACGAATTCAATCTCGCCGTTGGGCAGTACGTCGGTGACTTTCCAAACCTTGATTGATTCACTCTGGCTCTCGGCCTGCTGAGAAGTCCCTTCGATCGTGCTGCGAATGTCCGCAGTATGTTTGACGTGGTAGCGCATTACCTCGCCCAACTCGAACTTGTATCGCAACTGGTACTTTTCAGGCGATGAATCGTCGGCGACGCAGGCAGTCACACAGACGAAGAACGAAAGGAACAACAACGAGTATGCAACGAGTTGTCTCATAATGCGCTTCCTTGCACTACGGTAGTTGAGTCAACGGTTCCGGCGGTTCCCAATGCCGGCCTGCCACGCCTTTTTCTAGTCTTTTAGTTTCAACCGTCCGCCCCAACCGAGCTTTTCTCTTAGTGTTCGATAGTAACCGTGTCCGCGAACTTCAATCAATTGAAACTGGGCTTCCGATCTGGTCACACGGATTCGATCGGTGGCCGAGGGTTGGCAAACAACTTTGCCATCGATTACCAACGAAGTCCCCGGGTTCGGTTGAGGGACGGCTAACTCGTAAACACGGTCGGCCGAGTCGATCACGGGACGATTGGTAAGCGTATGTGGGCTAATTGGCGAGATGACAAA
The DNA here is from genome assembly GCA_020427155.1 of Planctomycetales bacterium. Lineage (GTDB taxonomy): Bacteria > Planctomycetota > Planctomycetia > Pirellulales > Lacipirellulaceae > Bythopirellula. Next base: position 1,853 of record JAGQOW010000077.1, on the reverse strand, counting down.
CGCCTGCAAATTCTTCCGCAGAATCGGCCCCCCTGCCGAGAGGCTATGGGCGGTGGAACCAACGGGCGTGCTGACAATCAAGCCATCGCAACTATAAGTCGTAGCCAGTTGACCGTCAACGTAGAGCTGCACATTGAGCATGGCAAAGGGGGGGCCTGCTAGCACCGCCACTTCATTGAGCCCCAAGACTTTCAAAGCCGATTCGCCTTGCTGCTCGACTACACACTCGAACATCAAGTGAGAAACTACCCGATACTCGCCATCCACGACCAGGGGCAGAGCTTCTTCAAGCTGCTCAGGTTGCAAATCCGCGAGAAAGCCAAGTCGGCCGAGATTGACTCCCAAAACGGGCAATTGCTGGTAGCCCATCGCATGAGCCGCCCGCAGCATCGAGCCATCGCCGCCCAGCACGACGACAAAATCGATGCCTTCAGCAGGCAGCGCGGCCGAGAAATCGTCGATCAGTTCGGCCACTTCGACATACTTTTCTAGCACCGGTCGCAACTCGGCAACCCGATCCTGGATCAACGGCTTGGCGGCGTCGGCGAGCATCAGCACCCGAGGGCGTTTCTTTGGGGAAGCGTTGGGGCACATGCTGATGACTTCTAGGTTTTCAACAAGGTCTCAGCCAACTGCTGACAGCTGGCGACTATGCCGGGGACGTCCAAGCCGAGAGATACCAGCAATTCGTCGCGTTCACCGTGCTCAACGTACTGATCAGGTATGCCGAGCCGCCTCAAGTGGCCGGCGTCGACTCCAGCATCGGCTGCGGCTTCGAGCACAGCGCTGCCAAACCCGCCCGCCAAAGCGCCTTCCTCGACAGTGACAACAAAACTACATTGTCGGAGAGCCCTCAAGATGACCTCGGTATCCAATGGTTTGAGAAACCGGGCGTTGACAACTCCGACGTCAAGACCTTCTTGCCGCAGTCTCGAAGCTGCTTCGAGACACCTAGGCAGCAAAGCTCCACAGGCAATGAGGCAACCATCCATGCCCCAACTCAAAACTTCGCTTCGTCCCAATTCGAGGGGGGCGATGTTACGTTCGACTTCGACGGCAGTCGCCTTGGGATAACGAATCGCGCACGGACCATCGTACTGGAGAGCAAACTGGAGCATCGGCGGCAAATCGCGGGCATCGCCAGGAGCCATTACCGTCATGTTAGGGAACAGCCGCAAGTAGCCCAAGTCGAATACGCCATGGTGCGTGGGACCGTCGGGGCCAGCCAGCCCGGCGCGGTCGAGCATGAACGTCACCGGAAGGTTCTGTAGCGAGACTTCCTGGAAGATATGGTCGTATGCACGTTGCAAGAACGTACTGTAAATGTCGACTATCGGACGCATGCCCACCTTGGCCTGGCCCGCGGCGAAAGCGACGGTATGCGCTTCGCAGATACCGGTATCAAAAAACCGACTGGCGAACCTGTCGCGGACTTTCTCCAGCTTGTTCCCCTGACACATGGCGGCGGTGAGCACTGTCACGCGAGAATTGCCGGCCATTTCGTTTTCAATCGCTTCGGCAGCAACGTTGGTATAGGCCCGGGATGAACTTTTCTTCAGCGTTACGATCTGGTCTTCGCGGCGTTCAAACTGCGGAGGCGCGTGGAAAAGCACGGGATCGTCGGTGGCCGGCTGAAAACCATGCCCTTTTTCAGTAACCACGTGCAGCAATACAGGTCCGTCAATGCGCTGGACCATTTTCAGGTACTTCCGCAGTAATCCGATATTGTGCCCATCGATTGGCCCGATATAGCGGAATCCCAGGTCCTCGAACATCATGCCGCCGCTTAATCCGGCCTTGGCGGCTTCTTTGAGTTGAACGAGAAACCGCTCGGTAGGATCGCCAAGCAAAGG
>JAGQOW010000076.1 GCA_020427155.1 Planctomycetales bacterium | reverse complement strand
GGGCAGTGCCAACCAGGGGAATCATAATCTCCGCTCGTGCATCAACCTTCTTCTTCTTGCAAGCGATTACTGCTTCGGTAATGGCAGTAACCTGCATATCGAGGATTTCAGGATAGGTGACCGCCAGGCGGCAACCACGGTGGCCGAGCATCGGGTTCATTTCATGCAGCGATTGGACCCGGCTCTTTACTACCGATCGCTTGACTCCCAAGCGGCTCGCCATTTCGGCCTGGCTCTTATCATCTTGCGGCAAAAACTCGTGCAGCGGCGGGTCCAAGAGACGAATCGTAACAGGCAGCCCCTTCATCGCAGTAAAAATGCCGATGAAGTCCTTTCGTTGCAGGGGAAGCAACTTTTTCAGGGCAAGTTCACGAGACTCCTTGTCTTCGGCAAGAATCATCTCTCGCATTGCCATGATGCGCTCGCCCTCGAAGAACATGTGCTCGGTACGGCAGAGGCCGATACCTTCTGCACCAAACCCTCTGGCTCTCTTAGCATCTTCCGGCGTATCAGCATTGGTGCGAACTCGCATTTTGCGATACTTGTCGCTCCATGCCATTACTTTGCTGAAGTCTCCCGAGAGCTTGGGAGATTGCGTGGCCACCTCACCTGCCATCACCTCGCCCGTCGAGCCGTCGATCGACAACACGTCGTTGTGGGTAAAGGTCTTACCACCCACCTTAATCTTGCGGCCTTTCTCGTCGATTTGAATCTGGCCTGCCCCCGCGACGCAACATCTTCCCCAACCGCGAGCGACTACCGCAGCATGGCTGGTCATGCCGCCAGTGCTGGTCAAAATGCCGGCAGCAGAATGCATGCCGTCGATGTCTTCAGGATTGGTTTCCTTGCGGACCAGCAGAACTTTTTCACCTGCCAAGGTGCGTTCGACGGCCTCAGAAGCCGTGAAAGCAGGCTTGCCCGACGCGGCACCTGGCGAAGCGGGCAAGCCTCGCGTGAGCACCGTGGCCGACTTCTTTGCGGCGGGGCTAAAGCTAGGCAGCAGCAACTGAGTAAGGTCGCCGGCGGGAATCCGGAGAACCGCTTCCTTTTCGGTAATCAGTTTTTCCTTGACCATATCGCAGGCAATCTTCACGGCTGCCGCTCCCGTTCGTTTACCGTTACGGGTTTGCAGCATGAAAAGCTTGCCTTTTTCAATCGTGAATTCGATGTCCTGAACGTCGCGATAGTGTTTTTCTAGCTTGTCTTTGATCTTGAGCAACTGTTCGTAGACCTTCTTGTTCCATTTCGCCATCATCTCGACAGGCTGGGGAGTGCGGATGCCTGCAACCACATCTTCGCCCTGGGCGTTGACAAGAAACTCTCCGTAAAACTTGTTCTTGCCCGTCGAGGGATCACGCGTGAAGGCCACGCCTGTACCCGAGTCTTCTCCCATATTGCCGAAAACCATCGACTGGACATTGACCGCGGTACCCAAGAGGCCGGTAATGTTTTCTACTTGGCGATAGCGTACTGCTCGCGATTGCATCCAACTTCGAAAAACGGCTTCGACGGCCAATTCGAGCTGCTTGATCGGATCTTGCGGAAACGGTTTGCCAAAATGCTTATTGAAAACCTGCTTGTAGGAGTCGCAGAGCTCGATCATGCCCTCGGCAGGCACAGCGGTGTCTTCGGTAGCGCGGTACTTTTTCTTGATCTTGTCAAATGCCTGTTCGAAATACTCGTGATCGACTCCGCAAACAACATCGCCATACATGTTGATCAGTCGGCGATAGGCGTCATAAGCAAACCGGTCGTTGCCGGTTGCATTAGCCAATCCGACCACCGATTCGTCATTGAGCCCCAGATTGAGAATCGTGTTCATCATGCCGGGCATTGATACTGCCGCTCCCGAGCGAACAGACACCAACAAGGGAGAGTTCTTGTCGCCAAACTTCTTGCCGAGTTCAGCTTCCAGCATCTCGATGTTCTTGATCACGCTGCCCATCAAGCCTGCAGGAAGGGTGCGCTTACCCTTGTAATAAAGATCGCAGACCTCGGTGGTAATCGTAAAACCGGGAGGCACAGGCAAACCGATGCTAGTCATCTCAGCCAGGTTCGCACCTTTGCCGCCAAGCAGTTGTTTTTGTTTTCCGTCTCCTTCGGTCTTGGTTTTGCCAAAGAAGTAAGTCATCTTGATATTCTGCGATGTTGTCTTGGCCATGCTAGAGCAATCCTTCTGTCGCCGTGTTGAAGACGACTGTACGTTGATGTTCTTTGTGTTGAGATTTAATGTGTTGCGAGTCTCACTCGGCGTCGGGGCAACCAGGAGTGCCCCAGGATTTGCACCGTAGCGGCCCCTTCGACGCCTGACCGATAGCCAGGAGAGAATGTCCACGGAGGTCGTTTCAGTGGAAAAGGCGCCGGTGTATAGTCTTGGCGAGATGAATCGAAGCCAGCCAATCTAGTTGTCGTGCCTGAAATCGTCAAGGCGGCACACACTCATGTCACTCGCTCGAGAACCTGCCCTGCCCGGAAAAACTCACGAAACAGGCATTTTATGGATTCCAGCGCCAAAACCTTCGGGCTTGCGGTCCTTTTTGAAGCTGGCTTAGGATTCGCCGGGGTAGCAATTGCCTGGCTAGCCGACCTACCCGTATCGGCCATGCTAGACGTAACGCCTACTGCCCTCGAACGTGGTCTGATCGCCACGTTACCGATGATCCTTATGCTTATCTTGCTTACGGTTAGCCGCTGGTCGCCGCTCGTTGAGTTCCGGAGACAGGTCGAGGCGATTGTGCGGCTACTGTTTGCCCGGAATAGCTGGCTGGAGCTGGCACTGGTTTCTTTGGCAGCGGGATTGGGAGAGGAGCTGCTTTTTCGCGGGGCATTGCAGCCGCTACTTGCAATCTGGATCCACCCGCTCGCGGCTGTTGCCGTTGTCAGTCTGCTATTTGGCCTGGCTCACGCGCTGTCGCCAATCTACTTCCTCGCGGCAACCGGGGTCGGCCTTTACCTTGGCTGGTTAGCAATGGCCTATAGCGACCTTGTCGCTCCTATCGTCGCCCATGGCCTCTATGACTTTATTGCCTTGACTTACGTGCAGCAACGCGCGAAGCGTGGTTAGAGTGATGTCACCTGTGCCATTCATTCACGGCTGGCATATCAGGAGTTCGTGATCCACATCTAAATTGCTTAGGTGACCAATGCATTCTCGCAGGGACTGCATTTTCCTGTTTCTACCACGAAAAAAGGCGACCCGACTCACGAGGTGTGAATCGGGCCGCCAGCAATGGGCGTTGACCAAGCCCTCTTTCCTAAGAAGGAGACAAGGGCTGCGCTACTTCCTCGCTATCGACTAGCGGCAGCAAGGGCAGCAAACGCACACGGGAACCTGCTTGCAGTAGACGCGTGGCACACAACGTGTAACCGTGTACTCCACCTGACGCGGAACACACTTGCTCACTTTGATCGTCTTCTGCTCGCATACTGGTACGCATACCGTGTAGCAGCAGGTCTTGGTTCGCTGCTCGGGCACCATACGGCAAACCTTGTAGCAGCAAGTCTTGGTCTCGGGGACCATCTTGCAGACCTTGTAGCAGCAGGTACGAGTGTGCTGGCAAGGAACGCGATGGCAAACCTTGTAGCAGCAAGTTCTGGTCTCGGGAACCATCTTGCAGACCTTGTAGCAACGAGTGCCAGTGCGAGGTTCGCACACGTACTTCGTGCAGCAGATCTCTTTGGTGTGGCAGGTCGGCACCCAAACTCGCTTGCAGCAAGTGCGAGGCGGCGGGTTGCAGACTAACGTGCGGCAAGGACCTGGGCAGTAGACACAGGCACACTTGTTGGGATCCCATTCAAACGTCCCAGGTTCGCGAACGGTCTTCGTGCAGCTTGGGCGTGCAACCTGATAGGTCTGGGTTTCCCAGTGACCACTCTTGACCTGAATAGTACGAGTGTAAGGAACAGCCTTACGCACATAATAGGTGTACTCTTGGGTCCGAGTTTCGTACACTGGCTTGCAAACCGTGTAATTTCGTTGCTTGGTTTCCCAAACGGTCTTGTAGGTCGTGTATGGAACTTCACGAGTTCGTGTTTCCCACACGGGCTTGCAGACCGTGTAGGTCCGCTGCTTGGTTTCCCACACAGGCTTGCAGACCGTGTAGCAAACATTGCGAGTCCGTGTTTCCCATACAGGCTTGCAGACCGTGTAGGTCCGCTGCTTGGTTTCCCACACAGGCTTGCACACGGTGTAGCAAACATTGCGGGTTCGTGTTTCCCACACGGGCTTGCAGACCGTGTAGGTCCGCTGCTTGGTTTCCCACACAGGCTTGCAGACAGTGTAGCAAACTTCTTTCTGTCGCTGCTCACGCACATAACGCGTGACGTTGATGACCCGGTCTTCACAGACGCGGTCGTAAACCGTACGGCAGCGGGTTTCGCATTGGCGTTCCCACCTTACGCAGCGAACTGTCTTCATAACGGTGTGGCATTGCCGTTGGTGGCAGCAAGGCGTACAGCCGTTGTAACGCGCCGCTCCACAGTAGCTCGCCTGTGCTGCCGACGGCAGCAACGCCAAGGCGAAGACTGCGAGAGCTTGCACTACGGACTTAGTGCTCATCGTTGTTCTCCTTCGCAACTTTTTTCTGGGGATATAGGAAGCTTGGTCAAGACGGGAGGGCCCCATCCATACAACATTTCGACCCATGCAAGCTTCCTCCCTTAGCTATATGTTGCGTTTTTTCTACAACCCCCACCCTCTCCGCTATGCGCAACCGCTATCACCGAAACGTTTCAAACTGCCGGATCATCAATCTTGCCAGCAGATTGATGGGTTGTATCGACATTAGTGATTTCGTGGCCCTCTACGTCTGCGGGAGGTGAAAAAAATAAGCATTAATTGCGCTCTTCGAAGAATTTCCCGCGCCTGGTGATTTGCAGCAGTCTCAAAAACGACGCAACTTCTTTGTAATCCTAGAGATCCAACACGAATGCCGTCTCTGGCCCGACTTGCCGGTAGAATGGAGAAACTGCTAGATTGTTGATCTATGCTGCCGGCCAGAGAGCTGGCTGGTCGAAGAGAATCCCACACTGACCTTGCCGCTTATTCGGGCCATGAGCAACTCGAAGCCGAACCACGTACGGCCTGACCCAGACTCGGTCCCCCCAGCAGTGGTCAATAGGCTGAGTTTGTATCTACGAGAATTGCAGCACTTGGTACGGGACGGCGAAGCGACAACCAGTAGCAGCCAACTTGGTCGTCGGTTGGGTTTTACCGACGCGCAGGTACGAAAAGATCTCGCCCACTTCGGTCACTTTGGCCATCCTGGCATCGGCTATCGATGCGAGGAGCTCGTGGGAGCGATACGGAGCATCCTTGGGACTGACCGCGAATGGTCTGTAGCGCTGGTTGGCGTAGGCAACTTGGGACGTGCCTTGCTAGGTTACCGCGGGTTTGCTCAGCAGGGTTTCCGTCTCGAGGCGGCTTTTGACGCAGATCCGACCAAAATTGGCTCGATGCTCGAAGGAGTCGAGGTTCACGATATCGCGCAGCTTGCTCAAGTGCTGGCAGACAAACGGATTGAGTTGGGGTTAGTAGCAGTCCCAGCGGCTGAGGCCCAAGCTGTTGCGGATCAGCTCGTCAGCGCAGGAGTCGGTGGGATTGTTAATTTTGCCCCCGTCACTCTCAAAGTCCCCGAGGGAGTGAGCAAGGTGGGAGTCGATCTAGCGCGCGAGCTCGAGCAAGTCACATTTGCCGTGGCGAATCGGGAAGGAAGCCGAGTACCGCGAGTCCATAGTCCCAAGTCGGATTAGGTTTACTCAGCACAGGAACACCTGGCAAGATACCATTGAACCGGGTGGCACTTTCCGTGGCGCAACAAATCGCGTAGATTACCGAACAAGCCGAGTCATCATCGAACACTCAAACTGCTGCCCTTACCCCGTAGTGTAATTGGTAACACTAGGGATTTTGATTCCCTCATTCCAGGTTCAAGTCCTGGCGGGGTAGCTTTTCCTTCGGAACAATCAGCCCTATCTCATGAACTGCCCGATTGATTGCTCCAAGGTTCGCTTCGCCGTTGCTGCAGTGGCCGAAGCAGCCCAACTCGTAAGGCGCGTTCAACAGGAGTTGGTCGTCGACGCGATTACCAAAGACGACAAATCCCCTGTAACGATTGCCGACTTCGCCGCCCAGGCCTTGATTGGACGCCGTCTGGAAGAAACTTTTCCCAACATGGGATTCGTTGGCGAGGAGAGTTCCGAAAAGCTGCGAACTGAAGAAGGACGCAAGACGCTCAAAACTATTACCTCGATGGTCCAAAAATGCATCGAAGGTGCCACAGCCGAAGACGTTTGTCGGTGGATCGACCGGGGAACCGGCGAGCCGACTGACAATTTCTGGACACTCGATCCGGTTGATGGCACCAAAGGCTTCCTGCGTGGCGATCAATATGCAGTGGCATTGGCGTACATTCGCGATGGCGTGGTTCGAGTCGGAGCGCTAGGGTGCCCCGAACTTGCCGAAGGCGCTCGGCCAGAAAAGGGCGGCTGCGGTTCGTTGTTGGTGGCCCGGAGAACGAATGGCACCTTCGTCCGTACATTAGGCGACGAAAGGGCAGCGTGGCGACAGCTCCGTGTCTCGCAATGCCAAGAGATATCTCAAGCCCGTTTGCTGCGGTCTGTCGAAAGAACCCACACCAGCATCGTCGGGGTGCGCGAACTTGTGGCTAGATTAGAGATCACTGCCGAGCCCGTACGAATGGACAGCCAGGCCAAGTATGCCGTGCTGGCCTCGGGGGGCGGCGAGGTCAACGTGCGTTTGCTCACCTCGGCTCGCCCTGACTACCGCGAAAAGATCTGGGATCAGGCGGCCGGCTCGATCATCGTCGAAGAAGCCGGCGGGCGAGTCACCGACTTGGACGGCAAATCCCTCGATTTCACCCAGGGCCGCACTTTGGCCAAAAATCGGGGCATTTTGGCAACCAATGGACTGCTCCACGAAGCGGCCCTCAATGGGCTCAAGCAAGTCGGTGCTTGAACTCCTATTCCTTGAAACGCTTCGTTCTGCAAGTTCAGCCACTTACGTCTAACCGTCTTCGCGCATCGAGACGCCGTCAGCACCAAGCCTAGCGCCGCAATGTGTTATCCTCTTCCGAGGCGGTCGTTACGGCGGTTTGCGGATTATCCTGAGTTTCTGCGGCTGGTTGCAGCCGCTCCAGCCGCTCCAGTTTTCGGGAAATGAGGTTTTCTACCGATGGCCGCAACTCGGGAGTTGCAATCTGCGTTTCAACCGTTTGCCGGAGGTTGGGATAGTCATCCAAGAGACTTGTGACCAATCTGGCAAGTTCTCGCCCCTCCTGGTCTGGAGTGTTCATCCAATGCAAGGGATGGGAATTAAGGAAAATGTGGTAGCAGAAGTTGCGCGTGTCAGCCTCGTTGAGATCTTGCACGGTTTCCACCATGCGATCCGTCGTCGGCGTCCTTTGATACTGGCTCCGCTTGTAAGCGACAAACAATTCCCACATCAGTGCTTTCTCGGGATACTTCAGTTCGCGAGAAGAACGTGCGTAGCGTGAAAGCACTTCGAATTCCTTTTGCATTTCTTCGACTGGATAGGGCGAGGCTATAATCAGTTGGCCATAGTGATCGGCCAGATCTAGCGAAATCTTGCTGTCGGTTGCCAGCACCTCTCTGAGGGCTCCCTCCAGGTTGTCGATCTCCGTCTTGCGGTCCGTACGGACCAGGATGTCGATAATCACCTTCACCGCTTCCATGAATCGTGGGTTTTCGATGATGCCCTCGGCCGTTGCCAACTGGTCGACCAGTTTCAGCGCAGACTGCAATGGTTTGTCGGGCAGTTTGTCATTCTCTACCTCTGCTTCGATGAGTTCCGACAGTGCCAGGAATTCCTGATAGTCTTTATACTGATCGAGCAAGGTGCGAACCTGTCCGACTTTTTCATCGACTTGCTCGTCGACAGCCGAAGAGATTTTTCCTTCGAACTTTTCTTCCAGTAGTTTTGCCTGAGCATGGATTTCCTCTTCCAAGTTGCCCGCCATTAGTTCCATCTCGGTGCGGACGTTTCTCATCTGATCGTTAATCATCATCTTGATTGCCCCCACGGCACCGCCAATCCCAACGGCCGTCAAAACCGAGAGGATAAACGTAGTACGCCGGTTCCGCCGCTCTTCGCGTCGGACTAGCTCGGCATTGGCCGTGCTGGACGTTTTCTCGACCAGGTAATCAATCAGTTCCCGGCCTTGCAGTACGTGTTTTGTGCTGAATTCCTCAGTCATCGGGCTTCTCCAGCGAAATCGTAGAACGCGTGCCTGAGTTGATTGCCGGCCCAAGTAGGCCGAGAGCAGAATGGGCTAAGAGCCAGCGGGCGCGGAAAGGTAGCAAGCGGTCTGCAGGGCGTGCAAGGGCAGCCCCATATGGCGGGGGGCTAGATAAGGGGAGGTGTGGATGTGCCCGATGGCAGCACCTTGCTGGCACAGGGCCAATTGACGCTTTTTGCCGAACCCGATAGACTGCAGGGCTCAATTGGTCCGCACGGCCCGGGCCAGTAAACCCTCGATTTCCCGGCCGACAACGCTTTACCCAACGCCGGATGCCCTTGGTGCCAGCAATCGTGCTGATACTAGACAGGGGACGTGGCCGGTGTGCCTTCCGTAGGAGAACTGTCCGTGGCTTCCACCCTGGTACAGAAGCTGGTCGAGTCGGGTGTGCATTTTGGCCACCGCTCGAGCCGCTGGAACCCCAAAATGCGGCCCTATATCTACGCCCGCCGCAATCAAATCCACATTATTGACGTTCGCGAGACCATCCGTGGATTGCTACGGGCCAAGAAGTATCTTTCAGATATCGCTTCGCGAGGAAGTCTCACGCTCCTGGTAGGCACCAAACGGCAAGCCGGCGACACGATACAGAAATCTGCCGAGCGTTGTGGCATGCCCTATATCAACGACCGCTGGTTAGGTGGCACGCTCACCAATTTCCGCACGATTCGCAGCCGTCTTACCCGACTAGAGGAACTAGAACGAATCCGCGACAGCGAAGAGATTAACTCCTACTCGAAAAAGATGCAGTCGTCGCTCAATCGTGAGTACCGCAAAATGTTCCGCAATCTTAATGGAATGCGTACCATGAACCGGCTGCCCGAGTGCATGATCATCGTCGATCCCAAAAAGGAAAAGAACGCAGTCAAAGAAGCCCGCAAACTGGGGATTGCCACGGTGGCTCTGATCGATACCGACTGCGACCCCGATTTGGTCGACCTGCCGATCCCTGGCAATGACGACAGCATGCGATCGATCGATCTGATCGTTAATATCTTGGCCGACGCAATTGCCGAGGGCAAAGCGAAGGCGGCAACTCAGCAGCAGCAACAGTCAGAGGGCACAGATGCTCCTGCCGCGAATCCCCATGAGTCATCCTAGAGCCATCGGCTCAGTCGTCGAGCTCCGCGGCCGGCAAGCAACTCAGTCGGCAAGAGGCTTAGCCGTCGATTGGCCCGATTGAATAATTTTTAGAAACAATCGCAAAGGAGGATTTTTCCCTGCTTTTGTTTGCTACTCAACAACTATTCTTATTTCATATAAAGCGAATCAGAAACGAGGAGTATCCACCATGGCTGAAATCACTGCCGCGATGGTGAAGCAATTGCGCGACGAAACCCAGTTGCCAATGATGGAATGCAAAAAGGCACTCAACGAGGCCGGCGGCGATATGGAAGCCGCTAAGCAAGCCCTACGTGAGTCGGGCAAGAAGTTCATGGGCAAACGGCAAGACCGCTCTACCGACGAAGGTCGTATTGGCGTCTACGCCAGTGTTGGCGATGCAGTCGGCGCAATGATTGAACTGCAATGCGAATCGGCTCCCGTTGCCAACAACGCTGAGTTTATTCAGTTGGCGAACGACTTGGCCAAACAGCTGGCCACGGGCCCTGGCGCCGCTTCTGCTGAGGAGCTTTGGGCCCAGCCTTCTCCTTCCAGGAGTGGCATGACCCTCGAAGATCAGCGCGATGAGATCCAGAATAAGATTCGCGAGGTCTTTCGGCTTGCCCGCCTGGAGCGGTTCGATGCGCCATCGGGCGGCTTCGTGCATATGGCCAAAATTGGCGTCCTGATGGAAGTCGAGGGAGGAGACGACGAGCTCGCCAAGGAAGTCTGTCTGCACGTTGCAGCCATGAATCCCCGAGCCGTCACGAAGGAAGACCTCGACCAGGCCGACGTCGAGAAGGAACGCGAACTCCAAAAGGAACGCGCCCGCCAAGAGGGCAAGCCAGAGAACATCATCGAAAAGATGATTGAAGGCCGAATGCGAAACTTCTACGCCGAGCACGTGCTGGAAGAGCAGCCATTTGTGAAAGACGAAAGCCAAACCGTAGGCAAGGTAGCCCAAGCAGGCGGCATGAAACTCAAGAAGTTCATTCGCTGGCAGTTGGGCGAAACGACGGCCGACGAGAAATCGGACTCCACGGCTGCCTGATCGGCTCTACGCAAAGCCTGGGGAAGTAAACCCCGGGCTTTTTTTACGCTCCGATTTTTAACCTGATTCCGGAATTTCCCTTATGCCTCTCAGCGAATCGCCAGTCGGCGGCCCCTACCGTCGCATCGTATTGAAGCTTTCCGGCGAAAGCTTTGCCCCACCTGGCGAGCGCGGCATTAGTATGCAGGAAGTCGTCCACATTGCGGCGCAAACCCTCAAAGCCAAACAGCAAGGCGTCGAAGTGGCGATTGTCATCGGAGGCGGAAATATCTTGCGCGGCGGTCAGTTCACTGCGGGCAACTCCAGCATTCAGGAAGCTACCGCCCACTACATGGGAATGTTGGCAACGGTGATCAACGGGCTCGCGCTGCAAGATGCACTCGAGTCGCTCAACTGCGAAACGCGCTTGATGAGCAATGTCAGAATGGATGGCGTCGCCGAGCCGTATATTCGTCGTCGAGCCAAACGACACTTGGAAAAAGGCCGCATCGTTATTCTCGCTGGCGGTACCGGAGCTCCGTTTGTCACCACCGATACCGCCGCGGCTCAGAAGGCACTCGAACTTGGCGCCGACATCCTCATGAAGGCCACTCGCGTCGATGGCGTTTACAGCGAAGACCCAGAAAAAAACCCCCATGCCGTACTCTATCGCAACCTGACTTTCCAGCAAGTGCGAGATCAGAACCTGCGTGTGATGGACACCACCGCCATTGCCCACTGCATGGAACACGATTTGCCAATTCTGGTATTCAACTACCGCCAAGACGGCAATATCGAACGCGCTGTGCGCGGCGAAAAGATCGGCACCTCGGTTACTAGTAGTGCTTCCTAATCGCAGATTCCTGACCTCTCACCCCTTCCTCTCCCATGAACGCAGACGACATTCAACTCGACGCAGAAGATCGCATGGAAAAGGCGGTCGCCAAGCTCAAGGCCGACCTTACCGGCATCCGCACTGGCCGCGCCAACCCCGGGCTGGTCGATTCCCTACGAATCGACGTATACGGCTCGCCCACACCGATCAAGCAGATTGCATCGGTCAGCGCGCCTGAGCCTACACAGCTGGTCATTCGCCCTTTCGACCCTTCTACCATCAAGGACATCGAGAAGGGCATCATCGCCAGCGATTTAGGATTGGCTCCTCAGAGTGACGGCAAAGTGATCCGGCTTAATATCCCGGCTCTCTCGACCGAAGTCCGCCGGTCGATGGTTGCGCGTACCAAAGAACTGGCCGAGGAAGCCAAGGTTGCCATTCGCAACATCCGTCGCGACAGCAACAAGCACGCCGATCAAGCGGAAAAAGACAAGGAGATGACCGAAGACGACCGAGACGATTCCAAGAAAGAGATTCAAGAACTGACAAAGAAGTTCGAGAATCAAGTCACCGATCTGGCCAAGGCGAAAGAGGCCGAAGTCATGGAAGACTGAAATCGGGTCTCGCAGTATTGAAACCAGGTGTGCAAGTGGTCGACGGAATCAATCCGTAGCTGCGTTACTCTCATTTGCATCAAGACCCACCTCATGATTGCTAGCAGCTAGCACGGTTCGACCGAGCTTCTCTTGTCCGCGTCCAGCGCATCGGGCATACTTCTGGCCCGATACCCCGTTTCTTCGCGCTCCCGACGCGCGTCGACCCACCGCTCCCAGACTCGGTTTATGGAGAAACCGCCATGTCTCAGCCAGAGACTTCACGCATGGACGCTCATTCCCATTCACACTTTACGCGTATTGCCAAGTGGGCGTGGAAACACCAGATCGGCTGGCTCATTGCGGCAGGCGTAATACTAGCTCTTGTAATTCAATTTCGCAAAGTCGAAGGCCATCGTAGCGCAAAAGCAGAGTCAACCCCCTCAGCCAAAAGCACTGCCACGAGTGCGACAAAAGAACTCCCGCGGGTTGGTCGACCAAAACACGACGTGATGGCGCTAGTCAACGGCCAAGACATCAGCCGCAAGGACTTGCTCGACGCCTGCGTGGTTCGCCATGGCGAGAGTGTGCTCGAAAGTCTGGTCAACAAACGATTGATCCTCAACCACTGTGAAAAGCGTGGTATTACGATCGACGAGGCCGAGATCGCTGCCGAGATCGATCGCATGGCAGGACGATTCCAACTCGGTCGTGAACAATGGCTCGAAATGTTGGAGAAAGAACGAGACATCACGCCGCAAGAGTATGCCCGCGATATCGTTTGGCCAACACTGGCACTTCGGAAACTGGCTGCCTCGGAATTGCAGGTACCGCCCGCAGAAGTCGATAAGGAGTTCGAAAAGCAATACGGCCCCATGGTTCGCGCTCGGCTGATTGCCGTCGGCAATGTCGACTTGGCCCGTAAGTTGCACTCCCAACTGACCGCACAGCCTGATAACTTCGCCCGATTGGCGATCGAGCACTCGATCGATATTAACAGTGCAAGCGTCGGCGGCCTTATCCAACCTATTCGCCGACATGTGGGCGATCAAAACATCGAGAAGGAAGCCTTCAGCCTCCAGCCAGGACAAATCTCCTCGATCATCAAAGTGGCCGATCAATTCGTGATTCTCAAATGCGAAGCCCAACTGCCGCCTCGCCAGGTGAATCGGGCGGAAGTCGAGCAGGAGTTGGTGGAAAGAATTCGCGACGAGAAGCTCCGCGAATTGGCACACGAACTCTTCGGCCAATTACAGGCCTCGGCAACAATCCAGAATGTGTTTAACGATCCACAACTCCGCGAGACAATGCCGGGGGTAGTGGCCTTGGTCAATGGCGATCAAATTACGATGAAAGAACTAAGTCAGGAGTGCATGCTTCGCCACGGCGAAGAAGTCCTCGAAACCGTCATCTCCCAGCTCATGCTTGAGCAAGCCCTGAAGCAGTCCAACCTGAGCGTGACCGAGGCCGATCTGGAAGCAGAAGTTCGCCACGCGGCCGAGCTTGCCGGCGTCCTCGACGACCAAGGGCAGGCCGATCTCACAAAATGGCTCGTGACCATAGCCGAGGGGCAGGGGCTCAGCCGAGACCAATACATGCGCGACTCGGTCTGGCCTTCGGCCGCGCTAAAGAAGCTTACAGCACAAGAAGTTCAAGTCACTGCCGAGGACTTGCAGAAAGGGTTTGAGGCCAATTACGGGCAGCGCGTACGCTGTCGGGCCATTGTGCTGGGAACTATGCGTCGAGCCCAGGAGGTTTGGGACAAAGCTCGCCGCAACCAATCTCCTGAGTACTTCGGAGAACTTGCCGAGCAATACTCGATCGAGCCCACCAGCAAAGCTTTGCGGGGAGAAGTCCCGCCGATTGGTCGCTTTGGAGGGCAACCTCAACTTGAAGAAGTCGCTTTCAACCTCGAACCAGGCCAACTCTCGGGCATTGTTCAGGTGGGCGATAAGTTCATTGTTCTCCGCTGCGAGGGTCGTACCGAGCGAATCGACGTCCACCAGGCCGACGTACAAGACATCCTGCGAAAAGACATCCTGGAGAAGAAAATGAGGCTGGCCATGGCCGAGAAGTTCGAAACGATTCGCGAGAATTCTCGAGTCGACAACTACCTCGCAGGCACCTCGCACGCTCCTCCTGCCAAGTCGCCGGGAAGCCAACCGGGTTTGCGACGTGACACCGCCGTGCGGACGACGGCTGCCCAGAAGTAGGTGCCAGGCAAGTTGGTCCCACTTTGGTCCCGAACCGACAGCGGGTATACTTGGTCTTGCCAGAGCCCCGTATGCCCCAAGTCGAGTGTGACCTATGTCTGCCGATTCCTCGCCTCTCAACCAGCCCTTCCACGTGGAAGTTGCGCAGCGCGTCAAACGCTTGCCGCCCTACTTGTTTGGTCGGATCAATAAAATGATCTACGACAAGCGAGTGGCCGGAGACGATGTCATCGAGTTGGGAATGGGCAACCCGAGCGATCCGCCCCAACAAGTGGTCATCGAGAAACTCGTCGAGGCGGCACGTGATCCGCGCAGCCACCGCTACAGCAAATCGAATGGCATTGCCAACCTGCGGCGCGAGGTAGGAGCTAAATACCTCAAAAAATATGGCGTCCGACTCGACCCTGATAACGAGGTGCTGGTCTGCCTGGGCTCGAAAGAGGGCTTCAGCCATATGTGCCTGGCGCTGATGGGCGCAGGAGATACCGCACTGGTGCCCGCGCCCTTCTTCCCAGTCCACGTTTATGCCGTGGCGCTGGCCTCGGGAAACGTGATCTCGCTCCCAGTGGCCGATAACGACAAGTTTCTCTCCGACATTGCCTACACCTGCGAAACTCTTTACCCAAGGCCCAAGCTGCTTATCATTTGCTACCCGCACAACCCTTCTAGTGCAGTCGTCGAACAGGGTTTTTATGACGAGGTGGTAAAACTCGCCAAAAGGTACAACCTGATGGTGATCAGCGACTTTGCCTACGCCGACGTAGCGTTCGACGGCTACAAGCCCCCAAGTTTCCTGGCGTCGCCCGGAGCGATCGACGTAGGCGTCGAGTTTACGACGATGAGCAAAGGCTACAATATGGCCGGCTGGCGCGTTGGGTTTTGCTCGGGCAATGCCGAGATGATCTCCGCCCTGGCGACGATCAAGGGCTATTATGACTACGGTATGTTTCAGGCGATCCAGGTCGCAGCTATTCTGGCCCTGCGAGATACCGAGGCCGCTGTCGAAGAACAATCGCTCGTCTACAAGAGTCGACGCGATGCGCTCTGCGATGGCCTGGCGCGCCTGGGCTGGGACGTCGCTCCGCCGAAGGCTGGTATGTTTGTCTGGCAAGCGATTCCCGAGCCTTGGCGCTCGCGGATGAGTACCATGGATTTTGCGATGCTGCTGCTCGACCGAGGCAACGTCGCAGTAAGCCCCGGCAGCGGGTTTGGACCTGCGGGCGAGGGTTTCCTGCGGATGTCGCTGGTGGAAAACGAGGAACGGCTCCGTCAGGCAGTTAGGCATATCAAACGCTGCCTCGCTGAGGCAGAACCCGAGTTTGCCAAGCCTGCAAGGCAAGCCTCGGTCTAGAACAATTCATCCCTACACCATTTGAGGACACATCCGATGAGCCAGGGCCTCTTCAGCGCGGAGCAACTTGCCGATTATCAGCGGGATGGTTACGTCCTCGTGAGAAGCTTGTTTGACCCCGAAGAGATCGACCTGCTTCGCCGAGCGGCCAAGGAAGATCGGGCGATGGACGAACACGCCTTCGGCCGAAGCGACGGCGAGGGCGGCAGCGTACGGCTGTCGCTGTGGAATCACCCGGGCGACGATCTTTACGGCATGTTTGCACGTTGCCGTCGGATGGTCGACACCGTCGAGCAAGTGCTGGAAGATGAGGCCTACCATTACCATTCGAAGATGATCATGAAACAGGCCGTCACGGGCGGCGCCTGGGAATGGCATCAGGATTATGGCTATTGGTACGAAAACGGGGTTCTCTATCCCAATCTTTGCAGTGTGTTTACTGCCGTCGATGCGGCAACCAGAGAAAACGGCTGCCTGCAAGTATTGAAAGGTTCTCATCATTTGGGCCGCGTAACTCATGTAAAACTAGGCGATCAAACCTGCGCCGATCCCGAGCGTGTAAAGGCCGCGGCTGAGCGGTTGGAACTCGTTTATTGCGAAATGGATCCGGGCGATTCTGTGTTCTTCCATGGCAATCTGCTGCATCGTAGCGATCAGAATCACTCGCCTCACGACCGGTGGGCATTGGTCTGCTGCTACAATGCCAAGCAAAACAGCCCCTACAAAGAAGGGCCTCACCCGAGCTACACCCCGTTGAAAAAAGTGGGCAACGGAGCGATCAAGCAAGTTGGTATCAAGCGATTCTCCGATACTGCTGGCAATGATTCGTTTCTCGCCGTCGACCACAAATCAACCAGCGATACGATTGTTAAAAGCGAAAGCTGAGGCTCCAGGGCGGCTCACATGGCAACCCAAGATCATGCCAATTCTAGGTGGCGAATAGCTGGTATCAATTTTGCGCACCTCCACATGGGCGACAATCTGCGTAAGGTGTTTGAACACCCACGCTGCGAGATTGTTGGCATCTCGCACAATTCGCCCGAATTGATGCATGATGCGATTGCCAACTTTTCCATTCCTGCCGAGCGCGTATTCACCGACTATCGCGTCTGCCTCGAACAAGCCAAACCCGATGTGGCAATCCTCTGCCCCCCCACCTCTGAACACGGCAGGTGGACCAGGCAAGTTGCCGAGTATGGTGTGCATATCCTCATTGAAAAACCCTTTGCCGCCACGTTGGCCGAGGCTGACGAAATGATCGCGGCGGTTGAATCAACAGGTAAACTGCTGGCCATCAACTGGCCCTTGGTGTGGGTTGCATCGCATCAGACGACCAAACGGCTCATCGACGAGGGTGCGATTGGCGATGTGATCGAAGTACACTACTACGATGGCAATCGCGGCCCTTGCTGGCACACGGCCGACAAGATCGAAAAAACTGCGGCTGAAGTAGCAGCAGCAAAGCCCACCAGTTGGTTCTACCGCCGTTCGGAGGGTGGCGGTTCGCTGCTCGACTACCTGGGCTACGGTGTTACGCTCGGCACCTGGTTTATGGGCGGCCGACGGCCTCTCGAAGTGACAACCACAGTCGACGCCCCACCTGGGCTTGAGGTAGACGAGCATAGCATCACGGTAGTCCGTTACGAAACCGGACTCTCCAAGTTTGAAACTCGCTGGGGTACCTTTACCGATCCCTGGGTTCATCAACCGCAGCCCAAGTGCGGCTTCGTGGTCGTAGGCTCGGCAGGCACGATCAGCAGTTACGATTACGAGCCAACCGTACGCATCCAATCGACGGAGCACCCAACAGGTCGCGAGCTGCCGTGCGACAAACTCCAGCCGCCTCATCAAGACCCTGTGCAATACTTCATCGATTGCTTGGAGAGCGATCGTCCGCTCGAAGGTCCTCTTTCCCCCGCTATCAGCCGCATCGGTCAAGAGATTACCGAAGCTGCGGTTCAAAGCGCACGAGCAAAGAGAACCATCTCCCTCTCGTAGCCCATTCGGTAGTCTCGCCGTCCCGGGGAGAAGTGCGCCTAATGGGGTGATTGCCAATCCTCCGTTGCAAACCACTTGACGCCCCAGCAGACAACTGTTATAGTTCTGTAGTCACCCGGCAAATCCTTGGCTCATTTTCATGATCCTTCGCATCGAAAAAGGCTCGGCTGTGCCCATCTCGCGCCAGATTGGCAGCCAGATCGCCACTCTCTGCGCCTCGGGCAAGCTGCGTCCCGGCCAGCGACTCCCCTCGGTCCGAGAACTGGCTCGTGAGCTGGCAGTCAACCAGAACACGATCTTACGCGTCTACGAGCGGCTGGTGAGCGAGGGCCTGCTGGAGATGCTCCACGGCCAAGGAACCTTCGTGTCTGACAGAGCTCGCGAAAGCAGCCTGGCAGCCCACCGCGACCGCTTGCTGGATGAGTTGCGACAACTTGGCCGGCAAGGCATTGCATTGGGTCTTAGCAACGAACAATTGCACGAATTGCTTGCTGAAGCACTCCACCAACTTCAACAAACCTCACCTGCCGAAGCGGAGACAACGCCATGAGCGACTCGGTGATCGAAATCCATGCAGTTACTAAATCGTTTCGCCGCGATCCCGTACTACGGGGAATGTCTCTGCAGGTAGAGCGTGGCCGAACGTTTGCTTTTTTGGGTCGCAACGGAGCAGGCAAGACGACTGCCATCCGCTTGTTGTTGGGGCTGCTGAATCGAGATGGCGGAGAGATCCGCGTGCTGGGCCTCGACCCCGCCACCGACCCGCTTACTTTGCGCGGTCGGGTTGGATACTTGGCGGAAGACCAAACGATGTACGGCTGGATGCGAGCGGCCGAGATCCTGCGATTTGTCGCACCGTTCTACCCCACCTGGGATCACGAGTTAGCACTGAGATATGCGCGTGAATTCGAAGTGCCCCTGGGAACCAAAATCAAGCATCTCTCCAAGGGTCAGAACGTGCGGCTCGGGCTGGTGTTGGCGTTGGCCCATCGGCCAGAGCTAGTGATACTCGACGATCCCGCGTTGGGACTCGATCCGATCATGCGCAAACAGTTCAATCGCGATCTCATCACTCATCTGCAGGGAGAAGGCCGCACCGTGTTTTATAGTTCGCATTTGCTGTACGAGGTCGAGCCAGTTGCTGACGAAGTGGCGATTCTCGACCGTGGACAAGTCGTGCGCCAATGCGAAACTGAATCGTTAAGACGCGACGTCAAACAGATCACGCTTCGTCATGATGCGCTGGTGTTGATCGACCAAGACGTAATTCTCGACCGGCGACCCGACGGACTGGAAACTGCAATTGTCGTATCAAACGCTGAATATGTTATGGAAAAGCTTTGCCGCGAGGGCGTCGAGCACCGCCTTGTCGATCTCAACCTCGATGAGATCTTCGAAGCGTATGTGTCAGGGCAGAGAGGCGAACCAATACATCTGCGGCAAGCCTTTGAGCCAACAGGTAGTCAGTCATGATTCTCCTAGCTGGAGACTGATTGACTGCAGCAAATTAAGAACGAGAGTTCAACATGAACGACTTCCCTCCCCCGCTACGAAGCGTCTGGCGCAGCCTGTTATGGAAAGAGTGGCACGAGCATAAATGGAAACTGGCGTCACTGACGGCGTTGGTTGTCGCGGTACCCACTATCATCGGATTCTGGGGTGTAGATTCTTATTTGCTAATGGCAGCAATGACTGTGACTGCGTGCTATTGCCTACTGGCAGGGACATTTGTTGGCATGAGTACTGCCGGAAGCGAGGCTGGCCGCGGTACTTTGCCTTTTTTGCAATCGCTGCCGGTGCCGATGTGGAAGCCGGGGACCGTGAAACTGCTCATAGCGCTGGCGACCGTAGTTCTTCCCTTGTTTGCCTTACTCGTTGTCTTCTGTGTTTGGTGGACTTTTGCTTGGTTTGGCGGCACTCTCTCGTTGTATGAGCCGTGGGAGCTCCAAGTTCCGGGACCTTGGGGAATTCAGAATCGCCTTGCAGGGACCACTTTGAGTGGCGTCATCGGAGTTTCCAGCCTGTTACTCTGGATGGCTACTGCCGGGATGAATCGTTCCGACGAAATCCGCTCGGGAGCGATCGGCTTTCTGGTTGTCTGCTTCGTCTGGTTTGTCCTGGCCACGGGCCTGGAATTGGCAGTGAGGCGGGAACTAACCTCCTTGAAGTACGGCTTAGAAGTACTGTGCGCCGCAGCACCTGGAGGGGCAGCATTTGTCGGCAGAGACACACGTCCTCTTGAGCATCTGGGCTGGTGGCCCCACCTATTCGCCGCCCTCCTCGGCCATACCTGGCTGTTGAACCTTTACTTGCGTCGATTCGGCAAAGTTGTGCCGGGCACGTCGCGCAGAACCGACGAAGCCAGCCCACAAAGAGCAGGAGGCTACCAACATCTAGCTCCACCCATGCGCAGCCAACTGACCGCCGTGGCTTGGAAGCAAATGCGAGAGACCGGCCCATTGGCCTTGCTTGCCGTCCTGGGTGTGCTGGTCGCGACGGCGGCAGTGTGGATGGCAGATTTTAGAAGCAAAACCGCCGATGAGCTAGGCAATGTCCTGGGTGGCATCACCATGAGCGTGTGCTTTTTCGTCACGCTCGTAACCGGAATCGGGGTGTTTCTGGAAGACTCCAAGCCACGAGTCGAGGACTTTTGGCGATCGCGCCCTGTGAACCACTCGTTGTGGTTTAGCGTCAAGTTCTTGGTTGGAGCACTCATACTGGCCCTCTCTTTTGGACTGCTGATGCTACTCGCCCTGTGGCTGACCGATGGCGACTTACTGCGTAGCGAAAACAATCCGGGAGCTGCCGTGACTTTTGTGATCCTTCTATTTGTGCTTATCTACACGCTTGCGATGGCCACTTTCTGTGCACTACGTCAGCCTCTCTATGCTGCTGTACTAACAATCGGCCTATTGCTCGGTGGGATGTTCCTCGCCCAATTGGCCTTCGACTATTTCGAAATATCATCTGGAAAAGCAGGCTGGGCACTTTTGCTATTCAGCCAAATTGCCGCCACCACCCTCGCCTGGCAAGCCGTCAAACGCAACTGGCACATTGCAGCGAGCTGACAGTTCACCAGAGCCCCCCTACAGTTCCACACATGGCCTCGCTATATTGATCTGAGCGCATAAAAAGAGGACTCTTGTTCGCCGGACCAAGAGCCCTCAAGTTCTTAGGCTGACCGACTGTTCAATCAGTCGGAGACCCACAGCCTATTGGTGACTATCGGCAAACCGCAAGCAAACAATTATAGCGGAGTGGTCTGAGGACCTAGCCGGATTTCCA